>CAZAVX010000020.1:0-28905 GCA_964488835.1 uncultured Iamiaceae bacterium | reverse complement strand
TCACGCCGAGCCGAGCTCGAGGCGGAGCCGCACCATGTCCGTGCGCAACCACGCCTGGACGAGCTCCACCGGCCGGCCGAGCGAGCGATCGGCGTGGCACATCTCGAGCCGCCACGCGAGTGGGCGACCCTCGACCCCCAGCTGGGCCGCCACCTCGGACGGCACAACGGCGATCTCCGCCCGCAGCCGCTCCCGTTCCGGCTTCAGCCCGAAGTGTTCGACCAACACGGCGTGGATCGAGGCGTCGGCAGCCAGGTGCGCGGTCAGCCCCTCCACCACCTCCGCCGGGAGGTGGGTCGTGCCGTACCAGGCGACGTGGCCGTCGATCCGACCCACCCTCGTCACCGTCACGACACGCTCGTCGGGGTCGAGGTCGAGCGCCTGGGCCACCTCGCCGGTGGGGCGGCGGGTGCGGGTGCCGAGCACCTGTGAGGTGGGGGTCACACCCGCACGGCGGAACATCCCGCTGAGGCTCGGCGGTGCCCCGGGGTCGAGTACGAGCTCGGCGCGGTGCGCGACGAAGGTGCCCGCGCCCCGCACCCGACGCACCTGCCACCGTCGCTCCAGCTCCTCCAAGGCGGCCCGGGCCGTCAGCCGGCTCACACCGTGTCGCTCGACGAGCTCGTGCTCCGAGGCCACCAGCTCACCCGGTCGCATGCCGGCGATCGCCCGTTCGAGCTCGTCGGCGACGGCCTGGTAGGTGGGGGTTCGACGCCCGCTGCCGGACTCGGGCTCGGACTGGTCGGTCACGCCCGCGATCCCAGCACCCCCCGGTTGTCATGACAAGTGTCGAGGTTCGATCGGCCTGCCGGCGGGGTACGGCTCGATGCATGACCGACGACGCGACGCCCCGACCACCCGACGCCGCCCATCGACGCCCGGATGGCGCGGACGATGACACGGTGGCCGCCGTCGGCAAGCTCAGCGAGGGGTGGGAGTGGGTCGAGCGGGCCCGCGGCCGCCTCTTCGACTTCCACCAACTGATGGGTCATGCCGACGCCACCATCGGCGAGGCGGCCGACCTGCTCGAGGCCGCCGGTCACCGCGAGCTCGCCGAGCGGGTCCGGGCCGAGGCCGTCGGCCGCAACGTGCTCCGCGGCCGCTGGACCTTCCAGGTGGTCGAGGAGTTCGACGACGAGTACTACCGCCCGGTCGCCGGCATCGAGCGCCTCGTGCGCGACGAGCTCATGGACGGCAAGCGCCACGTGTTCGAGGCCGAGCTGAAGGAGGAGCGACGCACCCCCGGCCGTCCCGGCCACACCAGCCGTCCCGAGCCCGGGGACTGAGACCGCGGGTCAAGGCTGGGCGTCGACCTCCCGGCGCACCACCGTGTCGTGGCCACGGACGGCCACCTCGGTGAAGCCACGGCGGGCGAACATCGAGCGGGTGCCCCGGAAGTCGACGAGCCGCTCGGTGTCGGCGTTGAAGGGGTACGCCTCGACGGCGGCCGCGCCACGCGACGGCGCGTCGGCGAGGACCCGGTCGAGCAGCGCGTTCGCCACGCCGTGGAACTGGTACGGCGGGGCGACAGCGAAGCACGCGACGCCGATCGTGTCGTCGTCGTGCTCGTCGCCGCGGCGATAGAGCCCGTAGTGGCAGCGCAGCGACGCGTTCACCCACCCGGCGGGCCGGCCGTCGACGTAGGCGAGGTAGCCGGTGGTGGTGCCGGCGCGGAGCCGCTCGACCATCGCGGCGCGCCGTTCGCTCCAGTGCGCCTCGGGCATCGACACCGCTCCGGGCTCGAGCTCGTGGGGCTCGAGGCAGTAGCAGGCCGAGTACTGGGGGATCGTCGTCATCGCATGGTGGTCGAAGAAGTCGAGCCAGTCGTCGATGCGATCCTCGGTGACGGGGTGCACCTCGACGGTGCCGATCGACGCGAGCCGTTCGGTGCCGCCGGTCATGCGGGCCATGCCCTCGAAGTAGTTGCGAACGGCCATGTCGGGGTACGGCACCTCGGGGTGCTCGGCGCGGACATGGTCGAGGCCCGCCCGTCCGAGGGCGTCGAGGTCGTCGGCGTCGAGCGGCGAGTCACAGAACGGGCAGGCGTGGCGGATCATGACGTCTCCCTCGGCGTCGAGGTTCATCCGCGCGACCGTACGCCTGGTGGCGGTCACGTGCTGTCCTGAATTCCTGGCGCGGAACCTCGTTGCGAGGGAGGGGCGACCACCGATTCACTGTGCGACGTGACCGGATCGGTGTACCTCGGCTCCTCGTCGTTCACAGCTGTTCTCGACACCCTCGGACCAGGCCACACCGTCGTGGTCGTGCCCACCGCCGCGAACGACCTGCCCGACCGGCGGGCGATCGTCGAGCCGGTCGAACGGGCCGTCGACCGCACGGGAGCGACCCGCGTCGACCTCGACCTCGCCGCCGCCGATCCCACCGAGGTCGCGGCCACCCTCGCCGTCGCCGACGCCGTGCTCGTCGGAGGCGGCAACCCGTTCCTGCTGCTCGACGCGGTGATCCGCAGCGGGTTCGCTGACGCGGTGCACGACCTGCTCGCCCGCGGCGCCACCTACGCAGGGCAGAGCGCCGGGGCGATGGTCGCCGGGCCCACCCTCGAGCCGCTCCGGATGGTGGCGCCGTTCCCCGAACCCCCGGCGAGCGCCGACCTCACCGGGCTGCGCCTCACCGACGTGCTGGTCCTCGCCCACACCGACCGCGACGGCCGGCGCACCCGGCACGAGGCCGCGATCAGCACGCACGGGCGCGCGGTCCGGATGGTGGCGCTCGCCGACGGGGAGACGCTCGTCGTCGGGCCCGACCGGCGGTGGCGGATCGAGATCGCCGGCGGCCGTCACCTCCGGCCGGCGCGCGACACCGACGCCGCGGAGATCGCGCAGGTGTTCGTCGACGCGGGGCGCGAGGGGTGGAAGGAGTTCCTCTCCCCCGACCAACTGGCGAAGGTCCGGCCCGAGGTCGGGACGTGGACCCAACGCATCCACGCGTCGCACGACGACGACATCACCGTCGCCGTCGACGAGCGAGGAGTGGCCGGGTTCATCTGGGTCCGTCAGGCGGTCGACCTCGACCTCACCGAACCCCTCGGTGAGGTCGCCACCTTCTACACCCACCCCCGCGTGTGGGGGAACGGCATCGGCCAGCGGCTCATGCTCCGCGGGCTCGACCGCCTGCGCGCGATGGGCTACACCGAGTGCGTGCTGTGGACCGAGGAGCGCAACGAGCGACCGCGCCGCATCTATGCGTCGAGCGGCTGGGTGCTCGACGGCGCCCGGCGCACCCGCGACTTCCACGGCTTCCCCATCAACGAGCTGCGCCACCGGCTCGCGCTGTGACCCCGCGGCCATGAGCGACATCGATCTGGTCGTCACCGACCTCGACGGCACCCTCTGGCACACCTTCGAAGACGGCCTCCACCCACGCACCCGCGAGGCGATCGCCGAGCTGGAGCGGCGTGGCGTCGGCCTGCTCGTCGCCACCGGCCGGCGCCTCGCGTCGGCCCGAGATCCGCTCGCCCTGCTCGGGCTCCGCCCAGGGGCGGTCCTGCTGAACGGGGCATTGGTCGTCGACCTCGCCACCGACGAGCGGCTCCACCGCCACGCCTTCTCGCCCGACGACGCGGCGGCGGTCCTCCGACAGTTCCTCGAGGGCGGCGTCCAGCCCTGTGTCTACGTCGAGCACGACGAGGTCGACGTGTTCGTCGGTGACGCTCCCTCCACCCATCCCGAGCACCTCCGCTCGTTCGGGGAGTGGGTCCGTGCTGCCGACCTCAGCGAGATCGTCGCCACCGAGCGGGTCCTCGCCTTCGGCGTCCTGTCGATGCCCCCCGAGCAGCTCGCCGAGGTGCACGCCCGCATCGGCGACCTCGCGAACGCCCACCTCAGCGACGAACGCCAGTACTCCGGCGGCGCGACCCTCACCGTCGCGCCCCCAGGCCTCTCGAAGTGGGACGGGGTGCTCGCCTACTGCGCAGCCCGTGGCCATGACCCCGAGCGCGTGCTCGCCATCGGCGACGGGCCCAACGACCTCGAGCTGCTCGACGGTGCCGCGGTCGCCCTCGCGATGGCCGACGGGCACCCCGAGGCGCTCGCTCGGGCCGACCACGTCGTGCCCGCGGCGGCCGACGGCGGGTGGGCCGCGGTGCTCGACCACGTCAGCTGACCATCCGCGCCTCTGCGCGGGCCGGCGGGCACCATCTCCTGTCATGGCAGTGCTCGACGAGTCGGCGGGGGCTGCGGGCGATCGTCCGCGGGTGGTGCCGTGGTTCGACGCCACGGCGCAGTACGCGTGGCGGGGGCTGGTCATCCTCCTCGCCCTCGCCGGGGTCATCTGGGCCCTGGCGTTCCTCTACCTCGTCACGATCCCGATCATCCTCGCCCTCGTGCTCGCCACCTTCTGCGTTCCTGCGGCCCAGCGTCTGAAGGATCGGGGTCTGCCCGACGCCGCGGCCGCGGGCATCGTCGTCGTCGGCGGTCTCCTCGTGCTGCTCGGGGCGCTCGCGGCCATGGCCCCGTCGTTCGTGCGCCAGGCCCAGGAGCTGCGTCCCAAGGTGGAGGAGGGCATCGACGAGTTCTACGACTGGCTCGAGACCGGCCCGGTCGGCCTCTCGCGCGCCGAGGTCGAGGACTTCTTCGCCGATCTCGGCGACAACACCGACGGCCTCACCGACACCGCCACCTCGGTCGCGGTGGCCGTCGGCTCGGGCATCGCTGCCCTCGTCCTCACCATCGTGCTGTTGTTCTTCGTCGTGAAGGACGGGCCCGAGATCGTCGAGTGGAGCCTGCGACGATGCCCCGAGCGCCACCGTGACGCCGTCGCCGCGGTCGGCGCCCGCACGTGGCGGGCACTCGGCGGGTTCATGCGCGGCACGGCGCTCGTCGCGCTCATCGACGCCGTCGGCATCGCCATCGGGCTCTTCGTCTTCGACGTGCCGCTCGTGCTCCCCCTCGCCTTCCTCGTGTTCCTCGGCGGCTTCATCCCCGTCGTCGGTGCCCTCGTCACCGGGTTCCTCGCCGTCGCGGTGGCGTGGGCCTCCGGGGGCATCGGCACCGCCATCGGGGTGCTCGTCGTCGTGCTGCTCGTGCAGCAGATCGAGTCGAACGTGCTCCAGCCGATCATCATGCGCCGGGCCGTGTTCCTGCACCCCATCGTCGTCCTCGCCGGCATCACCGCCGGCGCGATCATCGCCGGCATCATCGGCGCGTTCCTCGCCGTCCCGGTCGTCGCGATGCTCGCCGCCGCCGGCAACGAGCTGCGGCTGCGCCACGAGGCCCGCCTCGCCGGCATCCCCCTCGGACCCACGCCGATCGGCGGGGCGTGGTCGACGATGGAGGTGAGCGGTCCCGAGGCCGCCATCGAGGGCCCGCCGCCCGAGGCCGAGGAGGCCGAGGACGCCTGAGCCCACGGTCCCGAGACTGGACTGCGCTCGTGGCCTCGAGGGTCACAGGAGCAGCCCAGAAGCGGCAATCCCCGACCCCCGGGCGGAACGTCCCTAATCGACGAGGGAGCGTCCCTGATCGACGAGGAAGTCGGGCAGGGGGCGCTCGTGGACGACGGCGAGTCGCTTGGTGGAACGGGTGAGGGCGACATAGAGCGAGCGGAGGCCCTGGGGCTCGCTGTCGACGATGGTGGCGGGCTCGACCACGACCGAGGCGTCGAGCTCGAGGCCCTTCACGAGACCCACCGGCACCACGGTGATCTGGGCGTCGAGCCCGTGGCGGGTGGCCCGGCCGTACTCGACGCCGCGTGCGTCGAACTCGGCGCACACCGGATCGACGAGCTCGGCCGGCACGATGACCGCCACGCTGCCGGCGCCCACCGCCTCGGCCTCGACGAGGGTGGCGTCGACCACCACCCGGGGCAGGGTCTGGTCGGGCTCGACCTCGAGGATGCGGGGCGGGTCGCCGTCCTGGCGCACCGACTGGGGCGGCGACAGCTCGGGTGCGGCCACTCGCAGCACACGAGCCGCGAGGTCCATGTTGGGGCCGGGGATCCGGTAGCCGACGGTGAGCTCGGCCCGGCGCGGCGGACGCTTCTGGGGCAGCAGCTCGAGCACCTCGTCCCAGTCGTCGTGGGCCCAGGCGCCGGTGGACTGGGCGATGTCGCCGACGATGGTCATCGACCCGTTGAGCGAGCGGCGACCGAGCAGCCGGAGGGCCATCGGCGAGAGGTCCTGAGCCTCGTCGACGACGATGTGACCGTAGGTGCGCGGCTCGAGCTCGTCGCGCTTGGTGCGGGGACCGAGCAGGGCACGGGCCTCGTCGAGGAGCGGCACGTCGTCGGTGGTGAACACCACCTTCGACACGTGCTCGGAGCGGGGCCGATAGAGCGACCGCCACTCGTCGTCGGTGAGCCCGCCCTCGTCACCCCCGGCACTGGCCCGTCGGGCAGCCCGTCGGCGTCGGAGCTCGGAGGGCAGCTTGCCCCGTGCCGCGTTCTTCAACAGCGCCTTCGAGCCGAACAGGTCGTGGAGCAGCTCGGCCGGGCTCAGCAGGGGCCACATCCAGTCGAGGGCTTCGCGCAGCTCGATCGTGCCCTTCAGCCGCTGGCGGACGGTGTCGGGGTCGAGGTCGTCGGTGGTGCTGCTCGCCGCGAGCGCCTCATAGACGCGACCCTCGACGAACCGTCGGGCGGGGTTGTGCCAGCGGTAGCGACGACGGGCCTCGGTGACGATGCGGGCGCTCTCCTCGACCGTCATCGTGAGGTGCGTGAGACCGTAGGGAACCCGCAGCGTGGAACGCAGGGGCCGCTCGCGGTCGCGCAGCGCCCGGGCGATGACACCGGTCATCCGCAGGTCGCCCTTCACCCGGGCGGTGAGACCCCGGTCGGAGCCCGCCACGCGCACCTCGTCGATGAGGTCGGCCGGCACGGCCAGCTCGACGCCGGCCTCGCCGAGCGACGGCAGCACCTGCTCGATGTAGTTGAGGAACAGCCGGTTGGGGCCGACGACGAGCACGCCCTGGCCCTCGAGCGGGAACCGGTGGGTGTAGAGCAGGTAGGCGGCCCGATGGAGGGCGACGACGGTCTTGCCGGTGCCCGGACCGCCCTGGACGACGAGGATGCCGGGCAGCTCGGCCCGGATGATCTCGTCCTGTTCGCCCTGGATGGTGGCGACGATGTCACCGAGGCGACCGGTGCGGGCGGTCTCGAGCGCGGCGATGAGCGCGCCGTGCCCGGTGATGGACGGCCCCTCACCGTTGATGGCCGCCACCGCGGCGTCGCCGAACAGCTCGTCCTCGATGCCGAGGAGCGTGCGGCCCCGGGTGGCGAAATGACGGCGGCGCACGAGCCCGAGCGACTCGCGCGGGGTGGCTCGGTAGAACGCCTCGGCCACCGGCGCCCGCCAGTCGACCACCAGCGGTTCGCGGTCGGGCCCGGCGACGGCCACCCGCCCGATGTAGAACGAGTCGTCGCCGTTGTCGGCGTCGTAGTCGATGCGGCCGAACACGAGCGAGGCGTCGCCCACGTGCAGCTGCTGGAGCCGGTGGGCGATGTTGTCGTTGATGACCTCGCGCTCCCAGCGCGCCTGCTCGGTGCCACCCCTGCCCACCTCGACCATGTCCCGCAGGCGCACAGCGGAGGCCCGGTTCGCCTCGAGCGAGTCGTACGCATGATCGATGTAGGCCTGCTCGGCCTGCAGCTCGGGATGAGTCGGAGGCATGAAGCTCTTTTCGAGTGAACCCTCCCAAAGGGGGGTGAGACATTCTACCCTCTGCCCCCGTGGACGACGACACCGCCCCCGAGAGCCCCTACGGGGAACTGGTCGACACCCGTCTGCGGGTGCTCACGTGGAACGTGTGGTGGCGCTTCGGTCCGTGGGAGGCCCGACTCCCCGCCATCGAGGCCACCATCGCCGCGCTCGACCCCGACGTGGTCGCCCTCCAGGAGGTGTGGGACGACGGCGACCGCAACCTCGCGGGTCTGATCGCCGATCGGCTCGGCTACCACCACGTGTACGCCACGGACCTCACCCTCGAAGGGGTGAGCTTCGGCAACGCCGTGCTCTCGCGCTGGCCCATCGCCGGCCACGAGTGGCGACCCCTCCCCGCGCCTGCCGAGCTCGACGAGCACCGCACGGTGCTGCGGGCCGACATCGACGGCCCCCGGGGGCCGATCCAGCTCTTCTGCACCCACCTGAACTGGCGCTTCGACCAGAGCCACGTGCGACAGGAGCAGGTCCGGGCCATCGCCTCGTTCGTGAAGGACTCCCCGCCTCGGACGTTCCCGCCGGTGCTGTGCGGCGACTTCAACGCCGAGCCGTCCTCCGACGAGATCCGCATGCTGACCGGGCGCACCGCCGTCCCCGAGCCCAAGCTCGTGTTCCACGACGCGTGGGAGGCCGGCGGCGACGGCTCGCCCGGCTACACGTGGCGCAACGCCAACCCCTTCGCCGCCGAGGCGCTCGAGATCGACCGGCGGATCGACTTCGTGTTCGTCGGATGGCCGAAGGCGGGCGGCCGCGGCCACGTCGTGCGCACCACCGTCGAGGGCATCGACCCCGTCGACGGCGTGGTGCCCTCCGACCACGCGGCGGTGCTCGCCGAGCTCCGGTACTGAGCCGGTCGCGGCGGGCGCCGCACTGCCGCCGCGCCCCCCGCTGAAACCACCCGGGCGCGCGAGCGGTCAGAATGCGGCGTCCCCGACCCCCGACGAAGGAGACCCCCCGTGACCGCGATCACCGCGCCCGCGCCCCGAGTGCTGATCGATTCCCTCGTACCCACCTCGGTGCGACTCCGCGCCGTGGCGCTCGTCCCCGCGGCCGTCCTGCTCACCGCCCTCGCCGCGCAGGTGCGGTTCGTCCTGCCCTGGACCCCGGTGCCGGTCACCGGCCAGACCTTCGCGGTGCTGCTCACCGGCGCGGTGCTCGGCCTGCGTCTCGGCGCGGCGAGCCAGGCGATCTACGTCGCGATCGGCGCGCTCGGCATGCCGGTGTTCACCGACTGGCAGGGCGGCTGGTCGGCCGCCACCGGCACCACCGCCGGCTACCTCGTCGGTTTCGTCGTCGCCGGCGCCCTCGTCGGCGCCCTCGCGGAGCGCCAGCAGGACCGAGCCGTGCTCACCTCGGTCCCCGCCATGCTCACCGGCACCGCCGTCATCTACCTGCTCGGCGCCACCTGGCTCACGATCCACCTCGACGTGTCGATGGCCCGCGCCGTCGAGCTCGGCGTGGCGCCGTTCCTCATCGGCGACACCATCAAGCTGGCCGCGGCCGGGGCGCTCGTGCCCGCGCTGTGGCGCCTCGCCGCCCGCAACGACGAGCGCTGACGCCACCGGTCGAGCCCCTCCGCACGCATTGGGGCACCCGATCGCCCGCGGGATACGGTGAGCCACCGTGAGCTCCCCGACCCCCTCCGACCACCTCGCCGACTCGGCCTACCTCAGGGCCTGCCGTCGCGAGCCGGGCGATCGGGTGCCGGTGTGGTTCCAGCGTCAGGCCGGCCGCTCGCTGCCCGAGTACCACGAGGTGCGGGGCCCGGGCAGCATCCTCAACGCCATCGCCAAGCCCGACGTCGCCACCGAGATCACCCTCCAGCCGGTCCGGCGCTACGGCGTCGACGCCGCCATCCTCTACAGCGACATCGTCGTGCCGGTGCACGCCATCGGCTTCGGCATCGACATCAAGCCGGGCGTCGGCCCCGTCGCCGACGAGCCGTTCCGCTCGGCCGCCGACCTCGAACGGCTCCGGCCCTTCGAGCCCGAGGTCGACGCGCCGTACGTCACCGCCACCGTGCGCCAGCTCGTCGCCGAGCTCGACGTGCCTCTCATCGGCTTCGCCGGTGCGCCCTTCACGGTGGCGAGCTACCTCATCGAGGGCGGACCGTCACGCACCTACACCCGTACCAAGGCGTTGATGCGCACCGACGCGACGCTCTGGCACCAGCTGATGGAGCGCCTCACCGACATCGCCGTCGCCTCGCTGCGATCACAGGTGGAGGCCGGGGCCTCGGCCCTCCAGGTGTTCGACAGCTGGGCCGGTGCCCTGCACCCGGCCGACTACGAGCGCTTCGTCATGCCCCACACCGCTCGGGTCTTCGCCGAGGTCGCCGACCTCGGTGTCCCCCGCGCCCACTTCGGGGTCACCACCGGCGAGCTGCTCGGGCTCATCGCCGACACCGGGCCCGAGGTCATCGGCGTCGACTGGCGCACCCCGCTCGACGTCGCCCGGCGGCGCATCGGCCGACCGGTCACCCTCCAGGGCAACCTCGACCCGGCGGTGTGCCTCTCGCCGATCCCCGCTGTCGAGGAGGAGGTCCGGGCCATCCTCGCGCTCAACGCCGGCCATCCCGGCCATGTCTTCAACCTCGGCCACGGGGTGCTCCCCGAGACCGATCCGGGTGTCCTCGCCCACGTCGTCGAACTCGTCCACGCCGAGGGTCGAGCCGACGGGCCGGGCGTCGACCCCAGCCCGGGTGGAGCCACCGCCTGAGATGAGCGACGGGCTCGCCGAACGTCTCGCCACCGAGGTGCGGGCCGCTCGCGCCGAGCTCCCCGCACCCTCGATGGTGCTCTTCTCGGGCCCCGCCGCCGACCCCGCAGCGGCCGACGCCCGTGAGGCCCTCGCGCTCGAGGTGGCCCGACTCGCCGGACTGCGACCGTGGCCCGACTGGGCGGTGGTTCGCCACGGGCCGGGCCGCGGGGCACACCTGCTCAACGTCGTCCACGACCTCGGCGCCACCGGCCGGGCGGCCGGCGTCGTCGTCTGCGCCCTCGCCCCGCTCGCACCGTCACTCGTCACCCTCGCCGAGGTCGTCGCGTCGCGCGGCGGCCTGGCCTTCGCCGTCGCAGGAGACGCACCTCGATGACCACCACCCGCACCGTCGCCGTCGTGGGAGGAGGGGTCGCCGGGCTCGCCGCCGCGTACGACCTGCACCGCGCCGGGCACCGCGTCCACGTCCTCGAAGCCGCCCCGAGGATGGGCGGCAAGGTGCACACCGCGCCGTTCGCCGGCGTCGACCTCGACGCCGGCCCCGACTCGGTGCTCGCCCGCGTGCCCTTCGCGGTCGAGCTGTTCCGCGAGCTCGGGCTCGACGAGGAGATCACCCCGCAGCCGCCCGGCTCGGCGTACATCTACAGCCGCGGCGAGCTGCGGCGCATCCCCGAGGGCAACGTGCTCGGCGTGCCCACCGACCTCGACGCGCTCGCGGCGTCGGGTGTCGTGAGCCCCGACGCGGTGGCGCGGGCGGCGGCCGACCTCGACGCTCCCGACGACCGCCCCGACGGCGACGAATCCGTCGGTTCGCTGATCCGTCGACGGCTGGGCGACGAGATCCTCGAACGCCTCGTCGACCCGCTGCTCGGTGGCATCAACGCCGGCGACAGCGACCGCCTGAGCCTCGCCGCCGGCGCCCCGCAGATCGCCGCGGCCGCCCGGGGCCCCCACGCGAGCCTCATCGAGGCGCTGCGCGCCCAGCGGGCTGCCGCCCCCGCCCCCACCGGGGCGCCGGTGTTCTACACCCTGCGCGGCGGCCTCGGCCGAGTGGTCGACGCGCTCGTCGGCGCGCTCGAGGGCGCCGACCTCCGGGTCGGCACCGCCGTCACCGGGCTGCAGCGCGACGGCGGCCGGTGGCGGGTCGAGCTCGGCGGCGACGTGCTCGATGTCGACGCCGTCGTCGTTGCCGCGCCCGCGTACGCCGCGGCCGACCTCCTCGCCACGGTCGCCCCACGCGCCGCCGAGGGCCTCGCCGCGGTCGACTACTCCTCGGTCGCGCTCGTGGCGATGGCGTTCCCCGACGAGGCCGCCGGTCGTCCCCTCGACGCCACCGGCTTCCTCGTCCCCCGCGTCGAGGGCCTGTTGCTCACCGCGTGCTCGTGGGCCTCCACCAAATGGCCCCACCTCGCCCGACCCGGCCAGTTCCTCCTGCGGGCCTCGGCCGGGCGGTTCGGCGACACCCGCGCCATGGAGATGGACGACGCCACACTCGTCGAGGCGATGCTCGGCGAGCTGCGCACCGCGATGGACCTGCGGGGCGAGCCCACCGAGGTGCGGGTCACCCGTTGGCACCGGTCGTTCCCCCAGTACACCCCGGGACACCTCGACCGGGTCGCCGCCATCGAGGCGGCGCTCGCCGACGAGGCGCCCGGCGTCCTGCTCGCCGGCGCGGCCTATCGGGGTGTCGGCATCCCGGCGTGCATCAACTCCGGACGCACGGCGGCCCGCACCCTCCTCGAGGGCTGAGGCGCACGCGACGCCGCGGCGACCGGCCGGCGGAGGTCAGCTGCTGCTGCTGCGGCGGCCGGAGACCACGACCGCCGCGACCACCACGACGAGGATGACGACGATCGCCGCGACGAGGAGCACGGCACCCGAGTCCGAGTCGTCGTCCTCGTCGGCCGCCGTATCGTCGTCAGTGTCGCCGCCCGCCCCGGTGTCCTCACCGGCACCGTCCTCACCGGCACCGTCGGAGCCGTCGTCGGCGTCCGCCGGCGCGTCGTCGGCCACCGCCGGGTCGTCGGGGTCACCCGGAGGGGCAGCGCCCACGGGCGGTTCGGCGTCGGGTTCGTCGGCCGGTGCGACCACCGCGGCGCCCGCGTCGGCGGTGAGGGTCGCGGTGGCCGCCGGCTGCGCCACCTCGATCAGCAGGTCCCAGGTGCCCTCCGACGGCAGCTCGACACGGGCGATGTAGACGCCGGGGGCGTCGCCAGGGGTGAACGCGTCGGTGGGCGGCAGCGTCGCCCCGTCGGGGCCCTTGCCGGACACGACGAGACCTTCGACCTCCTCCGCCGCGTGCCCGTCACCGGTGTAGGTGATGCGGACGGGGAACTCGACGGTGAGGGCATCGACCACCTCGGCGTCGCCCACCTCGATCTCCCCGGTGTCGCCGTGCGCGAGGGCAGGGCCTGCGGAACCCACCAGCGCGCCGAGGGCCAGAGCGGTGGCCACCGCCATCCATGTCCGAACTCGAGTGGTGCTCAAGGATCCTCCATCCGGGGGCCGACCTGCCGACGGGATGAGGGCGCTTTCCGACCATCCTCCCGACCAGGCACCATAGTGACGTGACCGTGACCCATCGATCGCACCCCCGCGTCCTCGCCGTCCTCGCCGCGGGCGCCATCCTGCTCGCGGCGTGCACCGATGCCGGCGCCGAGAGCCAGGAGTCCGTCGGTCGCGAGCTCGGCGCGGTGACCCTCGCCGCCTACACCGCCGACTGGCCGACGCTCGACCAGCCGAGCACCACCACCACCACCACCGAGCCGCCGCCGCCCGAGCTCCCGCCGCTGCCGGTCCCCGAGCCCCCACCGGCCAACCCGTACCAGGCCGAACCGCCCGACCGCACCGTCGGCCACATCACCATCGAGCGCCTCGGCATCGACGAGCCGCTCCACCAGGGCATGAGCCTCACGATGATCAACCGCGGCCCGAGCCACTGGCCCGGTAGTGCCCTGCCCGGGCAGGTCGGCAACATGGTGATCGCCGGACACCGCACCACCTATTCGCGCCCGTTCTACGACCTCGACCTCGTCGTCCCCGGCGACACGATGGTGGTCACCTACGAGGGCGAGACCTACACGTACCGAGCCGAGCGCACCGAGGTCGTCGAACCCGACGCCATGTGGATCACCGAGCAGACCTACGGGTTCACCGCCACCACCTTCGCGTGCCACCCGAAGGGCTCGGCGCGGCAGCGCATCGTGGTGTTCTGGCAACTCGTCGACGACCAGGGCGAACCCGTTCCCGCGCTCGCGTGACACGGGGCCCCCGGCAGCGCCGTCTGCCCGACCTCACCCGCGCCCCGATCTGGCTGCGGTGTCTCGCCACCGGCCTCGCCCTCGTGGCCGCCGTCCCACCCTGGGGCTGGTGGCCGCTCGGCATCGTCGGCATCGCCCTGCTCGACGGCCTGATCGCCGACCAGCCGCGTGCGGTCCGGTTCCGCCGCACGTGGCTGACCTGTGCGGTGTGGCTGTCGATCGGCATGTTCTGGATGTGGGACCTCACCCCGCCGGGCTACGTCGTGGCCTTCACGGCCTACGCCGCGTACTTCGGGGTGGCGGCGATGCTCGTCCCTCCGGGCCCGGGGCGCCGCCTCGCCCTCCCCGGTGCCATCGCGCTGGCCGAAGGGGTGCGGTGGGCGTTCCCGTTCGGTGGCGTGCCGCTCGCGACGATCCCCCACGGCCAGGTCGGCGGGCCGCTCGTCGAGGTGGTCCGGGTGGCGGGACCGCTCCTCCTCGTCATGGTCACGGTCGTCGCCGGACAGGCGCTGGCCGCCGCGGTGCGGCGCGAGCACCGTGCCGGCACCCGCGGCACCGCCGTCGTCGTCCTCGCGGTGCTGCTCGCCGCGGTCGCCCCGGTCCCCGAGGCCCTCGGCGAGCTCGACGTCGCGCTCGTGCAGGGTGGCGGCCCACAGCGCACCCGCGACTCCCGGGCGACCCGCCCCATCGTCTTCCAGCGACACCTCGACGCCTCCGACACCATCGATCGACCGGTCGACCTCGTGCTGTGGCCCGAGAACGTCGTGCGCGGCGACGACGACTACGACCACCTCGCCCAGCTCTCCGACCTCGCCCGGCGCCTCGACACGACCCTCGTCGTCGGGGTCGTCGAGTCGGTGCCCGACGGACGGTTCCACAACCACGCGCTGGTGATCGGCCCCGACGGCGAGCTGGGCGACCGCTACGACAAGGTGCGCCGGGTCCCCTTCGGCGAGATCACGCCCTTCCGGTCGCTCCTCGAGCGCATCGCGGGAGACACCATCGTCTCGAGCGACGCCATCCCCGGCACCGGCCCCGCCGTGGTCGACACCGAGCACGGCCCGATGGCGGTCGCGATCTCCTGGGAGGTGTTCTTCGCCGGACGGGTCCGGGAGGGCGTCGAGCGCGGTGGTGAGGTGGTGCTGAACCCCACGAACGGGGCGTCGTACTGGCTCACGATGGTGCAGACCCAGCAGGTGGCGTCGTCGCGGCTGCGGGCGCTCGAGACGGGGCGGTGGGTGCTCCAGGCCGCGCCCACCGGCTTCACCGCGGTGGTCGATCCCGACGGACAGGTGCTCGAGCGCACGCGCATCTCCGAGCAGGCGGTCATCGTCGCCACCGTCGAGCGACGGACGGGCGACACCTGGGCGGTCGTCCTCGGCGACCGCGTCCCCTTCGTGGGCGCGGCGCTGCTCGTCGCCGCCGGATGGGCGGTCGCGCTGGGGTGGACCGAACCCCTCGCCGCGCGCCTCAGATCTCGACGAGGAGCGTGACCGGGCCGTCGTTGGTGAGGGTCACCTGCATCTCGGCGCGGAAGCGACCGGTCGCGACCCTCGCACCTTCGGCCCGCAACGCCTCGACGACCCGTTCCACGAGCGGCTCGGCCTGCTCGGGGCGGGCGGCGTCGATCCAGCTCGGGCGGCGGCCCTTCCGGGTGTCGCCGTAGAGGGTGAACTGGCTGACGACGAGCACCTCGCCACCCACGTCGGCCACCGAGCGGTTCATCACCCCGTCCTCGTCGTCGAAGATGCGGAGACCCCACAGCTTCGCGGCGAGCTTGTCGGCGGCCGCCTCGTCGTCGGTGTGGGTGACGCCGACGAGCACGCAGAGGCCGGGGCCGATCTCGCCGACCACCTCACCGTCGACCTCGACCCGAGCTCGGGTGACCCGCTGCACCAACGCACGCATCCGCCCGAACCTACCGCTGTCCGAGCCGTCCGCCCCCACCCCGCGCGGGGAGACGACGGGCGAGCCGCGTCAGGTGGAGCCGGACCCGGCGCCGAGGTCGAGGGTTCGGGTGAGGTGGACCGTCTCGAGCAGGCGTCGGTCGTGGGTGACGAGCACGAGGGTGCCGTCGTAGGTGCCGAGTGCCTGCTCGAGCTGCTCGATGGCCTCGAGGTCGAGGTGGTTGGTCGGCTCGTCGAGCACGAGGAGGTTGACCCCGGTGGCCATGAGGGCGGCGAGGTGGAGCCGGGTGCGCTCGCCGGGTGAGAGCTCGTCGGAGCGGCGCAGCACGTGCTCGGCGCCGAGGCCGAACTTCGCGAGCATGGACCGGGCCTCGGGGACGAGGAGCCCGGTCTCGGCCATGAACCCGTCGAGCACCGAGGCGGTCGAGTCCCCGACGGCGAGCCGCCGCTGGTCGAGCTCGCCGACCACCACCGAGGGGCCGAACCACCGTGAACCGGCCTCGAGCGGCAGCTGGCCGAGCAGCGCGCCGATGAGGGTCGACTTCCCCGAACCGTTCGGTCCGAGGATGGCCAGCCGATCCTGCCAGCGCAGCTCGAGGTCGATCGGGCCGAGTTGGAAGCTGCCGCGGCGCACCACCGCCCCGTCGAGACGGGCGACGACGTCACCGGAGCGCTCGGTGGACTCGATCGAGAGCTGGAGCTGCCAGCCCTCCCACGGCTTGTCGACCTCCTCGAGCCGCTCGATGGCCCGCTCGGTGGCGCGCACCTTCGCCGCCTGGTTCTCACTGCCCTCGGCACGGAAGTGGCGGATGAACTTGTCGCCGTCGGTGGCCTTCGTGCGGCTCCGGCGCACCCCCTTGTCGGCCCACGCCCGCTGGGTGCGCTGGCGTTCGAGCAGCCGCTCGCGCTCGGCGACGTACCGCTCGTGGGCGGCGTACTGCTGACGCCGGGCGAGTTCGCGCGCCTCGACGTACTCGGTCCACCCGCCGGCATAGAGCGTGCCCCGGTGCGTGTGCTCGTGCAGCTCGAGCACCTGGGTGACGACCCGGTCGAGGAACGCCCGATCGTGGGAGACGACGACGAGCCCCGCACCGTTCCTCGCGAGGAACCCCTCGAGGAGATCGAGCCCGGCGAAGTCGAGATTGTTCGTCGGCTCGTCGAGGAGGAGGACGTCGAAACGGCTCAGCAGGATCGCGGCGAGCGCCGCCCGCGCCGCCTGCCCGCCGGACAAAGCACCCACCTCGACGTGGATCCGGTCGGCGGGGAGACCCACCTCCGCGCACACCGTGCCGATGCGGGCCTCGAGATCGGCACCGCCGAGGGAGAGGTAGGTCTCGAGGGCCGCGGCGTACTCGTCGTCGGCGCCCGGCCGGCCCGCGGCCATCGCCTCGGTGGCGGTCTGGAGTCGGTGCTCGGCCTCGGCGACGCCGGTGCGGCGGGCGAGGTACTCGGCGAGGGTCTCACCCGGCCGGGCATCGGGCTCTTGGGGCAGGAACCCCACGGTGGTGGTGGCCGGGGCGCGCCGCACCCGCCCGGCGTCGGGGGCCTCGAGCCCCGCGAGGATGCGCAGGAGCGTCGACTTCCCCACGCCGTTCGGCCCCACGACACCGAGGCGGGTGGTGGGGTCGACCGACAGGCTGACGTCGTCGAGGACGACCTGGCTGCCGTGGTGCCGGCCGATGCCGGTCGCGTGCAACATGACCGTCCGAGCCTACGGGTGGGCCGTCGACGACCCCAGCCGAAAACGGCGGATGACCACCTGGGGGGAGGTGGTCATCTGCCTGACAGGAAGTTCCGGGAGTCCACTCCGGTACTTCGTTCTGGTGGGGCGCAGTGGACGCCCCTGTACCGGGTATGACGCACGGGAGCGCGGAAAGTCGCGGTCAGGTCGCGTCCTCGTCCCCGAATGATCCGTTCGGCCCAGGCGCGAGCAGTGTCCAACCGCCCGACACGACCCGAGAGTTGCCGAGATGCCTCGTCGAGCCGTCGGGCAGGGCGAGCTCGAGGGTCGCGGGGTGCATGCCGACCACCACACCGGCCACCACGTCGCCGTCGAGTCGCACCTCGACGCGGTCGCCAGGGGCGAGGAGACGAGCGAGGTAGCGTCCGGCGGCGACCTCGGCGGCCATCTCCCGTCCACCGAGGCCGACGAGCAGCGCGGCCGCGGCGGCGAGGCCGAAGAGCAACGACCCGCCCACGATCTGCAAGAGGGTGGTGTCGACGCCGACCTGGGCGAGCGCGATGACGACGGCGGCGGAGGTCACCAGGGTTCGGACGAGGAGCGCGGCCTGTTCACGGAACCGGGGGGTCGACGCGGCGAGCAGCTTGTTGACGTAGCTGCCGGCGGCGAGCGCCAGTGCCCGACCGACGAGCAGGATGAGTCCGGCGACGAGCAGCACCGGCAGCATGTCGACGAGCTGGGCGGGCACATCTTCGAAGGAGTCGCGATTCACGATCGCGACGGCGATGACGACGCCCGCCATCGTGAAGAACGCGAACCATGCGAGCGCCATCGCCCGGGCCGAGTCCCGGTAGACGGGGTCGTCCTCGCGGCCCTTCGTCAGGGCGAGCATCAGCAGGCCGGCACCGGCGAGGCCCGACATGACGCTGATGGCGAACGCGCCGATCGCCCACTGCCATGGATCATTCATGTCCCTGCTCCCCGTCGTCGTCGGAATGATGGCCGGGCGAACGCCGCCGGTCGACCGGGCGGGCGGGTTCGCCGAGGATCGCCGCGGCGGTGCGCCACGGCAGGGTGAACAGCTCGACCACCGCGAGCGCCGCCTCCTCGGCGGCGATCCGGCCCTGGACGCTGCCGGTGGTCCGCTGGTGGAGGTCGTCGGGCGGCCGGCTCACGTCGGACAGCTCGTGGCGGATCTCGCCGAGGTCGGAGAGCGCGTCGAGGCGATCGAGGCACGACTCGCACTCGTCGAGGTGTCGGGTGACCCGTCCCGGTCTGCCGGTCTCGAGCCACTCCTGCAGCGTCTGTTCGTCCGGGTGCGCGCTCATGCTCGCCACTCCTCCATCGCAGCCTGCAACCGGCGCCGGGCGCGGAACAGGCGGGTCTTCACCGTCGCCAGAGGCAGGTCGAGCGCCTCGGCGATCTCCTCGTAGGTCATCCCCGAGATCTCTCGCATCACGACGAGCGACCGCGAGGTCTCGTCGAGCTCGGCGAGCACGGTCCACAGCTCGTCGAGCGCCGCCCGGCCGACGGTCGTCGTGGCCGGCCCGCCCCCGCGCTCGACGACGTCGCCGAAGTCGGCGGCGTCGCGGACCTGGTCGCGCCGGGTGCGCAGCAACGAGATCGCCGTGTTGTGGGCGACGCGCATCAACCAGGCCCGGGGGATCTCACCGTCGAACTCCGGCAGGGCCCGCCAGGCCTTCACCATCGTCTCCTGGACGACGTCGTCGGCGAGCGCCGCGTCACGCACGATCGAGCGTGCGAGGCGGTACACGGCGTCGCTGTGCGCGGCGACGAGCTCCGCGAGGGCGCGCTCGGTCGCCCGTCCACCCCGCGGACGAGCGTCGAGATGGCGGCTCCGGGCGTGCGGTTCGATCAACGAACCCTAGGATGTCGGGGTTGCCGGAGGCGGGAGCGCCACTTGACCGAGCGGTCACAGGGCGTGGAGGCTGTACCACTCATGACGAACGACGCCCCCCTTCGCATCGCCCTGCTCGCCTACCGGGGCAAGCCCCACGTCGGGGGGCAAGGCATCTACGTGCGTCACCTCTCGAAGGCGCTCGTCGACCTCGGCCACCGGGTCGAGGTGCTCGGGGGCCAGCCCTACCCCGAGCTCGATCCGCGGGTGCCCCTCGTGAAGCTGCCGAGCCTCGACATCTTCAACGACCACTACCCGATGCGGCTGCCCGGCGTGTGGGAGATCAAGAGCCTCGGCGACGCCGTCGAGCTCGCCAACTTCTGCATGGGGAGCTTCTCCGAACCGCTCGCCTTCTCGATCCGCGCCGCCCAGCACCTGCGCCGCCGCGTCCACCACTTCGACCTGGTGCACGACAACCAGTCGCTCGGCTACGGCCTGCTCGCCATCGAGAAGATGGGGCTCCCGGTGCTCGCCACCATCCACCACCCCATCACGGTCGACCGCCGGCTCGAGATGGAGCACGCCACCTCGGCCTACAACCGGTTCGCGAAGTCGCGCTGGTACGCGTTCACGAAGATGCAGACCCGGGTCGCGAGCCGCATGCCACGGGTCGTCACCGTGTCGGAGAACTCCCTCGCCGACATCCACCGCGACCACAAGGTGCCCCTCGACCGCCTCCACGTGGTGCCCGTCGGCGTCGACCCCGACCTCTTCAAGCCGCTCGACCACGTGGCGCGGGTGCCCGGCCGGCTCATCACCACCGCGAGCGCCGACGTCACGATGAAGGGCCTGCGCTACCTGCTCGAGGCCCTCGCCAAGCTCCGCACCGAGCGCGACGTCAGCCTCGTCGTCATCGGCAAGCCCAAGCCGGGTGGCCCGTCGGCCCGCACCATCGACGAGCTCGGGCTCACCGAGCACGTGCAGTTCGTGTCCGGCGTCTCCGACGAGCGCATCGTCGAGCTGTACGCCGAGGCCGAACTGGCCGTCGTCCCCTCCCTCTACGAGGGGTTCTCCCTGCCCGCCATCGAGGCGATGAGCGCCGGGGTGCCCCTCGTCGCCACCACCGGTGGCGCGCTCCCGGAGGTCACCGGGCGCGACGGGGAGACGTGCTTTTCGGTCACCCCGGGCGACTCGGCGGCGCTCGCCGCCCGCATCGGTGCCGCCCTCGACGATCCCGAGGCCCGGGCTCGCATCGGCGCGGCCGGCCGCCAGCGGGTCATCGACCGGTGGAGCTGGCGCCACACCGCCATCGCCACGGTCGAGCAGTACCGGGCCCTGCTCGCCGACCACTCGGCCCGCACCACCACCGGCGGTCGCTGATGCTCACCGCCGACTACGACCTGCTCGGCCTCCAGGCCGGCGAACGCCTGCTCGACCTCGGTTGTGGCTTCGGCCGTCACGCCTTCGAGGCGCTGCGTCGCGGTGCCGACGTCGTCGCGTTCGACTACTCCCACGACGAGCTCGTGTCGGTCAACGCGACGATGGGCGCGATGCACGAGGCGCGGGAGATCCCCGACGGGGTCGACGGCTCCGGCGTGCGGGGCGACGCCCACCGCCTCCCGTTCCCCGACGACAGCTTCGACCGCATCATCGCCTCGGAGGTGCTCGAGCACCTCCCCGACGACGCCCAGGCACTGCGCGAGCTCGCACGGGTGCTGCGCCCCGGCGGCACGATCGCGGTCACCATCCCTGCGTGGCTCGCCGAGACCGTCTGCTGGAAGCTCTCCGAGGAGTACCACGCTCCCATCGCCGAGGGTGGTCACCTGCGCATCTACACCGAGGCGGCGATGCGCGAGTTGATGGCCGACGCCGGGCTCCGGCCCGGGCCGTCGCACCTCGCGCACGGGCTCCACTCGCCCTACTGGTGGCTGAAGTGCGCCGTCGGGCCCACCAACGACGACCACCCGCTCGTCAAGGCGTACCACCGGCTCCTCGTCTGGGACATCATGAAGGCGCCGGCGCTCACCCGGTTCCTCGACCGGGCGCTCAACCCGCTCATCGGCAAGAGCATCGCCATCTACGCCACCAAGCCTGCGAGGGTGGTGCACCGTGCCGCGTGACATCCAGCCGCCGAGCGTCGACGGCGTGCTCACCGCCGCCGAGGTCCGCGCCACCGCGGAGGCCATCGCCGACTGGCAGCTCCCGAACGGGATGATCCCCTGGACCCCCGGCGGCCACGCCGATCCGTGGAACCACGTCGAGACGGCGATGGCACTCACCCGCGCGGGGCTCGTCGAACAGGCCGAACGTGCCTACCAGTGGCTCGCCGACATGCAGCGCCCCGACGGTGCCTGGCACCAGTACTACCTGGCCGACAGCATCGAGCAGGACAAGCTCGACGCGAACACCGTCGCCTACGCGGCCACGGGCGTGTACCACCACTGGCTGCTCACCGCCGACCGGGGGTTCCTCGAGGCGATGTGGCCGGTCGTGGAGGCGGCGGTCGAGTTCGTGCTCGAGCTTCAGACCCCGCGGGGTGAGATCATCTGGGCCCGTCACGCCGACGGCACCCCGTGGTCGTTCGCCCTGCTCACCGGCTCGTCGAGCATCTGCCACAGCCTCCGGTGCGCGATCGCGATCGCCACCGAGCTCGGCCACGACCGGCCCGACTGGGAGCTGAGCGTGGCCCGCCTCGCCCACGTCATCGAGCACGAGCCCGATGCGTTCGCGCCGAAGCACCGCTGGGCGATGGACTGGTACTACCCGGTCCTCGCCGGAGCCCTCACCGGCGAACGGGCTCGCGATCACCTCGCCGGGCGCTTCGACACCTTCGTGATGCCCGGCAAGGGCGTCCGGTGCGTGTCCGACCGCCCGTGGATCACCATCGCCGAGACCTGCGAGTGCACGCTCGCCCACCTCGCCGCCGGCGAGCACGACACCGCCCTCGAGCTGTTCACCTGGGCTCAGGCCCACCGCCTCGACGACGGCCGCTACTGGACCGGCATGGTGTACCCCGAGCTCATCACGTTCCCCGACGGCGAGCAGAGCACTTACACCGCCGCCGCGGTGATCCTCGCCGCCGACGCGCTCGACGGCACCTCCCCCACCGCCGGGCTCTTCGCCGACCACGACTTCTTCGCGCCACTGCTCGAGTTCGATCCGGCCGACCCCCTCGACGAGGTCACCGACCGCCAGCTCTGAGCCGGGCGCGCGAGCCCGATCCCGGGTTCAGATCCCGGGCTCAGACCCCGGGGGCGGTGCGCCGCAGCACCCGCAGCGACCCGGTGACCGACACCTCCTCGAACGCGCCCGACTCGATCGCCCGCAGGTAGATCTCATAGGGCGGACGACCACCGTCGGCGGGATCGGGGAACACGTCGTGGATGGCGAGGATGCCGCCCACTGCGACGTGGGGGACCCAGGTCTCGTAGTCGCGGTGCGCCGGCTCGGTGCCGTGGCCGCCGTCGATGAAGAGGAACCCGAGGGGCGTGGTCCAGTGACGACCGAGCGTGGGTGAGTCGGCGACGACGGCGATGACGGTGCCCTCGAGCCCCGCATCGTGGATCGTGCGGCGGAACACCGGCAGGGTGTCGAGCTTGCCGACCTCGGGGTCGACGAGGTCGGGCTCGTGCCACTCCCACCCTTCCTGGTTCTCCTCCGAACCCCGGTGGTGGTCGACCGCGAAGAGCACGGTGCCGAGCTCGCGGGCGGCAGCGCCGAGGTAGATCGCCGACTTCCCGCAGTAGCTCCCCACCTCGAGGAGCGGCCCGCCGGCCGCGAGCCTCCCCGCCTCGTGGAGCGCGAGGCCCTCGTCGGGCGGCATGAAGCCCCTCGCCGCCTCGGCCAGGGCGCGAAGCTCGGGATCCACGCGTCAGCCCTCGGCGTGCGTGGCGGTCTCGACGGGCTTGAACATCACCGCGTCGAGGAACAGGTACTTGCCGATCCACAGCAGGCCGAACGAGGCGATGTTCGTGCCGCTGACCGCGAGCTGGGTGTCCCAGATGCGGCTGACGAAGCTCACCGCGACGGTCGAGATGAGCAGTCCGAGCAGGGAGATGCCCCAGAACGGGAGGACCTCGCGCCGCATGCTGTGGCGACCGGTCTTCTGCCAGACCCACTGCCGGTTGAGCAGGTAGGCGGGGATCGAGGCGCCGCTCACCGCCGTGAAGTTCGCCCACCCGGCGGTCATCTCGATGCGGAACGCCGGCTGGTAGCAGACGACGAGCAGCACCTGGGTGACGACGACGCCGACCACCGAGACGGAGGCGTACTTGAGGGCCCGCAGCCCGTGGGCCCGTTGCAGATCTCGCAACCGGCCGACCAACGGCATCGACGACATAGGAGCAGCATCGTACCGGTCGACCCCGAGACGCCACGAACCGTGGCAGGGCCCCGATCGCGTGCGACGATGGTGCGATGCCCGAGCAAGCTGCCCTCGACGAGGTGGTCGACCTGCTCGACCTCGAAGCGATCGAGGTCAACATCTTCCGCGGGCTCTCGCCGGACGAGAACCGCCAGCGCGTGTTCGGCGGCCAGGTCGCCGCGCAGGCGCTGATGGCGGCGGCACGCACGGTCGACACCGGCTCGGTGCACTCGCTGCACGCCTACTTCCTCCGCCCCGGCGACCCCACGGTGCCGATCCTCTACGAGGTCGACCGCATCCGCGACGGGCGGTCGTTCACCACCCGCCGAGTGGTCGCCATCCAGCACGGTCGGGCGATCTTCAACCTCGCGGCGTCGTTCCACATCGACGAACCGGGCCTCGAGCACGCCTTCCCGATGCCCGAGGTGCCCGATCCCGAGAGCCTCCCCGACTTCAAGAGCCGGATGGCGCCCTACGCCGACCAGATGGGCGAATGGTTCCACCGGCCACGACCGATCGACATCCGCTACGTCGACTGGAGCGCGCCCGGCTCGACCGAGCCTGCGGCACCCCACGCCAACGTGTGGGTCCGGGCGAACGGCACCCTGCCCGACGACCCGATCCTCCACACGTGCATGCTCACCTACCTGTCGGACATGACCCTCCTCGACACGACCCTCCTGCCCCACGGCGTCGACGGCTGGGCGAACGGCGGGTTGATGATGGCGAGCCTCGACCATGCGATGTGGTTCCACCGCCCCTTCCGGGCCGACGAGTGGCTCCTCTACAGCCAGGACACACCGTCCACCTCCGGGGCGCGGGGGCTCGCCCGCGGGTTGCTGTTCACCCACGACGGGCAGCTCGCGGTGTCGGTCGTCCAGGAGGGGCTCATCCGGGTGATCGACCGGTGAGACGAGCCGGCGTCGTCGCCGTGGCCCTCGCGCTCGTGCTCACCGGCGCCTGCGGCGACGACGACGAACCGGCGGCGACCACCACCTCCACCACCGCGCCCGACACCGGGTCGGACGACACCGGGTCGGACGAGCCCGACGGCACCGACGAGCCCGCGCCCGACGACACCGACGCCGACCCGGGACCCGACGTGCCCACCGGGTCGGTCGACGACCTGTCGGGCGCCGCGGTCGCGTTGACGCCGGTCGCCGAGCTGCGGGCCCCGATCGCCCTCGCCACCCGCACGGGATCCTCCGCGGTCTACGTCGCCGAGCGGGCCGGGCGGGTGCTCGCGGTCGATCCCGCCAGCGGCGAGGTGGCGGCCGAGCCGGTCGTCGACATCTCCTCGGACACCTCCACCGATGTCGAGCGAGGGCTGCTCGGGCTCGCGTTCCACCCCGACGGCCACCGGCTCTACCTCAGCTTCACCGACACCAGCGGCGACACCCGCATCGACGAGTGGACGCTCGTGGGCGACGCGGTCGACCCCTCCAGCCGCCGCACCGTCTACACCCACGAGCAGCCGTTCGCGAACCACAACGGCGGCCACATCGCCTTCGGCCCCGACGGCATGCTCTACCTCGGGCTCGGCGACGGCGGCGGTGGCGGCGATCCGCTCGGCGCCGGACAGGACCCCGACACCGCCCTCGGGTCACTCGTACGGCTCGATCCCACGCCCGACGGCGAGCGGTCGTTCTCCGTGCCGCCCGACAACCCGTTCGCGGGAGGTGGCGGCCTCCCGGAGATCTGGGCGATCGGGCTGCGCAATCCCTGGCGGTTCGGCTGGGATGCGGCCACCGGCGACATGTGGATCGCCGATGTCGGCCAGAACGCGGTCGAGGAGGTGAACCTCGTGCCCGCCCCGGCCGACGGCGCTCCGCCGGGTCGGGGCGCGAACTTCGGGTGGCCGATCTTCGAGGGCGACCGGGCCTACGCCGGCGGGGACGAGCCGCCCGGCTACGTCGGACCGGTGCACACCTACGCGCACGGACCCGGGTGTTCGATCACCGGCGGGGTCGTCGTGCGCGACCCGAGGCTCTCCGGGTTGATCGGCGCCTACGTGTACGCCGACTACTGCGACCCGACGGTGCACGCCGTGCTCGTCCGCGACGGTGCCGCGGTCGAGGCCCGGTCGCTCGGCGTGTCCGTGCCCGGGGGGCAGGCGGCGTCGTTCGGCGAGGGGCCGGGCGGTGAGGTCTACGTGATGTCGCTCTCCGGGGGGCTCTTCCGCCTCGACCCGGCCTGAGCGGCCGCTCGCCCACTGTTGGGTGCACCCCGCCCGCGATCGGTAGGGTTCGCGCCATGCGAATCGGACTCAGTGGGGGCGCCGCCAGCGCGGCGCGCATGGTCGAGCAGGTGAAGGAAGCGGAGGCGGCGGGCTACAGCTCGATGTGGTACCCGAGCGCGATCGGCATCGATCCGCTCGCGGCCATGGCGATGGCCGGCGCGGCCTCCGAGCGCATCGAGCTCGGCACCTCGATCTTGCCCACCTACATGTGCCACCCGACGCTCATGGCGAACCGGGCGCTCGCGACGAGCCTGGCGATGGACCGTCCCGGGTTCACCCTCGGTGTCGGCCCCTCCCACCAGCCCGTCGTCGAGGGCATGCTCGGCCTCTCCTACGAGCATCCCGGCCGCCACACCGAGGAGTACCTCCAGGTGCTCGCGCCGCTGCTCCGCGGCGAGGCCGTGCAGTTCGAGGGCGAGGAGTACCGGGTGAACTCGCCCGGCCGTGGCGAGCCGGCCCACCCGGTGCCACTCCTGCTCGCCGCGCTCGGCCCGCGGCTGTTGCGGATCGCCGGCGAGCTCGCCGACGGCACGATCCTCTGGATGGGCAACGCCCGCGCCATCGAGAGCCACGTCTCGCCGCGCATCCGCCGAGCGGCCGAGGCGGCGGGGCGCCCCGAGCCTCGCATCGTCGCCGGCCTGCCCATCGCGGTGCACGACGACGTCGACGAGGCCCGGGCCACCGCGGGGCAGATGTTCGCGAACTACGGCGTGCTCCCCAACTACCAGCGGCTGCTCGCCCACGGCGGCATCTCGGGTCCGGCCGAGGCCGCCATCGTCGGCGACGAGGCGTCGGTCACCGCCCAGATCCAGGCGATGTTCGACGCCGGGGCCACCGACTTCTGGGCCGCGATCTTCCCGGTCGGCGACGACCGATCGGGGTCCCGCGCCCGCACGAAGGCGCTCCTCGACTCCCTCGTGGCCTAGACGTCGTGGGGGCTTCGGCCCCCTCGCCCGCGGGCGAGTTCGGTCATGGACCCTCCCCTGATATCGGCAGCACACACTGCCATGTGACGCCCCGATCGGGGGAACATGGTGGGCATGGCCCACGTGAAGGACATCGTGTTCGATTGCGAGCACCCGGCGTCGCTCGCCCGGTTCTGGGCGGCGGTGCTCGACGGCTACGACGTCGCGCCGTACGACGAGGCCGAGCTCGCGAGGCTGCGCGCGCTCGGCATCGAGAGCCCCGAGGACGACCCAACCGTGCTCGTCGAGTGGCCGGGGCACACACCCCGGTTCTTCTTCCAGCAGGTGCCCGAGCACAAGACCGCGAAGAACCGCGTGCACGTCGACGTCCAGGCCGACGGCGACCTCGACGCCGAAGTCGCCCGGCTCGTCGAACTCGGGGCCGTCGTCGTCGCCGACCACGACCCCGACACCGGGCGATTCGTCACCATGCGCGACCCCGAGGGCAACGAGTTCTGCGTGATGGAGCGCGCGGGGTGAGTCGGTGACACGCCGGTCGGGCGCTCAGTCGAGCTCGTCCGCCGGCTCCATCCTGCCGCCGCCGTCCGCCGCCGGCAGCAGCACTCGGGGTCGGCGTCAGGTGCGGGCGATGTCGACGTGTTCGCTCGCCACGTCATAGGGCGAGTAGCGGGCGATCTCGGCGCGACCCACCACCATGTAGTGCACCTCGTCGGGGCCGTCGGCCAGCCGGAGCGTGCGCTGCGAGTGGTAGATGTCGGGCAGCGGCGTCCACTGCGAGACGCCGGTGGCGCCGTGCATCTGGATGGCCTGGTCGACGATCTGGCACACCCGGGCGGGCACCATCGCCTTCACGGCGCTCACCCACACGCGGGCCTCGGCGTTGCCCATGAGGTCCATCGCCTTGGCGGCACGCAGCACCATCATCCGCATGGCCTCGATCTCGATGCGGGCCCGGGCGATGATCTCGGTGTTGCCCCCGAGGGCGACGAGGGGCTTGCCGAACGCTTCGCGGGCGAGGCCGCGGCGCACCATCAGCTCCAGGGCACGCTCGGCGGCGCCGATCGAGCGCATGCAGTGGTGGATGCGGCCCGGCCCGAGGCGCATCTGGGAGATCTCGAAGCCTCGGCCCTCGCCGAGCAGGATGTTCTCCTTCGGTACCCGCACGTCCTTCAGGCGGATGTGCATGTGGCCGTGGGGGGCATCGTCCTTGCCGAAGACGTGCATCGGGCCGACGATCTCGAGCCCCGGGGTGTCCATCGGGATGAGGATCTGCGACTGCTGCTGGTGCGGCGCGGCGTCGGGGTTGGTCTTGACCATGCAGATCATGACCTTGCAGCGCGGGTCGCCCGCGCCGGAGATGTAGTACTTCTCACCGTTGATGACCCACTCGTCGCCGTCGAGCACGGCGCGGGTCGAGACGTTCCGAGCGTCGGACGAGGCCTGGTCGGGCTCGGTCATGCCGAAGCACGAGCGGATCTCGCCGTTCAGCAACGGTTCGAGCCACTGCTTCTTCTGCTCGGGCGTGCCGACCCGCTCGAGCACCTCCATGTTCCCGGTGTCGGGGGCCGAGCAGTTGAGGCACTCCGACGCGAGGGGGTTCTTGCCGAGCTCGACCGCGATGTACGCGTAGTCGAGGTTGGAGAGGCCCTCGCCCGTCTCGGCGTTGGGGAGGAAGAAGTTCCAGAGGCCCTGTGCCTTCGCCTTGGCCTTCACACCGTCGAGCAGTTCGAGCTGGCCGGGCGCGTAGCTCCAGCGGTCTTCGCGGTTCTCGCCGAGGCGGTAGTACTCCTCGGTGATCGGCTCGACCTCTTCGGCGATGAAGCGCTTCACGGCGTCGAGGAGCGGACGGGCCTCCTCGGACATCGCCAGGTTGTAGAGCTCGCCACCGAAGTCGTCGGTGTTCAGCGGATTGGCGGGCATGTCGTCCCCTTCATGTCGCGGTCGTCTCCCCTGCCGCATCATGCCCGAATTCGCTGGCGACTCCCCAATGGGCGCGAAAGGGTGGCGCCATGGCCTTCTTCGTGATGGTGCGTCGTGCCCGCCGGCGGTCGGCGCCGGTGGGGGTTCCACCAGCTCGCTGAACCGTTCGCCCGTTCGCTCGTCGCCGACGCCCGAGTCGGCCCGGGCGATCTCGTGCTCGACATCGGGGCCGGCACCGGTGCACTCACCGCACCCCTCGCGGCCACCGGCGCGCGCGTCGTGGCGATCGAGCTCCACCCCGACCGCCTCGCCGCCCTTCGGCGCCGATTCGACGTCGATTCGACGAACCCTCGGGAGCGATTCG
>CAZAVX010000019.1:0-33114 GCA_964488835.1 uncultured Iamiaceae bacterium | reverse complement strand
TGCGCTGGGCCTCGGCCACGACGTGCATGGCGAGGGTGGACTTGCCCGAGGACTCGGGGCCGTAGATCTCGGTGACGCGCCCCCGGGGGAGGCCCCCCACCCCCAGGGCCACGTCGAGGGCGATGGAGCCGGTGGAGATCGACTCGATCGCCATGGTGCCCTTCTCGCCCATCTTCATGATGGAGCCCTTGCCGTGCTGCTTCTCGATCTGGCTGAGCGCCATCGCGAGTGCCTTGTCTCGTTCCACCGGTCGTCTCCTGTGTGGTGTGGTGCTGCGTGTGGATGGGGGCCGGCACTGACTCCGGGGAGGTGCGAGACCCGATGAACGAACCCTACGGAGGGGGTGTGACACCGAACGCCGGGGTGGGACCGGTGCAGGGCGAATGACAGCAGCGTAGTTCCGAACGCTTGTTCGATCAAGGATCGAGCCGTGATTCGCGGGGACAGGTGGCAGCCGGACCGTCAGGTGGCACGATGGGAGCATGAGCGACCACGTCGACGTCACCCCCATCGAGATCGACGAGGACGAGCTGCGTCAGCGGCTCACCCCCGAGCAGTTCGAGATCACACGCCGGGCCGGCACCGAACGGGCCTTCACCGGCGCCTACTGGGACACCAAGGAACCCGGCGTCTACCGCTGTGTCGTGTGCGACCTCGAGCTGTTCCGCTCCGACACCAAGTACGACTCGGGGTCGGGCTGGCCGAGCTTCTGGGAGCCGATCTCGTCGGACCGGGTCACCCTGCACACCGACACGAGCCACGGGATGGTCCGCACCGAGGCCCGCTGCGCTCGGTGCGACAGCCACCTCGGCCACGTCTTCCCCGACGGCCCTCAGCCCACCGGCGAGCGCTTCTGCATGAACTCGGCTTCGCTCCGCCTCGACCCCGAGGCCGCGGAGGACTGAGGGACAGCGACCGCGGGCTCACCCACGGAACGCGGGAGCCACCTCCTCGATGAAGCGGTCCATCACCTCGTGCTTGGCCGCGCCCGCGGGCAGGGTGAAGTCGGGGACGATCAGCTCGTCGACCCCGGCGTCGCGGTAGGCGGCCACCACCTCGACGAGCTCCTCGGGCGTGCCGACGAGTGCCGCGCGGCCGATGTCGCGCTCGCGCATGGCCGCCGACTTCGCCGGGTCGTCCATCAGGAAGAGGAGCCCCTGGGCCGAACGGGAGATCTCGCCAGGATCGCGGCCGAGGTCCTCGCAGTGCCGGTCGAGCACCGCGCTCTTGTGGCGCAAGGTGTCGGGGGTGCCCCACACGTTCCACCGCTGGGCGTAGCGGGCGGCGGTGCGCATCGTGCGCGTCTCTCCCCCACCGCCGATCAGCAGCGGCAAGGGTGACTGCACCGGCTTGGGCTCGAGCGGTGCATCGAGCAGCTGGTAGTGCTCGCCCTCGAAGGTGGTCTGCGCGTTCGTGAACAGCGAGGTGATGACCTCGCACGCCTCGTCGAGTCGGTCGAGGCGCCCCTTCACCGTCGAGTACTCGATGCCGTAGGCCCGGTGCTCGTTCTCCTGCCATCCCGCGCCGAGGCCGAGGATGAGGCGCCCGCCGGTGACGTGGTCGACGGTGGCGGCCATCTTCGCCAGCACCGCCGGGTGCCGGTAGGTGTTGCCGGTAACGAGCGCACCGATCGTGACCCGGGGGACGAGGGCACCGAGCGCGGTGAGCAGGGTCCACCCCTCGTGCATCGGGCCGGAGGTGTCCTCGGCGTTCGGCATGAAGTGGTCGACGACGTAGAGGCCGTCCCACCCGGTGGCCTCGGCGTGGAGGCCGGCGGCGAGCAGGTCGTCCCACGACTGGGCGTTGTTCATCCAGAAGCTGAAGCGCATGGCCCCGACCGTACCCGCGCCGTCCGCCCGGCGAGCGGCCCTCAGCCGGGGAGCACGTCGCGGTTCTCGGGGACGAACTGGCTGGCGATGAACACCGCGCCCTGGGGATCGCGGATGGTGGTGGTGCGCACCCACGGGAGATCGGTCGGCTCGCTCAGGACCGTGCCGCCGAGCGCAGTGGCCGTCGCCGCGGCGGCGTCGGCGTCGTCGACGGCGAAGGTGACGCTCCAGTGCGCCGGGGTCTCGGTGTCGGCGGGATCGATCGGGACGATGGTCGCGACGACGTTCTCGAACCCCTCGGGCGATTCCATCGCGGCCATCTGCTCGCGGAAGCCCGGGTAGAACTCCTCCAGGAAGTCGCCGTAGGCCGACATCGCCCACATCTCCGCGCCGGGGCCGATCTCGATCGTGTCCCACCCGAACACGGCACCGTAGAAGGCCTTGGCCGTCTCGACGTCGCGGGTGTTGAGGTTGTTGAAGTTCACCGCCCCGTGTTCGTTGACGGCTCTGGCGCCTCGATGGCGGCGGGCCTCCCACACCGAGATCACCGCGCCCTCGGGGTCGGCGAAGGTCGCCATGCGACCAGCCTCGAAGACGTCGGTCGGCGGTTCGACGATCGTCGCCCCTGCGGCCTCCGCCGTCGCCGCCGTGTCATCGGCGCTCGCGACCCACACGTAGGTGTTCCACACGGCCGTCTCCGGGGCGCCGTCGGGCACCGACCCGAGTGCCGCCGCCTCGCGCCCGTCGATCGTCGCCATGAAGTAGTGGCCGGGCTGCTCCTCGGGCATGCGGTCCACCAACTCCCAGCCGAACAGGCCGCGGTAGAAGTCGGCGGCGGCTGCCGGATCGGGGTGGACGGCGTCGGCCCAGCACGGGACGCCGGGGATGTATCGGTCTCGATCGGTCATCGTCGCTCCTCGGGACGTGGAACGGCGCCGTCGCCGTTCCGGCAGTTCCGACGGTACGGCCCGACCCGGTCAGGATCCGGCCGCAATGTGGTCCGGCGCAGGTCGAGGTCACCCGCCTCGAGGCCTGCCGGGACATGTTCGGCATCTGAACCTCGCCACGCCCCCATGGGCGGAGTTGTGCACGTCAGGCGCGCACAACTCCGCCCATGGAAGGCCCGAAGGCGGCAGCGCGTGGCCGGTCAGGGGCGAGCGACGGGGCCGGTCAGGAGGCGGGGTCGTGGGCGAGGAGGCGGCGGCGGAGGAGGTCGAGGACCGAGATGGCCGAGAACTGCTGGACCCGTGAACGGTCGCCGGGCAGGCGGATCTGGCGCGACTCGACCTCGTCGCCGATCGCGATGGCGAGGAACACGGTGCCCGGCGGCTGATCTTCCTGACGCGCCGGGCCGGCGACGCCGGTGACCGCCACCGAGACGTCGGACCTCAGCAGATCGCGCACGCCGGTGGCCATCGCTTCGGCGCACTCGGCGGAGATCACCGGCCCCTCGGGCACGCCGAGCACCTCGTACTTCACCTCCGAGGCGTACGACACGACCCCGCCGCGGAACACCGCCGACGAGCCCGGCACGTTGGTGATCCGGGCGGCGATCAGCCCGCCGGTGAGCGATTCGGCCACGGCGAGGGTGAGCCCACGTCGCTCGAGGAGCTCGACGACCGCGTGCTCCATCGACTCGTCGTCGACGCCGAAGACGATGTCGCCGATGACCGAGCGCACGATGGCCTCCTCGGCAGCGAGGGCCTCGTCGGCCTCGGCCTCGGTGGGGGCCTTCACGGTGATGCGCACCTTGATGCCCTCGATGCCGCTCGCGAGGAACGCGAGCGTGGCCGTGGGTTCCGCGTCGAGGCGCTCGATCTCCTCGTGCAGCAGTTCGGACAGTCCCGACTCGGACTGGCCCCACGTCCGCAACACCCGACTCTTGATGACCGAGGTCTGCCCGGCCCGCTGCTTCAGGTCGGGAAGGACGGTGCCGGTGACCATCTCCTGCATCTCGTAGGGCACGCCGGGCACCGCGTAGACGACCTTGCCGGCGTAGGGCCCCTCGGGCATCGGGCAGACGAGGCCGGGCGCGGTGCCCGGCATCTGGTCCATCGGCCGGGCGCCGACCGGCACGTCGGCCTGGCGGAGGTTGTTGGCCGGCATCTCGCGGCCCCGCGCCTCGAACATGCGCCGGATCCGCGCCTCGATGTCGGGGTCGCGCACGAGGTCGACACCCATCACCTCGGCGATCACCTCGCGGGTGATGTCGTCCTGGGTGGGCCCGAGGCCGCCGCACATGATGACCGCATCGGAACGATCGAGGGCGAGGCGCAGCGCGGTCGCCATGCGCTGGTAGTTGTCGCCGACCTTGGTCTGGAAGTGGCTGTCGATGCCGGCGAGGGCGAGCTGCTCGCCGATCCACGACGAGTTCGTGTCGACGATCTGCCCGAGCAGGAGCTCGGTCCCGACGGCGATGACCTCACAGCGCATGGGCGGAGGCTACCCGCACCACACGGCGGCCCGATCGGCGCGACCCGCCCGAGGTCAGACCAGGTCGACGTCGGCAGCGCGGCTGCCGTCGTAGAGGTAGTGCAGGCCGGTGGCGACGGTGAGCGCCACCGCGATCCACAGGAGGCCGTCGGCGAGCCACTCGGGGTTGGCGGCCGCGGGGATGAGCGCGAACCCGACGGCGAGCTGCTGGAAGACCGTCTTGAGCTTCGCGCTCTGCCTCGCCGGGATCGACAGCCCCCGGCGAGCCCAGTACGACCGGTACATGCTGATGGCGACCTCACGGGTGGCGATGATGGCTGCGGGCACGACCCAGAACCGTTCGATGGCCACGAGGGCGAACAGCGCGCCGAGGACGAGGATCTTGTCGGCGAGCGGGTCGAGGAACGCGCCGGACCGGGTGGTGCCGTGCCGGCGGGCGAGGTACCCGTCGACCCCGTCGGTGAGGCAGAGGACGGTCCACACCGCGAACACGCCCCAGGAGGCGCCAGTGTCGGTGATGGCGACGAGGAGCAACGGTGACGCGAGGAGCCGTCCGATGGTGACGTAGTTGGCCGGTGTGGCCAGCGCCGTGGGCCCGAAGGCGGTGTCGGTCACGGCTCAAGTCCTAGCACGGACCTCGAGGCGGCGACGGGCATCGTGGGATCGGACGCGGCGACCAGGTCGGGCCCGAGGGAGTCGACGACGCGGAGACGGTGGAACGTGCCGACCTCGAGGTGGTCGGGAACGGTGATGATGCCGTCGATCTCGGGTGCCTCGCGGTGGCTGCGACCCTGGCCCGGGCGGTCGACGAGCACCTCGACCTCGGCATCGACGAGATCGGCGCGGCGGCGGGCGGTGATGGCGTCCTGGAGCTCGGTGAGCTCCGCGAGGCGCTCGGCGACGAGACCCGCCGGGACGTGTCCGTCGAGCCCGGCGGCGTAGGTGCCCTCCTCGTTCGAGTAGGCGAAGAACCCGCACCAGTCGAGCTGCGCCTCCTCGACGAAGGCGAGGAGCTGGTCGTGGTCGTCCTCGGTCTCGCCGGGATAGCCGACGATGAAGTTCGAGCGGAACGCGGCGTCGGGCTCGCGGCGACGGATGTCGGCGATGCGGTCGAGGAATCGCTGGCCGTCGCCCCACCGGCGCATCCGCCGCATCAGCAGACGGGAGACGTGCTGGAGGCTGAGGTCGAAGTACGGCACCCCCGTGCGGCAGATGGCGTCGACGAGCGCATCGGTGAGGTCGGAGGGATAGAGGTAGAGGAGGCGGACCCGCTCGACCCGTGCGGCGACGGCGTCGACGAGCGGCACGATGGCCCGCTCACCCACGCCCTGGTCGCGTCCGAACGAGGCGAGGTCCTGGGCGACGAGCACCACCTCGGCGACACCGAGCTGGTCGACCTCGGCGAGGATCGAGTCGACCGACCGCGAGCGCTGGGGGCCACGGAAGCTCGGGATCGCGCAGAACCCGCACGCCCGGTCGCACCCCTCGGCCACCTTCACGTAGGCCCACGGGGCGGACGCCGCGGGGCGGGGCAGGTTGAGGAGGTCGAACGAGGGCACGAGGGTGTCGTCGCCGCGGCGGGTGGGCCCGAGGGTGACCGGCACCCCGAACCCGGCGACGGCGTCGACCTCGGGCAGCGCCTCGGCCAGCTCGTGGCCGTAGCGTTCGGCCATACAGCCCGTCACGACGAGCTCGGCACCCCTGCGACGGGCGTCGGAGAGGGCGAGCACGGTGTCGATCGACTCCTGTCGGGCGTCCTCGATGAACGCGCAGGTGTTGACGACGACGAGGTCGGCGTCCTCGGGCGAGGCGGCCGGCACCATGCCGTCGGCGGCGAGGGTGCCGACGAGCTTGTCGGAGTCGACCTGGTTCTTCGGGCAGCCGAGCGTCTCGACCCAGTAGGTGCGCGCCATGACCGGACAAGCCTACCGGCCGGGGGCTCGGGCGCTTCAGGCGGGCGGGCGGCCGGCGGGCTCGACCCGATGGATCCAGACCGGGTCGGAGAGGCCCTTCACGAACACCGGCCCCATCTCGACGAACTCCACGCCTTCGAGGGTGGGTTCGGCGGCGTGCCGGGTGGCCTCGGACACGAGCACCTCCCGCGGGCCCGCGAGATCGACGATGCGGGCGGCGACGTTCACGTCGTGGCCGACGAGGTCGTCGCGCCGGCGGGTCTGGGTGCCGAAGTGGGCACCCATCCGCAGCCAGAGGGGGAAGCCCTCGGCGAGGTCGATCTCCTCGAGGCGGGACTGGAGGATGACGGCGGTGGACAGGGCGTCGGCCGCGTCGGGGAACCAGAGCATGAGCCCGTCGCCGAGCTCTTTCACCACCCGCGCGCCGGTGGGCAGCAGTTCGGCGACGACGTCCTCCTGGGCGGTGAGCACGGCGAGCGCCTGCTCGTCGCCGGCTTCCTCGGTGAACGCGGTGAAGCCCACGATGTCGGTGAACAGCACGGTGCCGGTGACCGTGTCGACCCCCCGCGTGGCCGCCTGCCGGGACATCACCCGGCTCCGAGCACCCGGATCGAACCGCTGTGGGTCCGGGCGAGGATCTGACCGTCGTCGCCTTGCGCGAGCTCGCTCGACACCGACCCTCGCTTGGCGCGCAGCGATTGCTGGGGCGTCGCCGAAGCGGGCACGGTGAGCGTGATGCGCCCGGACACCGACTCGGCCTTCACGTCGAGCGGGGTCTCGGTGACGGTGACCGAGATGCGCCCCGAGAGGGCTCGGGCCCGCACCTTGCGCCGCACCTCGTCGACCTGGATGCGACCGCTCGCGGTGCTGACCGACACCGCGCCGGCGGACCCGACCTCGGCCCGTCCCGAGACGGCGTCGATGCGGGCCTCGCCGGTGCAGGTCCCGATCTCGACGCGCCCCGAGATGCTGCGGGCGTCGACCCGGTCGGCGGCCTCGACCGAGATGCGGGCGCTCACCGTGGTGACGGCGACCGCCCCGAACCTGCCCCGGAGGGTGATCCGCCCCGAGATCGTGCCGACCACGACATCGCTCCCCTCCGGCACGCGCACGAGGAGGGTGGAGCTTCGTGAGGAGATCGTGATCGTGTCGTCGTCGGCGATGTGGACGTGCTGGCCGCCCTTGGTGGCGACGACCCCCTCACGGGGTTCGGCGACGACCTCGACGCGACCCGAGCGCGACGAGATCCGAATCGAACGACGCAGCTCGGCGCCAGCGACCCCCACCTCGTGGTCCCCCATGAGCGGAACGCTAGCCCTCGGTCCAGCTCAGATGAAGAGCCGGTGGTCACATGTGAGGAACGTCACCCGTTCCCGGTGGCCGGCCAGTCGATCGCCGCCAGGACGCCCGTGCCCGACATCGTCACGTAGGCGACGGTGGGGTCGTTCGGGTCGAAGCAGATGTTGGTGACGAGCGGGTCGGGCAACGCGACGAACTCCTCGTTCGATCCGTCGGGCGCCACGACCGTGACACCACCAGTGCCGAGCGTGCCGACGCACACCCGCCCCTCGTGGTCGACCCCGAGCGAGTCGAACAACTTGCCCCGACCCGGGTGGCAGAGCACCTGGCCCCCGGCGTTGAGACCAGCGCTCGACGCCGCCTGGCCCGGGCCGGTGACGTCCCAGGCGAGCAACCGGCCGAGGTGGGTCTCGGCGACGTACACCCGATCGCCGGCCGGCGACAGGCCGATGCCGTTCGGCGAGTCGAGGGGGCTGATCACCTCGGTGATGGCGCTGCCGTCGAGCGTCGCGTAGTGCACCCCGGTGCGGTCGGCCGTGCGTTCGTAGGTGCGCCCGTAGTCGGTGAACCACATGCCGCCGTGGGCGTCGAGGACGAGGTCGTTCGGCGCGAGCAACTGCCGCCCGTCGCATTCGGTGTAGAGGACGGTGACCTCGCCGCTGTCGAGATCGATGCGGCGGATCGACCCGCCCTTCCAGCTGGCGGGGGTGATCGGTCCGGGGACGAGGAACCCGCCGAGGTCGAGGAAGTCGAAGTTGCCGCCGTTGTCGCAGAGGTAGAGGGCACCGTCGGGTCCGAGTGCCGCGCCGTTCGGACCGGGGAGGCCGCCCGCGATGTCGGTGACCGTGCCGTCGGGCTCGACCCGGCTGACCACACCCGCAGCGATCTGGCAGACCACGAGCGACCCGTCGGGCAACACCACCGGACCCTCGGGGAAGCGCAGGCCCCGAGCCAGCTCACGAACCTCGGTCATCGATCCCCTCCCTCGTCGATGTCGGTGCGGCCGCCATCCTCGCGCACCGGGCGCAGCTCAGCCGGAGGGACCGATCAGCGCGACCGAAGCCGCGTAGACCCCGAGGAGGAGCACGGCCTCGGCCCGGCTCACGCGTCGACCGGTGAGCATCAGCACCCACGCGAGCACAGCCACGACGATCATGCTGACGACGCCGACCCCGAGCAGGCGTGGCGCATCGAGCGAGCCCGTCCCCGCGAGGACGAGCACGGTGCCCACGGCGAGCGAGTTGAAGAGGTTCGAGCCGAGCAGGTTGCCGACGATGAGATCGGTCTCCCCCTTGCGGGCCGCGGCGATCGCGGTGACGAGCTCGGGCAGCGAGGTGCCGACGGCCACGAGGGTGAAGCCGACGAACCCGCCGGACAGGCCCCACTCTTCCGCGAGGTTCACCGCGCCGGTGACGAGCAGCTGCGCGCCGACGAGCGTGCCGACGAGACCCGCCAACGTGCGGATGACCTCGACCCGGAGCGGCGGCAGGTGCGCACGGTCGGCGAACTCGGCGACCTCCTCCTCCAGCTCGGGGTCGCCGGTCGCGCTCCCCGTCCGGACGAGGAACAGGACGGCTGCGACGAGCACGACGCCGAGGACCACCGCCTCGGGCACCGAGATGCCGTCCTGGACGAACCAGGCGAAGAGCACCACGGCACCCGCCATCATCGGTGCCTCCTTGCGGAGCACCGACCCGGACACGCCGATCGGGACGATGAGCGCGGCGACGCCGAGGATCAGGGTGAGGTTGGCGACGTTCGAGCCGACGACGTTGCCGACACCCACCTCGCCGTCGCCCTGCCACGCAGCGACACCGGACACGAGCATCTCGGGCGCCGACGTGCCGAACCCGACGACCACGGCACCGACGACCACCGCGGAGATGCGGAGCACGAGCGCGATGCGCGCCGCCCCGAGCACGAACTGATCGGCGGCCTTGGTGAGAACGACGAGGCCGACCGCGACGAAGACGAGCTGGGTCAGGATCTCCACGAACGGTGGACGTTACGCCATGGAGTCGATCGGCTCGTCGTCCGCCGACCCGGCATCGCCCTCGCTCGGGGCCGTACCGTCGGGGCCGGGGCCCCCGTCGAGCTCCTCGGGGGTCATCAGCACGGCCCGGGCCTTCGACCCCTCGGAGGGGCCGACCACCCCGCGCTGTTCGAGCAGGTCCATCAGACGCCCGGCGCGGGCGAAGCCAACTCGTAGCTTGCGCTGGAGCATCGACGTGGAGCCGAGCTGGCTGCGCACGACGAGCTCCATCGCCTGGTCGAGCAGATCGTCGTCGTCGTCACCACCGGCGCCGCCGCCCTTGGCTCCCCCACCGCTGGTGAGCGCGAGCGCGGCGCCCTCGCTCTCGGCCTGGACCTCTTCGTTGTAGGTGATCTCGGGCGCCTGCTTGCGCCAGGCCTTGGTGACCGCACGGACCTCCTCCTCGGTGACCCAGGCGCCCTGGATGCGCTGCGCGACCGACGAGGTGGCGCTGAGGAGGAGCATGTCGCCCTTGCCGATGAGGCGCTCGGCACCGGCCTGGTCGAGGATGACCCGGCTGTCGGCGAGGCTCGACACCGCGAAGGCGATGCGGCTCGGGATGTTGGCCTTGATGAGGCCGGTGATGACGTTGACCGACGGCCGCTGGGTGGCGAGCACCAGGTGGATGCCCACCGCACGCGCCTTCTGGGCGATGCGGCAGATGCTCGCCTCGACGTCGCGCGCCGCGACCATCATCAGGTCGTTGAGCTCGTCGACGACGATGACGATGAACGGCAGGCGCTGGTACTCGAGCGGCGTGCCGTCGGGCCCGGGCTCACCCGCACCTGGCGCGTCGCGGAGGTCGCCTCGGTCGTAGGCCGCGTTGTACCCGGTGATGTCGCGCACGCGAACGGCCTCGAGGAGCTCGTAGCGCCGATCCATCTCGCGGACTGCCCAGTCGAGCGCGTTGGCCGCCTTCTTCGGATCGGTGACCACCTCGGTGAGCAGGTGCGGCAGCTTCGAGTACTGGGTGAGCTCGACCCGCTTGGGGTCGACGAGGATCATCCGCACCTGGTCGGGCGTGGCCCGCATGAGCAGCGACGTGATGATGGAGTTGATGCACGACGACTTGCCCGCCCCGGTGGCGCCGGCGATCAGCACGTGTGGCATCGCCGCGAGGTTCAGCATCACCGACGAGCCGTTGATGTCGCGACCGACCGCCACCTCGAGGGGGTGGGTGGCCTTGCGGGCCTCGGGGGTGTCGAGCAGGTCGCCGAGGGCGACGAGTGCCCGCTTGGCGTTCGGCACCTCGATGCCGATGGCCTGACGGCCGGGGATGGGCGCGAGGATCCGCACGTCGGGCGACGCCATCGCGTAGGCGATGTCCTTGTGGAGGCTCGTGACACGGGCGACCTTCACCCCCGGTCCGAGCTCGAGCTCGTAGCGGGTGACCGTGGGGCCGACCACCATGCCGACGAGGCGGGTGTCGACGCCGTGCTCGGCGAGGGCCTGCTCGAGCACCCTCCCGGTCTCCTCGACCGCCTTGTGGTCGACGGTGTGCGGCCCGGCCCGGTGGAGCACGTCGGGCTTGGGGAGCTTCCAGGGGGAGCTCAGCGCGGCCGGCCCGAGGTCGATGTTGAGCTGCTGGGGGTCGCCCGCAGGCTCGGCCGTCTCGTCGGTGGCCTTCGGGGTGGGTCGACGCCGCGGCCGTGGCGCCGGAGCCGCACCGGCGTCCTGGTCGAACACCTCGGCGTGCTCGGCCTTGGTGAGGTCGATGGTCTGGCCCCCCACCACCATGGTGGGAGCCTCGTCGCCGCCCTCCGAGGGATCGGCACCGCGGTGCTGGTGATTGGGTGAGCTGAGCAGACCGCCGCCGACGCTGCGGAGCGCCCGGCCGATGGCGAGGAGCGCCGTGGCGAGCGCGGTGACGACGACGCGGAGCGGGGTGCGGGTGAGCACGAGGAGCCCGAGGACGCAGACGGTGAGGAGGACGATGCTCGCACCCCATACCCATGCCACGGCTTCGAGCGGCCCGCCGGTGGCCGCGCCGAGCGCACCCCCGGCCCGGACGAGGGCATCGAGCCCGGTGACGCCGTCGGGCGCGTCGATCCACACATGGAGCAGGCCGGTGACACCGAGGAGCAGGAACGCCGAACCGACGAGCACCCGGCCGGCCGCGGCGCTCGTGTCGTCGTCGACCTGGTGGCGGACGAGCGCGAAGCCGGCCAGCACGAGGCCGGGCGGCAACAGGTAGCGGACGAGTCCGATGGCTGCGCCCGCGGCGCGGTCGATGGCCGTGCCCGCGGGACCGGCGACGTCGAGATAGATGCCGAGACCCGCGACGAGGCCGAGGGTGAGCACCACGAGGCCCCATGCGTCGAGCACGTGACCGTCGAACGCGGTGCGCAGGACCGGCTGGCGCGACGACGCCGCGCCGCCGGAGCGCCGGGCGGCGGGCTTCTTGGTGGTGGAGCGTGGGCGGGACGACTGCTTGGTGGCCACAGGCACCTCGGACGCGACGGTCAGACGGGCTCCACCCGCCGTCCATGGTCGCCGCCCCGGTCCGCGAGGTCAAGCACCCTCGGGTTCGGGGAGGGGCGCGATGACCGGCCCGACCCCTCCACGGACAGTAGGGTCGCGGCGATGCGGCGCACTCTGGCCCTCCTCGTCGCGATGGTGTGCCTGGCCGCCGCGTGCGGCGACGACACCTCCACGACCACTGGCACGACAGCCGACGACACGCCGTCCGGCTCAACCGTCGACACCCCGGTCGACCCCACGAGCGATGGACCGGAGTCCCCCGAGGTCGACGTGCGCGTGTTCGGCTCCCTCGAGCTCGACGACAGCGACCGCGTCGTCATCTGCCCTGGGGTGGTGCCACCGTGCTGGCCGGTGGTCGACGGGCTCGACGACGGCACCGAGCTGGGGTTGGTCGTCGCCGAGGGTACCTGGCAGGCCGACACGTTCGGTCTCCGCTCCGCCGCACAGTACGAGCCTCCGGAGTGGGAGCTCACCAATCCCTGCGAGGGCGAGGACCTCGGCACCTGGCAACACCTCGAGGCGGGCCCGGAGGTGATCCAGGAGTCGACACCCGCGGTGGCCGCCATCTGGCTCGCCCCCGACCAACGCACCCTCGTCGTCGTGGTGAACGACGACGCCGAGGGCACCCGCACCCGGCTCGTCGATCAGGGCTTCGAAGGAGTCTGCGTCGTCGATCTCGGCTTCGACCACACCCTCGCGGAGCTCGAGACCGCCCAACAGGACATGGCCGACCACTTCGCCGAGTGGGGCGATCAGGGGTGGGTCCTCACGAGTAGCTCCATCGAGGTGGTCCGCAACGTCGTCGAGGCCCGGTTCGACACCATCGACCAGCGGCTGCGCTCCGAGATCGACGAGCGGTGGGGCTCGATGGTCGAGATCCTCGCGGCGGTCGAGGTGCTCGAGGGAACCGTCGACCACTTGGAGATGCCGGTCCCCGACGACGAGATCGCCATCGCGCTCCAGCCGCGGGGTTCGGCCGGCATGGGCGCGCTCGGCCGCTTCACGCTCCGCTACGACGACGCCGCCGACTGTCTGTGGTTCGAGGCCGACGACGGCTCACGCGTCAAGCCGATCTGGCCGAGCGGCACCCGGGCGCTGCGCGACCCGGTGCTCGTCCTCGACGGGCGGGGCGCGCCGTTCGTCGCGGCCGACCAGGTCGTCGAGCTCGGTGGGGGGTTCGGTCAGGTGCTCCCCGACTCCGACGACCCCACCGACTGCGGGGCGAGCGAGGTCTGGGTCATCGCCCCCACCAGCTGAACCGGTTCGCGGGAGCTCAGGCCTCCATCACGACGGGCACGATCATCGGCCGGCGCTTGGTGCGCTGGTTGACGAAACGGCCGGCCGCTCGGCGCACGACCTGCTGGAGCGCCTCGACGTCGCGGCTCTCGGCGAGGGCCTGGTCCAGCGCGGCGCGGATGGTGGCGGTGGCCTCGTCGAGCAGGTCCTCCGCTTCGGGGGCGTGGATCCAACCACGGGTGATGACCTCGGGCCCGGTGATGACGGTGCCGTTCACGACGTCGATGGCGACGACCACGACGACGACGCCCTCCTCGGCGAGCACCCGGCGGTCGCGCAGCACGCCGTGGCTGACGTCGCCGACGATGCCGTCGACGTAGAGGTAGCCGGCGGGAACGGGATCGGTGCGCTCGAGCCCCTCGTCGGTGAGCAGCACCGAATCGCCGTCCTCGCAGACGAGGATGCGATCGGGGTCCATGCCGACCTGGGTGGCGAGCTTGGCGTGGGCCACCATGTGCCGGTACTCGCCGTGGACGGGGATGAACCACTCGGGGCGGAGGATGGAGTGGAGGGTCTTCAGCTCCTCGGACTTCGCGTGTCCGGTGGCGTGTACGTCGGCGATGCCCGAGTGGACGACCTCCGCACCGAGGCGGACGAGTCCGTCGATCACCTTCGACACGTTCATCTCGTTGCCGGGGATCGGGTGGGAGCTGAGGATGACCGTGTCGTCGGGGGTGATCTTCAGGAACCGGCTCTCCCCCGCCGCCATGCGGGCGAGCGCCGACATCGGTTCGCCCTGGCTGCCGGTGGAGATCACACAGATCTGGCCGGGGTCGAGGTCGCCGACCTCCTCGATGTCGCGGATCGCGTCGTCGGGGATGTGGAGCAGGCCGAGGTCGCGGGCGAGCTTCACGTTCTTCTTCATCGACATGCCGAGGGTGACCACCGTGCGACCGAACGCGACGGCGGCGTCGGCGATCTGCTGCACGCGGTGGACGTGGCTCGCGAAGCTCGCGGTGATGATGCGCCGGCCCTCGTGGGCGTGGAAGAGGTCGTAGAGGATCGCCCCGACCGACGACTCGGAGCGGGCGTGGCCCGGCTCCTCGGCGTTGGTGGAGTCGGCGAGGAGGAGGCGGACCCCCTCCTCCTTCGCGATCTGGCCCATGCGGGCGAGGTCGGTGAGCCGCCCGTCGACCGGCGTGAGGTCGAGCTTGAAGTCGCCGGTGTGGAGGATCGTGCCCTGCGGGGTGTGGAACGCGGTGGCGAACCCGTGGGGCACCGAGTGGGTGACGGGGATGAACTCGACGTCGAAGGGCCCGATGGTGCGACGCTCGCCGTCGAACACCGGGATCAGCTCGGTACGGCCGAGCAGACCGGCCTCCTCGATGCGGTTCCGGGCGATGCCGAGGGCGAGCTCGGAGCCGTAGATCGGGAAGGAGATGTCGCGCAGGAGGAACGAGAGCCCGCCGACGTGGTCCTCGTGGCCGTGGGTGGTGATGCACCCCTCGATGCGGTCGGCGTTCTCGCGCAGGTAGGTGAAGTCGGGCAGGACGAGGTCGATGCCCAACATGTCGAGGTCGGGGAACATCAGGCCGCAGTCGAGCAGCATGATGCGGCCGTCGACCTCGATGCACGCGCAGTTGCGGCCGATCTCCCCGAGGCCGCCGAGGAAGGTGACCTTGACCGGGTCAGCCACGCAGCGCCTCGTAGACCTCGCGGGCGCGGTCCTCGGTGCCGTCGGGTTCGGGTCCGAGCGGCAGGCGGCAGTGGCCGACGGGCACGCCGAGGGTGCGCATCATCGCCTTTGCCGCCTGGGAGAACACGCAGGTGTCGCTGTTCGCGAACGCGTAGCTCGCCTGGAGCCGGCCGTCGATCTCACGGGCCCGCTCGACGTCGCCCTTCTCGAAGGCCTGGATCATCTCGGCGAACTCGGGGGCGGCCCAGTGGGTCGCCACGCCGATGACGCCCTCGGCGCCACAGGCGAGCAGCGGCAGGGTGAGGGAATCGTCGCCGCTGTAGATCGCGACGTCGGGCACCGCGGCCTTGAGGGCAGCGGCGCCGGCCGGATCGCCGGTGGCGTCCTTGAACGCCACCGCGTTCGGCACCTCGGTGAAGAGGCGGACCAGCACGTCGCGGGAGATGCGCCGACCCGTGCGACCCGGGACGTCGTAGACGATGATCGGCAGGTCGGTGGCCGCGGCGACGGCCCGGAAGTGCAGCTCGAGGCCGGTCTGGGGCGGCTTGTTGTAGTACGGCGACACCGAGAGCACCGCGTCGACGCCGATGTCGGTGACCGTCTCGGTCATCTCGATGGCGTGGCGGGTGTCGTTGCTGCCGGCACCGGCGACCACCACGTGGTCGGGCAGGGCCTCGCGCACCGCGCGGATGAGATCGAGGTGCTCGCCCTTGCTGAGCACCGGCGCCTCCCCGGTGGTGCCTGCCACGACCACACCGTCGTTGCCGTGATCGACGAGCCAGCGGGCGAGGTTCGCCGCCCCGTCGAGGTCGAGGGCGCCGTCGGCGTCGAAGGGCGTGACCATGGCGGTGAGCACACGTCCGAACCGGGCCATGACCTCAACCTCCTCACCTGGGGCCGTGCGGAAACGCTCCGATGCTACCAGCGGGCCGACGGGTGCCCGGCGGGAGATGCACCGCAGCGTGCGCTCGTGGACTCCGCCTCAGCGGGACATCCAGGGGTTGCCCGGCTCGGTGGTGACGAAGAGCCGGAGCGACCCCTGGTTCCTCGCCAGCGCCCTGACCAGGCCGCCGAGCTCGTCGTTGGGAACCGCCTCGGTGCCGTCGCGATCCACCGTGGCCAGATGGACGACTGGACGCTCCTCGGGAGGTCCGGCGTGACCGGTGACCACGACCAGCGCGGCGTCGCTGTCGTTCGACCACACGACGCGGATCTCCCGGGGACCGTACGGCTCGGGGTCGAGGAGGCCGTCGGGGATCGACACGCTGCCGAGGCGGCGGCCGGTGGTGAGGTCGACGAACTGGAGCGCCTGGTCACCGTCGAACATGACGAGGCGCTCGTCGTCGGGCGAGACGGAGGGCTCCGCGTAGACCATCCGCATCGCCTGCGTCGTCGGCGGCCTCGGACGATCGACCTCGAGGGTGAGGACCTGCGCTCCGGACCGGACGTCGATGAGGGCCACCTCGCACCGCATCCGATCGTCGCACTGCTCGACGACGACGTGGTCGCCCGCCGCCGCGACGTAGGTTCCGACCGCGAGGCGCCGAACGTCTCCCGTGTCGAGATCGGCCGCGACGAGCCCGTGGGGACCCTCGAAGAGCGCCTGCCGGCGCTGGACCGTGCGCGGCCACAGTCCCCAGCCGGCCATCGACGGTGGCACCTCGTGGACCCCGAGCACGGTTCCGTCCACGGCGAGCTCGGCGAACGAGAAGTCATCGGCCCAGATGACGGTCTCGTCGTCGGAGATGCCGAGCAGCCACCCCATCCTCATCTGGACAGCGCCCTCCTCCTCGTCGAGCTCCACGAGGTCGAAGCGCCACGTGGAACCGTCGCGGAGGGAGATCGCACCCTGGTAGCCGACCAGTGCCCCGTCGACGAGGTACTCGCGCTCGCCCTCGGCCACGTGGCCGAGTTGCACGGGCGGCCCGCCGTCGAGCGGCACGCTCCAGGCCCCGGATGCCCCACCGACGACGAGGAGCCACTCGCCCTCGAAGCCCGCGACGGGCTGGCTGAGCCCGCCGACCGGCACCTCGTCGACCGGCCGTCTCGTCGTGGGGGTCGTGGGCGTCCGCCGGCGACGCACCGTGGTCGAGGTCGTGGCGGCGTCGCGCTCCTCGGTCTCCTCGGCCTCACCAGCCGCCGCATCGTCGCCTCCCCGCGAGCCCTCCCACGCCATGCTGAGGGCGACGAGTCCGACGAGGAGGCCGACCACCACCAGCGCCGTGCGCCGGGCCGTGACGGGGGTGGTGACCCGGGTCGGTTCGGAGGGCGTCGTCTCGGAGAGGCCGACCACTTCGACAGCCGGCAGCTCACCGCACTCGGGACACGGGCCGGCGGGACCTCCCAGCCCTCCGCACGTCTCGCACCGATCCCGACCCATGTCCGCCTCCTCAGTCGTCGATCGGAACCTTCGAGGACCGGCGTCGCCGGCGCCCACCCTCGACCGCCGCCGACCCTCCATCTGCCTCGGCCGCCCGCTCCCGCGCCACCTTCCTCAAGATGAGCGGATAGCCGAGCGCCGCGATCGTCGCGAAGGTGAACCACTGGAACGTGTAGCCCAGGTGCGGGCCCTCCCCCAGCTCGACCGGCTCGACGGGCATCGGCACGGTGCCCTCCTGCGGGGGCGCCTGGGCGGACAGCGTGATGTAGGCCGGGAGCAGCGGATATTCGACCTGGGCGGCGATGCGTCCGATGTCGGCCCGGGCCAAGCGCTCGAGGCGCCCCTCGTCGGGGTCGGCCCCACCGAAGCGACCCCGGTGCTGGCTCGCCGTGAGCGAACCCACCACGTGCACCCGCCCCTCGGGGGGATCGGCAAGCTCGTTGAGCTCCGGCGGCTCGCCGATCGCCATCGGCACCCACCCGCGGTTGACGACGACGCCGACGCCGTCGTCGGTGACGAGAGGGGTCAGCACCCAGTAGCCGGCCGACCCCTCGTAGGTGCGGTTCGCCACGGTGACCTGATCCTCGACGCGATAGGTGCCGATGGCCTCGACGGTGCGCAGCTCGACGTCGGCGACGAGGGCTTCGTCGTTCGGACCGAGCAGCTCGGTGACCTCGGCGACGGGCTGCTCGGCCCGTTCCGTCAGGCGGGCGTTGTTGTCACGCCGGGTCTGGAGCCGATCGAGCTGCCAGAGTCCGGCGGTGATGCACCCCGCGACGATGAACAGGGCGAAGAGGTGGGAGAGGATCCACCGGGGCCGGAGGGCGAAGCGGTACACGCCAGCAGGCTAACGGCGGCCACACCCTCCGAGCGCTGAGCACGCCCCGCCCTGACCCCCCATTAGTCCGGGCGGGGACGGCGGCCGCGACTCTGGCGCCTCGCGATCTCCTCGGCGCGGCGCTCGGCCTCCCGGGCCTCGGCGGCCAACGCCTGCCACGCCTCGAGTCGCGCCGCGGCGAGCCGCCCGTCGGCGACCGCGGCCCGCACCTCGCACCCCGGCTCGGTGTCGTGGAAGCAGTCCGCGAACCGGCAGTGCTCGGCCAGCTCCGCGACGTCGGTGAAGGAGGCGGCCACGGTCGCGGCGTCGCCCCACACCCCCACCGAGCGGATGCCCGGCGAGTCGATGATGACGCCACCCGTGGGCAGGACGTAGAGCTCGCGGGAGGTGGTGGTGTGGCGCCCCTTCCGGTCGCCGGTCCGCACCTCGCCCGTGGCGGCCACGTCGTCGCCGACGAGCGCGTTGGTGAGGGTCGACTTGCCCGCTCCCGACTCGCCGACGAGGACGACGGTCACCCCGCGGAGCCGACGCGCCAGCTCGTCGACGCCCTCGCCCTCGGGCACCGATACCACTACGACGTCGACCCCCGGGTTGCCCGCCCGCACGTCGTCGACGATCGGCCCCGGGTCGTCGACGAGGTCGGCTTTGGTGAGGACGACGAGCGGCTCGGCGCCGGCGTCGTGGGCGAGGAGCGTGGCGCGTTGGATGCGCCCGTCCTTCACCGGGCGATCGAGCCCGCACACCACGCCGACGATCTCCACGTTCGCCGCGAGGAGCTGCTCGACTCCCCGATCCGGGTCGCGCCGGCGCATCAGCGAGCGCCGCGGCAGCACGTCGGTGACCACCCCGTCGCGGACGACGACCCAATCGCCCACCGCGACCGGCTCGTCGAGCCGCATCTGGTACTGGCGGACCCCCTCGGCGGTGGCGACGAGGAGCGCGGTGTTGTCGTGCCGCACGACCCGTCCCGGCGATGCCGCGGCATCGCCACCGATCGCCGCGTCGAAGGCAGCCGCCCACCCGTCGTCCCAGCCGTAGCCCTCCGGCGCGCTCGTCGACACCGTCCATCAGGCCGGGAGCGTGTAGCCCTCGAACTTGGCGCGCAGGTCCTTCTTCGAGAACTTGCCGACTGAGGTCTTGGGGACGGCGTCGATGAACTGCACGTCGTCGGGCAACCACCACTTCGCCACCCGCGGGGTGAGGAACTCGAGCAGCTCGTCCTTGGTGAGGCTCGCCCCCTCCTTGACGACGACGCAGGCGAGTGGCCGTTCCTGCCACTTGGGATGCGGCACGCCGATGACGGCGGCTTCGGCGACGGCGGGGTGGGCCATGATCTCGTTCTCGAGCTCGACCGAGCTGATCCACTCGCCGCCGGACTTGATGACGTCCTTCGTGCGGTCGACGAGGCGGATGTAGCCGTTCGGGTCGACGGTGGCGACATCGCCGGTCTTCAGCCACCCGTCGGGGGTGAACGACTCGGGCGAGCGATCGTCGTTGTAGTACTCGCGGATGACCCACGGCCCCCGCACCTGCAATTCGCCGGAGGTCTCACCGTCCCACGGCTTCTCCTCGAGGGTGTCGGGGTCGACGACCCGCATGTCGACGCCGAAGGAGACGATGCCGACGGTGGTGCGCAGATCGGCCTTCTCCTCCTCGCTGAGCTCGCCGAGGCTCGACTTGATGGTGCACACCGAGGCGATGGGGCTCGTCTCGGTCATGCCCCACGCCTGGAGGATCGGCATGCCGATCTTCTGGCGGAAGCCCTCCGACAGCGCCTTCGGCACCGCCGAGCCGCCACAGGGGATGGCCCGCAGCGACGAGACGTCGTGGCCGTCGAGCGCGTCGAGCACACCCATCCAGATGGTGGGCACCCCGGCGGCGACGGTGACCCGCTCGCTCTCGATGAGCTTCACGAGGGCGCCGGGCGACAGGTCGGGGCCGGGCATCACGATCTTGGCGCCGGTGGCCACCGCGACGTGGGCGAGACCCCACGCGTTCGCGTGGAACATCGGCACGACCGGGAGGATGACGTCGGACTCGCGGATGCCGACACCGTCGGCCGCCATCGCGCCGAAGGTGTGGAGGAAGATCGACCGGTGCGAGTAGACGGCGCCCTTCGGGTTGCCGGTGGTGCCGCTCGTGTAGCACATCGACGCGGCCTGGTTCTCGTCCTCGACCCGCCACTCGACGGGCTCGGCACGGGCGAGCAGCTCCTCGTAGTCGTGGACCTGGATGTCGGCGTCGACCTCGGGCATCGGCCCCCCGGTGTCGTTCATCACGACGAGGTGCTTCACGGTGGTGAAGGTGGGGAGCAGTGGGCCGAGCAACCCCATCAGCGAGTTGTCGACGAAGATCGCCTCGTCCTCGGCGTGGTTCACGACATAAGTGAGCTGTTCGGGGAACAGGCGGATGTTGAGGGTGTGCAGCACCCGACCCGAGCACGGCACCGCGAACCACAGCTCGAGGTGGCGCTGGGTGTTCCACGCGAACGAACCGACCCGCCCGTCGCTGCTGATGCCGAGCTGGTCGAGCACGCCGCCGAGCTTGCGGGCACGAGCCGCCCACTCGCCGTAGGTGACGCGCTCGATGCCGGTGGGTGTGGCGGTGACCACCTCCTTTTCCGGGAAGTAGCGCTCGGCGCGCTCGAACAGGTGCGGCATGGCGAGCTGGGTGAGCTGCATCAGACCCTGCATGTGTCCCCTCCGGGTGGTCGACCCTCCTGATGGACCGGATCGTAGGGCCTGCGGTCCCCGCCCGCAGCCGAGGGGTGTCAGAATCAGCGGTCGTGAGCAGTGCGCCCCCACTGCGGCCCCGACCGAGCCGGCAGACCCTCATCCTCATCGTCGTGCCGCTCGTGGCGCTCACGATCGCCGCGTACGTCGGCGACGCGATGATGCCGGTCCTCGTCGACAACAACCCCCTGCTGCTCATCACCCTGAACGCCAGGAACCGCAACCTGGCGCTCGTCACGAACCAGCTCGACGCGCTCTCCTACTACGCCGTCGGGTTCGTCCGCCTGCTGATCAGCGACCCGCTCTTCTACCTGCTCGGCTGGTTCTACGGCGACGCCGCGGTGAAGTGGGCCGAGCGCAACACCCAGACCCTCGGCGACACCCTCCGCTGGGTCGAGAAGCACTTCCGGCGCTGGGGCGTGGTCCTCGTCTTCGCCGCCCCCAACAACTTCATCTGCCTCTTCGCCGGCGCCGCCGCGATGCGTCCCGCGGTGTTCATCGTCGCCAACGTCACCGGCACGATCGCGCGGCTCGTCGTCATCCGGCTCCTCGGCAACGTGCTCTCCGCGCCGCTCGACTGGATCGTCGACTTCATCCGGGAGTACCGGATGCCGCTGCTCGTGCTGAGCATCGCCCTCGTCGGGGTCACGATCCTCACCGAGCGCAAGAAGGGCGGCGGCGAGCTCACCGGGCTCACCCAGCTGCCCGACCAGCTCGAGGGTGACGCCAGCGAGCCAGGGGGTCAGTGACCGAGGATCTGGTCGAAGAACCGCTTCGTGCGCTCGTGGCGCGGCGCGGTGAACACCTGGTCGGGTGACCCCTCCTCGACGACGCGGCCCTCGTCCATGAACACGAGCCGGTCGCCGGCAGCCCGGGCGAAGCCCATCTCGTGGGTGACGACCACCATCGTCATGCCCTCGCGGGCCAGCTCGAGCATCACGTCGAGCACCTCTTTGATCATCTCGGGATCGAGGGCCGAGGTCGGCTCGTCGAAGAGCATCGCCTTCGGTCCCATGGCGAGCGCCCGGGCGATCGCGACCCGCTGCTGCTGCCCGCCCGACAGCTGACGCGGGTAGGACGACGCCTTCTCGGGGATGCCCACCCGCTCGAGCTGGCGCATCGCCATCTCCTCGGCCTCGGCCTTCGACCGCTTGCGCACCTTGCGCTGGGCGAGGGTGACGTTCTGGAGCACGGTGAGGTGCGGAAAGAGGTTGAACGACTGGAACACCATGCCGAGCTCGCGGCGCACCTCGTCGATGTCGGTGTGCCGGCTCTGGGTGTCGACCCCGTCGACGAGGATCGTGCCCGCGGTGGGGATCTCGAGCAGGTTGATGCAGCGCAGCACCGTGCTCTTGCCCGAGCCGCTCGGGCCGACGACGACCACCACCTCGCCCCGACCGACGTCGAGGTCGACGCCGTTCACCGCGTGCACGTGCCCGAACTGCTTGTGGAGCCCCCGGATCTGGATCATCCGCGGTCCCCCACCCTGTCGCGGCTCACCCGGTGCTCGAGGCGGTTCAGGAGGAACGACAGCACGATGGTGAGCGAGAGGTAGATGAACGTCAGCACCATGTAGCTCTCGCGGAACTTGAAGCTGCCCGACGCGTACTGACGTCCGAGCTGGGTGATCTCGAGGATGCCGAGCACCGAGAGCAGCGACGAGTCCTTCAGCATGGCGATGAAGTCGTTGGCGAGCGGGGGCAGCATCGCCCGGCCGGCCTGGGGCAGCACGATGCTGCGCATGGTCTGGCCCCGCGACATGCCGAGCGAACGGCCCGCCTCCATCTGGCCGACCGGCACCGACTGGATGCCGCCGCGCACCACCTCGCCGATGTAGCCGCCGTAGACGAACGCGAGCGCGATCGCCCCCCGCCAGAACAGCGAGAGGGTGTTGTCCCATCCGAGCGCCTTCGCCGTCTCGGGGACGATGACGAGCGCGAACGCGAAGATGAGGACCAGCATCGGGATGCCGCGGATGAACTCGACGTAGAGCCGCGAGAGGTTCCTCGCGACGATCGAGGTGGACACGCGGGCGAGGCCGGTGATCACGCCGATGACGAGGGCGATGCCGAACGCGCTGAGCGTGATGCGGATCGTCAGCCAGATGCCGGGGATGATGCGGTCCCACGCCTGTTCGTAGCGCGGGTTGAACGCGACCATCCAGCCCATCCACCCGAGGACGAGCAGGATGCCGACGGCCCAGAACGGAAACGTCTCCGCCCAGGCCGGAGCCCGGCGCCGCCGATCGGGCGGACCGATCGGGGCGTCGGGCTCGAGGCTCGGTGCGTTCTCTGAGCTGTCGATCCCCAGACGCACCGGGGATCGACGCTCGCTGAAGAACTTCACGACGTGTGACGACTACTCGGGATCGGCGATGTCGTCGTAGGTGATCGTGAAGGCGTCGCTGAAGTACTTCTCGGCCAGTTCCTCCATCGTCCCGTCGGCGATCATCGCCCGGATCGCGGCGTTGAACGGCTCGACCAGGTCGCTGCCCTTCGGGAAGATGAAGCCGAGCTGGTCGCTCGAGAGCGAGTCGCCGATGAGCTCGACCTCGTCGGCGTTCTCGCCGACGTAGCCCTGGCCGGCAGTCTCGTCGATGATCACCGCGTCGACATCGCCCGAGATCAGCGCCTGCACGGCGAAGCCGAACTGCTCGAAGGCGACGACCCGATCCTGGCCGACCAGCTCGATGGCGGTATTGAAGTTCGTCGTACCGGTCTGGCTGCCGATCTTCAGCGAGCTGTCGGCGACGAACTCGTCGATGTCGGCGAAACGGTCCTCGCCGAGGCGCACCATGAGGCGCTGCTCGATGTTGATGTAGCCGATCGAGAAGTCGACGACCTCGGCACGCTCGTCGGTGATGGTGATGCCGTCGGCGGCGACGTCGAACTGCCCGTCGGCCACCGCCTGGATCATCGGCTCCCAGGCGAAGGTCTGGTAGACGGGCGTGCAGTTGAGGCGGGAGCAGATCTCGTCGAGGGCTTCGTAGTCCCAACCCGCCGGCTCGCCGGTCTCGGCGTCGATGTAGTTGAAGGGCAGGTAGGCGTTCTCGACGGCGATGGTGATCTCACGGCCGCCGAGGTCGGGCATCTCGCCGTCGGAGTCGCCCCCGTCGGAGTCGCCCCCGTCGGCGGGCGCCTCGGTGGTGGTGCTGGACGCCGAGGTGGCGTCGTCGCCGTCGTCGTCACCGCAGGCGGCGGCGACCAGGAACAGCGCGAGCAGCGCGGCGAGAAGTCGGACGGGACGTGTGCGCATGGACTCTCCTCGTTGGGAAGCGGCGGACGCTCGCTTCAGGGACCGCACGACTGTACTGGTCCGGGCCGGCAGGTGTGAGCCGACGGTCACGCGGGTAGGGAGGCGAGCACCACCGGGCAGTGCCACGACCGCGGTGGGAGGTTCCGCACACCGAGCAACACGAAGAGGTCGTCATGGCGAGCTACGTCACTCCAGGTCCGTACCGTGAGCGCACCCACGAGCACCGCTTCGACCGGCTGCGACTGGGCGTCGGGCTGGCGATGCCCTTCCTCGCCGCCCTCGTGCTGATGCTGCGCTAGACCCCTGCTGGTCGGCGAGGTCAGACCCCCCAAGGACCCGAGGCGAGTCAGACCCCGAGGACGTCGTCGAGACCGACGGTGAGGCCGGGCAGCTCGGCCACCCGCTTCACCGCGAGCACCACCCCCGGCATGAACGACGTGCGGTCGAAGGAGTCGTGGCGGATCGTCAGGGTCTGTCCGGTGGTGCCGAGCAGGACCTCCTGGTGGGCGACGATGCCGCGGAGACGCACCGAGTGCACGTGGATGCCTGCCGGCCCGACCCCGCCCCGGGCCCCTTCGATGGCGTGGTGGGTGGTGGGATCGTCCGCCCAGTCGGCCGACGCCGCCGCCATGCGCTCGACGGTGTGGACCGCGGTGCCCGACGGCGCGTCGATCTTCTGGTCGTGGTGGAGTTCGATGACCTCGGCGGTCTCGAAGAACGGCGCGGCGAGCTCGGCGAATCGGGTCATCAGCACCGCGCCGATCGCGAAGTTCGGTGCGATGACGCAGTTGCTCGACCGGAACGCCGCGCGGAAGTGCTCGTAGTCGTCCTGGGTGAAGCCCGACGTGCCGACCACCGCGTGGATGCCGTGCTGGGCGAGGAACCGGAGGTTCTCGCGGGCCGCCTCGATGCGGGTGAAGTCGACCGCCACCTGCACACGCTGGCGCAGCAGCTCCTCGGCATCGGCCGCCACCTGGATCGAGTTCTCGTCGATCCCGGTGACCGAGCGGAGGTCGAGCCCCGCATGGTGCGGGTCGACGGCGGCGACCAGGTCGAGCGCCGGGTCGTCGCACACGGCCTTGCAGACGGTCTGGCCCATCCGCCCGCCCGCTCCGAACACCCCCACTCTGATCGGCGTCGACATGCACGCATCCTAGTTGGCGCTCCCAATCGCCGATCCCGGCTCACTCCCTCCCCACCCACCGAACCGGCCGAACCAGTGGCGCGAACGCGGCGTGAGCCCGCGTTCGCTCCAGCGGTTCGGGCAGATGCGCGAACTGGTGGCGCGTTCGCGGCGTGAGCCCGCGTTCGCGCCAGCGGTTCCAAAAAAGTGGCGGTCAGGTCGGGGGCGGATCAGCTGGGGGTGGGTGGGCCGGCGCTGGTGTGGCGGGTGCCGGGCGGCTCGGTCGTCCACGGCGCCGGCTGCTCCCACCGGTCGTCGTACACGAGCTCGCCGACCGGGCGGCGCCGCACCGGGCCGTGGCGGCCTGCGGGCACGCCGAGCGGGATCGTCGCGGCGATTGGCACCTCGTCGGGGATCTCGAGGAGCTCGTGCAGCTCACGGTCGACGGCGTGGTGCCACATCGTGATGACGCCGCCGTAGCCGAGCGCCCGAGCGGCGAGCAGGAGGTTCTGGCACGCCGGATAGACCGACCCGCCGTCGGTGAGGTGGCCACGCCGGCCGACCATGCAGACGAGCACGACGACGGGCGTCTGCTCGAAGTGGTCGACGAAGTGCTGCATGGCGCGGGCGGTGCGGGCCTTCGGCGAGTCGTCGCGCTCGCCACTCCCCTGTTCGTACTGATCCTCCCGACGTTTCGCCGACCACCCAGCCCGGAACGCCTCGCCGAGCAGCGACTTCGCCCGCGCCGCCCGCTCGCCGTCGCGGAGGACGACGAAGCGGAAGCTCTGACGGTTCGATCCCGACGGCGCTCGGGTGGCCGCGAAGAGGATGCGGGCGAGATCGTCGTCGGGGATGGGGTCGGGCAGGTACCGACGGATCGCTCGCGTGGTGGCGAGCGCGTCGAGGATGCCGTCGGCGGCGGGGTGCGGCTCGCGGGCCACGATCAGGCGACCACCGACGCGAAGCGGTCTTCGTCGAAGGGCCCGACCGCGGCGAGTGTGCGCGGCCCGCCGAGCACTCGTTCGGCGACCCTCCGCACGTCCTCGACGGTGACCGCACCGACTCGCTCGAGATGCTCGTCGACCGAGGTGACGAACCCTCGCACGGTCTCGCTCGAGCCGAGCCGACCCATGCGGCTGCCCGAATCCTCGAGGCCGAGCATCATCGAGCCGGAGATGTAGCCCTTCGCGACCTCGAGCTCGCGGGCGGTGATGCCGTTCGCCACCACGTCGTCGACGACGCCGTCGATCACCTTCAGGGCCTCGGTGGAGCGCCCGATCGCGGTGCCGACGTACACGACGAGGGCGCCGGTGTCGGCGAACAGCGAGGTGCCGGATCCGACGGAGTAGGCGAGGCCGCGCTCCTCACGCACCTCCTGGAACAGGCGAGAGGCCATGCCGCCGCCGAGCACCTGGTTGAGCACGGCGAGCGGGTACCGATCGGGATCGTCGAGCGCGACGCCGCGCCATCCGAGGGTGACGTGGGCCTGTTCGGTGTCGCGCCGCTGGACCACCAGCGGGCGTGGGGCCTGGAGCGGAGCGTGGCGCGGCGGGCGCTCGCCCCCGGTGTGACCGGCGAAGCACGCCTCGACGCCCGCGACCACCTCGTCGTGGTCGAGCTGACCGGCCGCAGCCACGACCAGGTTGACCGGGTGGTAGTGCTGGTGGAAGAAGCCGGCGATGGCGTCGCGGGTGAGCCCCTCGATCGAGTCGCGGGTGCCGACGGTCTCCCGCCCGAGCGGGTGGTCGGGGAAGAGCGCCTCGTAGAGGAGCGTGTGCACCATGTCGTCGGGGTCGTCCTCGTCCATGAGGAGCTCTTCGAGGATGACCAGGCGCTCGGCCTCCACCTCGTTGGGGCGGAACGCCGGCGCGGTGACCACGTCGGAGAGCAGATCGAGCCCGGACGAGAGCTCGGCGGCGGGGAGCCGGGCGTAGTACGCCGTGTACTCCTTGGACGTGAAGGCGTTCATCTCCCCGCCGACCGCGTCGACGGTCTCGGCGATCTCCCGGGCCGAGCGGTGCTCGGTGCCCTTGAAGAGCAGGTGCTCGAGGAAGTGCGAGGCGCCCGACAGGTGCTCGGGCTCGTCCCGGCTGCCGACCGCAACCCAGAACCCCAGGGTGACCGAGCGCGCCTCGGGCATCCGCTCGGTGACGACGCGGATGCCCGAGGAGAGCACGGACTTGTGGATCTCCTCGCCCGGGTGGGCGGGAGTGCCGGTGGAGTCCGAGCTGGTCAGCGACGACCTCCGCGGCCACGGCCTCGGCCGCCACCGCCACGGCGCTCGCCGCGATCGCGGTCGCCGCCGCCCGAGGAGGCGGTGGCCGGGCCGAGATCGCCGAGCTCGTTCTTCAGCTCGTCCTCGAACTCGTCCTCGAACGACACGAAGGCGCGCTCGCCGTTGCCGTTCCCGTCGCCGTTCCCGTCGCCCGAGCTCGACGCACCGGCCGAACCCTCGGCCGACTCGCTGCCCGCGCCCTCCTTCGGCTCGGGGGCGTCGCCGGCGAGCGAGAGGGACACCTTGCCCTGCGGGTCGACGTCGTCGACCTTCACCTCGACGGTGTCGCCCAGGTCGAACACGTCCTCGACCTTGTCGATGCGCTTGCCCTTGCCCATCTTCGAGATGTGGAGCAGGCCGTCGCGCCCGGGGAGGATGTTGACGAACGCACCGAACTTGGTGATGTTCACGACCCGGCCGGTGTAGGTGGCACCGACCTCGGCGGTGGGCGGGTTGAGGATGAGCTTGATCTGCCGCTCGGCCTCGTTGACCGCGCCCATGTCGGAGGAGGCGATGGACACCGTGCCCACCACGCCGTCGTCGTCGACGTTGATGTCGGCGCCGGTCTCGGCCTGGATCGCGTTGATGACCTTGCCCTTCGGGCCGATGACCTCACCGATCTTGTCGATGGGGATCTCGAAGCTGATGATCTTCGGCGCCGTGGGGCCGACCTCGGGCCGCGGCTCGGAGATGGCCTCGGCCATCTTCTCGAGGATGTGCAGCCGGGCGTCGCGGGCCTGGGCGAGCGCGGCGCCGAGCACGTCGGCGGGGATGCCGTCGATCTTGGTGTCGAGCTGGAGGGCGGTGACGAAGTCGGCGGTGCCGGCCACCTTGAAGTCCATGTCGCCGAACGCGTCCTCGGCGCCGAGGATGTCGGTGAGGGTGGTGTACTTGCCGTCCTCGTAGATGAGACCCATCGCGATGCCGGCGACCGCGGCCTTGATCGGCACGCCGCCGTCCATCAGCGACATCGAGGAGGCGCACACCGACGCCATCGAGGTGGAGCCGTTCGACGAGAGCACCTCGGAGACGAGGCGCAGCGCGTAGGGGAACTCCTCCTCGGACGGCACGACCGGCAGCAGGGCCCGCTCGGCGAGCAGGCCGTGGCCGACCTCGCGGCGCTTCGTGCCGCCGACGCGCCCGGTCTCCCCGTTGGAGAAGGGCGGCATCGTGTAGTGATGCATGTACCGCTTCTTCTCGGTGGGGTTGAGGCTGTCCTTGTAGGTGATGTCCATCGCCATGCGCGGCATGCCGAGGGTGAGCACGTTGAGGACCTGGGTCTCACCCCGCTGGAACAGCGCCGAGCCGTGGGCGGTGGGCAGCAGCCCCACCTGGCAGGAGATCGGGCGGATGTCGGTGGGGCCACGGCCGTCGATGCGGGTGCCCTCGTTGACGACGCGCCGGCGGATGACGGTCTTGGTGAGCGCCTTGATGGCGGCGGCCACCTCGCGCTCGCGGCCCTCGAACTCCTCGGCGAGCGCCTCACGGATCTCGTCGCGGATCGCGTCGTTCGCGTCGTTGCGCTCGGTCTTGTCGACGATGGTGTTCGCCTCGGCGAGCTTCGCCTCGCCGAGCTCGACGACCCGGGCGTACACGTCGTCGCCGTAGTCGGGCTCGGGCGACCACTTGAGGTCGTTCTCCCGGACGCCCGCGGCGGCGACGAACTCGCGCTGGAGGGCGATCGACTCGCGGATCCAGGTCTTCGCGGCCTCGAGGCCCTCGGCGATGACCTCTTCGGTGACCTTCGGCGCGCCCTCCTGGTAGTAGCGCCAGGCGTCCTCGGTGCCGCCGGCCTCGACCATCATGATCGCGATGTCGTCGCCGGTCTCGGTCTCACGGCCGGCCACCACCAGCTCGAAGGTGGACGCGTCGCCCTCCTGGTAGGTGGGGTGGGGCTGCCAGGTGCCCTCGGTGGTGTAGGCGACCCGCACCGCACCGATGGGCCCGTTGAACGGGATGCCCGAGATCATGAGCGCCGCGCTGGCCGCGTTGATGGCGAGCACGTCGTGGGGGTTCTCCATGTCGACACCGAGCACGGTGCCGATGATCTGGGTCTCGTTGCGGAACCCCTCGGCGAACGACGGGCGCAGCGGACGGTCGATGAGGCGGCAGGTGAGCACGGCCTCGTCGGAGGGACGGCCCTCCTTGCGGAACACCGAACCGGGGATGATGCCGGCGGCGTAGCGCTTCTCCTCGATGTCGACGGTGAGCGGGAAGAAGTCGATGCCCTCACGGACGGTCTTCTCGGCGTTCGCCGTGACGAGGATCTTCGTGTCGCCGAGGGTGGCGACGACGGCGCCCTGGCTCTGGGGGGCGAGCAGCCCCGTCTCCAGGGTGAGGGTCTTGTCGGTGCCCGAGATGGGGGCAGATCTGACGATGGGTTCGGCCATGGTGTGGCTCCTCTCGGAGGCGTGCGCCTCCGGTCGAGGGCGGCGGGCCAGTTCCCAGATGAGAAGCCCCCGACCGGGTCCTGCGCCTCGCAGGTGCCGGGGAATCCACAACTGGCAGCTGACCGTGCCGCCCAGCTTGATGTCGACGGGACCGGTCGGGTGACCGGCCCCGGATGTGCGTCGGGCGGCCCCGAAGGGCCGCCCGAAGCGGAGATCGTTCTATCGGCGCAAGCCGAGCTTGGCGATGATCGCCCGGTAGCGCTCGACGTCGTTCTTGCGGACGTAGTCGAGCATGCGACGGCGACGACCCACCAGCATCAGCAGACCACGACGGCTGTGGTGGTCCTTCTTGTGCACCTTGAGGTGCTCGGTGAGGTGGTTGATGCGATCGGTGAGGAGCGCGATCTGCACCTCGGGGGACCCGGTGTCGGTGTCGTGCAGCCGATTGTCGGCGATGGTGTCCGACTTGGGCGGGAGCTGGTGGGTGTCTGCCATGTGGGTGTGGTTCCTCCGATGAGGGTGGGTCTGGGGCCCGGCTTCGTGGACCGCGTCGCGAGAACCGAAGCGGAGGCGCGCCGGGCAGGTTGCCCGACGAGCGCTTCGAGGCTACCAGCAGACCGGGCCGTTCACCGCATCCGCGTCAGGCGGTAGGCTCCGCGCAGGCCGGTTCGAACCCCGTCCCCCCGGCCGCGGAGGAGCTCTGGTGGCCGCTCGCGTCGCGGTGTTCGGGTCACTCAACCACGATCTCACGTTCTGGGTGCCCCGCCCACCCGAGCCCGACGAGACGCTCCGCGCCCACCGGGTGGCCGAACACGTGGGCGGCAAGGGGGCCAACCAAGCGGTGGCCGCGGCCCGACTCGGCGCCCACACGTCGATGATCGGCCGGGTCGGCACCGATTCCACCGCGCCGATCATCCTCGACCAGCTCGCCGCCGACGGCGTCGACGTCTCGGCGGTACGCACCGTGTCGGGCCCCACGGGCACCGCGGTGCCCATCGTGAGCGACGACGGCCAGGTGTCGATCATCATCGCCGCCGGGGCGAACGGCGCGGTGGGTCCCGCCGACGCCGACGACGCGGCCAGCATCATCGAGTCCGCCGACGTGCTGCTCGTCCAGGGCGAGGTCTCCGCCCAAGCCTCGGCCCATGCAGCCGCCATCGCCCGCGAGGCGGGGGCACGCGTCATCTTCAACGCCGCGCCGGTGCCCGACCGCGCCGACCTCGTCCTCGCGTGCGACCCGCTGGTCGTCGTCAACGCCCATGAGGCCCTCGAGCTGAAGCTCGAATCGTCCGACAAGGTGCTCGTCACGATGGGCGAGGCGGGAGTGCAGGTCGGCGCCACCCGCGTGCCGGCCTTCCCCGCCGAGATCGTCGATCCCACCGGAGCCGGCGACGCGTTCTGCGCGGCGCTCGGCGTCGCGCTCGTCGAAGGGGCCGACCTCGTCGAAGCCGTGCGCTTCGGTGCAGCGGCCGGCGCCTGCGCGGTGTCGGTGGCAGGCGCCCAGCCGTCGATGCCGAGCCGCGCCGCCGTCGACGAGATGCTCGCCAGCGCCCTCTGAGCCCGCTGCTCCTCGATCAGCCGGCGGGCTCAGCGGCCCGGTTCCCCCACCTGCACCTGGAGGAGCGTTGCCACCAGGTGGCGCACGACCTGGAGTTGACGGCTGAGCGCGAGCCGATCGCCTGTGGCACCTGAGAGGAGAAAGCCGCCCTCGAAGGTGGTAAACACGTGGTCGGCGAGGGCGCCGAGGTCGACATCGACCAGGTTCGGGCGAGTGAGTGCCGCCTGCTCCAGCTTCTCGGCGAGCCGGTGACGCCACGCCTCGATGCTGTGTCGCAGGATTCGGTCGGTCTCCTCGTCGTCGATTCCCCGCTCGTAGATGAAACTGATGAACAGACAGCTCGGTTGGACCTCGAGGAGTCCCTGAGAGGCCTTCACCCAGTAGTCGAGGAAGTGCACCACCTGTTCGGCAGGGTCGTGACTCGTCGACTCGGCCTCGGCCATGGACTCCTCGAGCGCGAGGAGGTCGCGCTCGGCATAGCGCGCGACCAACGCCCGTCCGAGATGGACCTTTGAGGCGAAGTGGTGGAAGAACGCCCCCTTCGACGCGCCGGCGTCGCCGAGCACCGCATCGACGGTGGTGGCGGAGAACCCGTGGCGCATCATGCGGGCCTCGGCGGCGTCGAGGATGCGCTCTCTCGTACTGGTGGCGTCGGTCACGACGACGAGCTTATCCCTTGACAGACCATTTGGTCTGTGGGACAAACCGACTAGTTGGTTTGTTCGCGTCCCGCCCCTCTCCATGGAGTCCCACCATGAGCATCTCCACTTCGTCCTCCGCCACCTCGGCCGAGCCCGATCCCCGGGCGGATCGACGGGCGCGCCGATTCGCCAAGCTCTGGGCCAGCGCCGACGATTCGGTCGACACTGCCATCCGTCCCGCCAAGGAGGTGCTCTTCGCCGAGCTTCCCCAGACGGTCGTCGAGATCGGGCCCGGGCTCGGCTCCACGTTCCCCTACCTCGACGCAGGAACCCGGGTCATCGCGTTCGAACCGAACCGCTGGTTCCACGAAGAGCTTCGCCATCGGGCGCGGGAGCACGACCTCGACCTCGAGCTGCACGGCACCTCCCTCGATGTCGAGCGCTTGGGCACCGACTCCTGCGATGCGGTGATCTCGACGCTGGTGCTGTGCTCGGTCCCTGATCCGGCCGCCACCATCGACGACATCTGGCGAGTGCTCGTTCCTGGCGGCCGCCTGCTGTTCGTCGAGCACGTCGCCGCGCCACGCTGGTCACCGAGGCGCGCCATCCAGCACCTGGTGCGACGGCCGTGGATCGCCATCGCCGACGGCTGCGATCCGTGCGCGGCCACCCATCAGCACCTCGACGACTCGCGGTTCACGATCGAGGAGTCCCACCTCGAGCCAATGGGATCACGCATCGACCCCACGAACCTCACGTACTGGGGTGTCGCCAGGAAGTGACCCGACGAGCGCTCCGCTGTCGAGGTGTCGGGCCGCGGCGGCCTCGGCCAGACTGGTGAGGATGCTCTCTCGACCGCGCTGGACCCACATCGCCCTGCCGTGCTCCGACATCGACGCCTCGGTCGAGTGGTACACCTCCCACACCCCGTTGGTGGTGCTCGACCGCCGGGAGGACGCCGACGGGAAGAACGCGTGGCTGGCCCACGAGGGCCAGGTCGACA
>CAZAVX010000018.1:14812-33295 GCA_964488835.1 uncultured Iamiaceae bacterium | reverse complement strand
GTAGGCTCGCCGCCTGTGAGCAGCACGTTCGGCCACCTCTTCCGCGCCACCACCTTCGGCGAGTCCCACGGCGGCGGCGTCGGCGTGGTCGTCGACGGCTGCCCGCCCCGCCTCGCGATCTCCGTCGAGGTCATCCAGGCCGATCTCGACCGGCGCCGGCCCGGCCAGAGCCGTCTGGTCACCCAACGCCAGGAGGCCGACGAGGTCGAGATCCTCTCCGGCGTGTTCGACGGGTACACCACCGGGAGCCCGATCGGGCTGCTCGTGCGCAACACCGACGCCCGACCCCAGGCCTACGACCACCTCCGCGACCTCTACCGGCCGAGCCACGCCGACTACACCACCGAGGCGAAGTACGGCCTCCGCAACCACGAGGGCGGTGGGCGGTCCTCGGCCCGCGAGACCATCGGCCGGGTCGCGGCGGGAGCCATCGCCCGGGCGCTGCTGCGCGAGGCCGCCGGCATCGAGGTGCTCGGCTGGGTCAGCTCGGTTCACGACATCGACGCCGAGGTCGACCCGGTCACCGTCACCGCCGCCGACGTCGAGGCCGGGCCCACCCGCTGCCCCGACCCTGACGCCGCCGCCCGCATCGAGGCGGCCATCGAGGCCGCCCGGCGCGACGGCGACTCGCTCGGCGGTGTCGTCACCTGCGTGGCCCGCAACGTGCCCCCCGGCCTCGGCGACCCGGTCTTCGACAAGCTCGACGCCACCCTCGGCGGCGCGATGCTCTCGCTCCCCGCCGCGAAGGGGGTCGAGATCGGCAGCGGCTTCGCCGGCACCCGCCTCACCGGCCGCACCCACAACGACCCGTTCGTGCCCGGCCCCGACGGCCGCCCCCGCACCGCCACCAACCTGTCCGGGGGCGTCCAGGGCGGCATCTCCAACGGCGAGGACGTCGTCGTGCGGGTGGCCTTCAAGCCCACGGCCACGATCTCGAGCGAGCAGAAGACCGTCACCCGCGACAACGAGCCCACGGTGCTCGCCGCGAAGGGCCGTCACGACCCGTGCGTGCTCCCTCGTGCCGTGCCCATCGTCGAAGCGATGATGCTGCTCGTCCTCGCCGACCACTGGCTGCGCCAGCGCGCGGTCGACGTCCTCCCGCCCCTCGACCGTTGAGAGGCGCCTGCTCGTGACCCAGGTGTCCGCACTGTGGATCGTGGGCGTGCATCTCCTGGCGGCAGCGCTCGCGGCCACTGCCGCGCGACGCGTCGGGCCGAAGGCCTTCTACGTCGCCGCGCTCGCACCGGTCACCACCCTGGTCTGGCTCGGCGGGGTGGCCCGCACGGTGCTCGACGACGGGCCGTTGACCGGTTCGCTCGCCTGGGCCCCGAGCCTCGGCTTCGAGCTCGAGTGGCGCCTCGACGTGTTCTCCCTCGTCATGGTGGGCCTCATCGCGGCCGTGGGGCTCGGCGTGTTCCTCTTCTCCTCGGCGTACTTCCCCCGGCGCGCGGGGCTCGGCCGCCTCGTGTGCCTGCTCGTCCTCTTCGCCGGGGCGATGACCGGCCTCGTGCTGTCCGACAACCTGCTCGGTCTCTTCCTCTTCTGGGAGATGACCTCGGTGACCTCCTACCTCCTCATCGGCATCGACGACGAGCGGGGGCCGGCGCGGAGCGCTGCGCTGCGGGCGCTGATCGTCACCGGTGCCGGCGGGCTCGCGATGCTCGCCGGCTTCGTCATCCTCGGGCAGGCCGCGGGCACCTACACGCTCTCGGAGATCCTCGCCGCGGCACCCTCGGGTGGGCTCGTCGAGGTCGCGCTCGTGTTGGTGCTCGTCGGTGCGTTCACCAAGTCCGCCCAGTTCCCCTTCCACTTCTGGCTGCCGGGCGCCATGGCTGCGCCGACGCCCATCAGCGCCTACCTCCACTCGGCCACGATGGTGAAGGCCGGCGTCTACCTCATCGCCCGCCTCGCCCCGGCGTTCGGCGACGCGGGCGTCTGGCGCCCGCTCGTGCTCGTCGTCGGTTCGCTCACGATGCTGGTCGGCGGGTTCAACGCGCTGCGCCAGACCGATCTCAAGCTGCTGCTCGCCCACGGGACGGTGAGCCAGCTCGGGTTCATGGTCCTCCTGTTCGGCGCGGGGCTCGAGGCAGCCACGCTCGCTGGTGTCGGCGTGCTCGTCGCCCATGCGATGTTCAAGGCCGCGCTGTTCCTGGTCGTCGGCGCGGTCGACAAACGGGCCGGCACCCGCGACCTGCGGCGCCTCGACCGCATCTGGCGCAGCGCGCCGGTGCTCGCCGTCGTCGGCATCGTCGCCGCGGCGTCGATGGCCGGTGTGCCGCCGCTGTTCGGGTTCGTCGCGAAGGAGCTCGCACTCGAGTCGTTCCTGCACGCCGACGACCACCAGTGGGCGATCCTCGTGCTGGCCGTCGTCGTCGCAGGCTCGGTGCTCACCGCCGCCTACTCGTTGCGGTTCGCCTGGGGTGCGTTCGGGCCTGCGCCCCGCGCGGTCACCGTCGACGATCCCGTCAGGGCCGCCGCACGCGGCCACGCGCTGCTGCTCGCACCGTCGCTCGTGCTCGTCGTCGTCACCGTCGTCGCCGGCCTCGCGCCGGTGCTCGTCGAACGCGTCGTCGTCGACGGTGCCCACGCGCTCGCTCCCACGCTCGGCCACGCCCACCTCGCCCTCTGGCACGGGTTCAACTCGGCACTGCTCCTCTCGACCCTCGCGATCACCCTCGGCGTCGCGCTCTGGTGGGCCGCCGCGCAGCTGACCGACCGACCCGACGCGCGCGTCCCGCGGCCGCTGGGAGCCGCGCTCTTCGACCTCGCCATCCGCATCCTGCTCCGTGGTGCCGAGTCGGTCACCGGTCGCATCCAGACCGGTTCGCTCCCCATCTACATGCTCGTCACCCTCGGCACGGTGCTGGCCATCCCGGTCGTGCCGCTCGTCGGATCGGCCGACGGTTGGTTCGACGGCGCCGAGCTCGTCGATCGGCCGTTGCAGGTCGTCGTCGGGGTCGGACTCGTCGTCGCCACCTTCGCCGCGATCCGGGTGCGGTCGCGGTTGGGTGGCGCGGTCGTCGTCGGCGCGATCGGCTACGGCATCGCAGGAATGTTCATCCTCCAAGGCGCGCCCGACCTCGCGCTCACCCAGGTGCTCGTCGAGACGCTGCTCCTCGTCGTCTTCGTGCTGGTCCTCCGCCACTTGCCCCTCGAGTTCGACCGGCTCACCTCGGCCATCGGGCGGGTGCCGCGGGCGGTCGTGTCGGTCGCGTCCGGCGTGGTCGTCGGCCTCCTCACCTTCGTCGCCGCCAGCACCCGGCTCGACCGGCCCGTCGGCGACGAGATCCTCCGCCGCACGCTCCCCGACGCCGAGGGCCACAACGCGGTGAACGTGCTGCTCGTCGACTTCCGGGCCTTCGACACCTTCGGCGAGGCCACCGTCGTCACCGTCGCCGCGCTCGGCATCATCGGTCTCGTGCGCGCCGCCCGGCGCGACCGCCAGCGCGCCCACGAGACCGAGCCGGTCCACCGGTTCCGCCCCTCGCCGCTGCTCGACTCCGCCGTCCGGGTCCTCTTCCACACCCTGCTGCTGCTCTCGGTCGTGCTCCTCGCGGTCGGCCACCACGAGCCGGGCGGCGGGTTCATCGCCGGCCTCGTCGCCGGATCGGCGTTCGTCCTCGTCTTCCTCTCCGGCGGCGCGCCCCGGGTGCGTCGATCCGTGCCGATCACCTCCGAGGCGCTGCTCGGATCCGGCGTCATCGCCGCGGCGCTCGCCGGCGTGTGGGGCCTCGCCGCAGGTGGCGCGTTCCTCAGCCGCACGAGCGTGTCGGCCACTCTGCCGGTGTTCGGCACGCTGAAGCTCACCTCGGGCTTCGTGTTCGACCTCGGCGTCTACCTCATCGTGCTCGGACTCGGCATCGCCGTGCTCCGTTCGCTCGGCCGCGAGGAGGTGAGGTTCGCGTGACGGTGCTCATCGCGGTCCTCGCCGGGGTGCTCTTCGGGGGCGGCACCTACCTGCTCATGCAGCGCACGCTCACCCGCATCGTCCTCGGCCTCTTGTTGTGGGGTCACGCGGTCAACCTCATCCTGCTCGGCGCCGGAGGGCGCTCGGGGGAGGCGCCGATCGTCGACGACGGTCCCCTCGATCCGACGGCCCACGCCGACCCGCTCGCCCAGGCGCTCGTGCTCACCGCCATCGTCATCACCTTCGCCATCGTCATCTTCCTCCTCACCCTCGCCTACCGGAGCTGGACCCTCACCGGCGGCGACATCGCGGAGGACGACCTCGAGGACCGCCGCATCGCCGAGCACAGCTACCGCTCCGAACTCGAGGTGCTCGACGACGGCACCGAACCCGACCACGAGGAGGTCGGGTGAACGCCCTGATCCCCGGGCTCGTCGCCCTGCCGCTCCTCGGTGCCGGGCTCTCCCTCGCCCTGTGGCGGTTCGTCCGCGTCCAGCAGGTGATGGGCGTCGCGATCCTCCTCGCCCTCTCCGTCGGCGCGGCCATGGGGCTCGTCGACGTCGCCCGGAACGGCACCACCACCGTGCAGGTCGGCGGCTGGGGGGTCCCGGTCGGCATCACGCTCGTCGCCGACCTGCTCTCGATGCTCCTGCTCGCGGTGGCCCTGCCCACCATCCTCGCGGTGCTCGTCTTCGCCATCGGTCAGCCGCGGGCCGACAAGGGCGCGTTCTTCTTCCACCCCCTCTTCCTCATCCTCACCGCGGGCGTGTCGGCGGCCTTCCTCACCGGCGACCTGTTCAACCTGTTCGTCGCCTTCGAGATGATCCTCGCCGCGAGCTACGTGCTCATCACCCTCGGCGGCGGTCCGGCCCAGGTGCGGGCGGGCATGACCTACATCGTCATCAACCTCGGGGCGTCGACCCTGCTCATCACCGCGGTCGGGCTCCTCTATGCCGCGACCGGCACGCTCAACATGGCCGACGTCGCCCAGCGCCTCGGCGACGTCCCGCCCGAGCTCAGCAGCGCGCTCTCGCTCCTCCTCCTGTTCACGCTCGGCATCAAGGCGGCGATCTTCCCGCTCTTCTTCTGGCTGCCCGACTCCTATCCCACGGCGCCGGTGACGGTCACCGCGGTGTTCGCCGGCCTCCTCACCAAGATCGGTGTCTACGCGATCATCCGCACCCAGACGCTGCTCTTCCCCGGCGGCGAGGGCCCCGACACGCTGTTGCTCGTCGTCGCCGCACTGACGATGGTGGTCGGGGTGCTCGGCGCGATCGCCCAGAACGACATGAAGCGAATCCTGAGCTTCCACATCATCAGCCAGATCGGCTACATGATCTTCGGGCTGGCGCTCAACAGCCCGGCCGGGCTCGCCGCCGCGATGTTCTTCACCATGCACCAGATCCCGGTGAAGACCTCGCTGTTCCTCGTCAACGGCATCGTCGAGACACACACCGGCACCGCCGCCCTCCACAACCTCGGCGGCATGCTGCGTCGCCTGCCGCTCGCCGCGACGCTCTTCGGCCTCGCGGCGCTGAGCCTCGCCGGCTTGCCGCCCTTCTCGGGCTTCTTCGGGAAGCTCGCGCTGATCGACGCCGGGTTCTCCGAGGAGGTGTGGCTCGTCACCGGCATCGGGGTCGCGGTCAGCCTCCTCACGCTCTTCTCGATGACGAAGATCTGGGCCGGGGTGTTCTGGGGCGAGGCGCCCGAGGAGACCCCGATCGACGCCTCGCCCTTCGAGCCGCCCGCCCGCACGCCCTACCTCATGACCTGGTCCACCGTCGGTCTCGTCGCGCTCACCCTCGCGATCGGCATCTGGGCCGAGCCGCTCTACGACCTCGCCCACCGCGCCGCCACCGACCTCGCGTCGGGCGCGTCGGCCTACGTCGAGGCGGTGATGCAGCCGTGATCGCCTGGTTCGTCCCGATCCTCTGGCTGCTCGTCGTCTGGATCGCACTCTGGGAGCAGTTCACGCTCTCGACGGCGCTGGCCGGCGTCCTCGTCGCCGCGAGCCTGCTCCTCGTGTTCCGGCCCGGTGGCGGCATCACCCGGTGGAGCCTGCGCCCCTTCGCCGCGCTCCGCTTCGTCGGTTACTTCCTCGTCCAGTTCGTCGAGGCCAACCTCCACGTCGCGGCGGCGGTGCTCCAGCCCTCCCGGATCCGGGGTCGCCAGGCCATCGTCGAGATCCCCATCACCGTCACGAACCCGGCGCTCGTCGCCATCCTCGCCTCGGCGGTGTCGCTCACGCCCGGCACGTCGGTCATCGAGATCGACACCGAGGCACCTTCACTCGTGCTCCACGTGCTCGAGTTCCACAGTCGCGCCGCCACCGACCGCAGCGTCCACGAGCTCGAGTGGCGCATCGCCCGCGCCTTCGGGCAGCACATCGAGCCGACCTGGCGCCAGACAGCCGAGGAGCAGGTGTCATGACCGGGATCCTCTCCGCCTGTCTGGGAGTGCTCGCACTCTGTGGCCTCGTGTGCATCGTCCACCTCGCCCGGTCGCGCACCCTCGGCGATCGTGTCGTGGCGCTCGACCTCCTGCTCATCATCATCGTCGTGTCGGTCGCGCTCGACACCGCCCGCACGGGGAAGGGCACCTACATCGACCTGCTGGTGCTCGTCGCGCTCGTCGCGTTCATCGGCACCGTGGCGAGCTCGCGGTTCATCGAACAGCGGGAGGCGTCATGAGCGTCAGCGAGGTGGCCGTCAGCGTCATCGCGGTGATCGCCACCGCCTTCGTCGTGCTCGGCACCGTGGGCGTGGTGCGCTTCCCCGACGTGCTGTCGCGCCTCCACGCCTCCACCAAGGCCGTCACCCTCGGCGTCCTGCTCGCGCTGGTCGCGGCCGAGCTCCGCCTCGAGGACGTGGGCGACGTCGTGAAGGTCGCGCTCGCCGGTGCCCTGCTGCTCATCAGCGCGCCGGTGTCCTCGCACATGCTCTCCCGTGCGTCGTACCACGCCGGACCGCCGCCGGCCGACCTCGTCGAGGACGACCTCGCGAGGCGCGGCGACGACCTGCCCGGCGGGGACTGAGCCGGCCCCGTCGGCGGTACGGTCGGACCATGTCCGATCCCGCGCCTCGTCAGCTCGGTGTGAGCGCCGAGCTCCACCGCTATCTCGTCGACCACGGCACCCCGCCCGATGTCCTCCAGCGCGACCTCATCGCCGAGACCCACGAACGGTTCGGCGACCGGGCGGGCATGCAGATCGACCCGGTGCAGGGCGCCTTCCTCACGATGCTCGTCCGGCTCCTCGACGCCCGGCTCGTCGTCGAGGTGGGCACGTTCACCGGCTACTCGTCGGTCTGTCTGGCGCGCGGCCTCCCGCCCGGCGGTCGCCTGATCTGCTGCGACATCAGCGAGGAGTTCACCGACGTCGCCCGCCGCTACTGGGATCGCGCCGGTCTCGCCGACCGCGTCGAGCTGCGTCTCGGCCCCGCGCTCGACACCCTCGAGGCGCTGCCCGCCGACCCGCCGATCGACCTCGCCTTCATCGACGCCGACAAGGAGGGCTACCGGGCGTACTACGAGGCGATCCTCGCGCGCACCCGCCCCGGTGGGCTCATCGTCGTCGACAACGTGCTGTGGAGCGGGCGGGTCGTCGACCACGAGAACCACGACGAGAGCACCGTCGCCATCCGCCAGTTCAACGACGCCCTCGCTCGCGACGACCGCGTCGAGGTCGTGATGCTCCCCCTCGGCGACGGCGTCACCCTCGCCCGCGTCCGCTGACCGGGTCCGCCGAGGGAGCCGGGGTCAGGTGAGGTTGGCGAAGCGCTCGACCTGGGGGGTCTCGCCGGCCACCAGGAGGATGTCGCCGTCGTTGATCATCGTGTCGGGGGTCGCGTAGGTGAACGGCTGGCCCGCCGGCTTGATGCACACCACGGTCACGTCGTGCTTCGCGCGCAGGCCGGCCTCGAGCAGCGTCTTGCCGTGGGCCTCCTTCGGCGCCATGGTCTCGACGAGCGCGAACCCCTCGTCGAGCTCGATGTAGTCGATCATCCGACCCGTGACCATGTGGGCGACGCGCACGCCCATGTCGTGCTCGGGGAACACGATGGCGTCGGCGCCCACCCGCTTGAGGATGCGCCCGTGGGACTCGGTGATCGCCTTCGCCCAGATGTTCGGGATCTCGAGGTCGGTGAGGGCGGCGGTGGTGAGGATGCTCGCCTCGATGTCGCCGATGCACACGGCCGCGGCCCTGAACTCCTCGGCGCCGAGCTGGCGGAGGGCGGCGATGTTCGTCGAGTCGGACTGCACGACGTGGGTGAGCGAGCTGGCCAGCTCCTGCACGACGGCCGGGTCGAGGTCGACGCCGAGCACCTCGTAGCCGAGGTTCTCGAGGGTCTCGGCGAGCGCGGTGCCGAACCGGCCGAGGCCGATGACGAGCACCTCGTCGTAGGTACCGGCGATGCCCGGGATGTCGGGTCGCCACTCGACGTGGGCGGACTTGGCGCCGGAGTTCTCAGCCAACGAACGGACGCTCCTCGGGATAGCGGAAGAGGCGGTCGCGCTCGCGCAGCACGAGCGCGGTGCCGACGGTGAGCGGGCCGAGCCGGCCGAGCACCATCAGCGCGATGAGCACGAGTTGGCCCCCTGTGGGGAGGGTGGGCGTGATGCCCGTGGACAGCCCGACGATACCCACTGCCGACGTCGCCTCGAAGAGTGCGTCGGTGAGTGGGTAGGGGCCGGAGGCGAGCAGGAGCATCGTGCCGACGAGTTGGGCGAGTGCGACGGTGACCGTGACGGCGAGCGCCTGGCGCACCGCCCCCTGCGGGACTCGGCGCCCGAACGCCGAGATGTCCTCGTCGCCCCGGTACTCCGCCCACACGGCGAGCACGATGAGCGCGAGCGTCGTGACCTTGATGCCGCCCGCGGTGGAGATCGACCCGCCGCCGATGAACATCGACAGGATCGTCGCGAGCTGGGTGGTCTCGTTGACCTCGGCGAAGTCGATGGTGGAGAGGCCCGCGGTGCGCATCGTGGCGTTGAACCCGCTGGCGAGCACCTTCGCGCCGGTGTCGAGCTCGCCGAGGGTCGCGGGGTTCGTCCACTCGAACAGGAGGAACACCACGGTGCCGAGGAGGAGGATGGCGGCGGTGACCGTGAGCGTGAGCTTGGTGTGGAGGCTCCACCGCCGGGGCCGGCGGGGTGTGGCGCGGAGGTCGTTGAGCACCGGGAACCCTGCGGCCCCTGCGACCACGGCGAGGGCGACGATCACGTTGACGAACGGGTCGGCGACGAAGCGAGCGAGGCTGTCGGGGAAGAGGGCGAACCCCGCGTTGTTGAACGCCGACACCGCGTGGAAGCCGCCGAGTTGGACGGCGCGCCACCCGGACTCGCCGTGGCGGAGCCAGAACGTGGCGGTGAGGGCGACGAAGAGGATCGTCTCGACGGAGAAGGCGACGACGAGGACACCTCGGAGCACCCGCCTCACGTCGCCGAGGTCGAGCCCGGCGCTCTCGACCTGCGCGACCCGCCGGCCCTGGAGGCCGATGCGCCGGGAGACGACGAGCCCCGCGAGCGATCCGAGCGTGATGATGCCGAGCCCGCCGAGCTGGATGAGCACGAGCAGGACGACGCGACCGAACGAGCTCCAATGCGTGGCGGTGTCGACGAGCACGAGGCCGGTGACGGTGAGCGCGGAGGTGGCGGTGAACAGGGCGGTGAGTGGCTCGGTGGACCCCTCACCGGCGCTCGCCACCGGCAGCATCAGCAAGAGGGTGCCCGCGACGAGGATGGCGACGAACAGCACGACGAGGAGTCGCGCCGGTGTCGCCTTCACGCCGAGGACCGATCGTCGCGCCATGGCTACCCGACGAGGGGCCGTTCTTCGGGGAACCGGTAGAGGCGGTCGCGCTCGCGGAGCACGAGGGCCGTGCCGAGGGTGAGCGGACCCACCCGGCCGAGGAACATCAACGCGACGAGGACCAGTTGCGCGGGATCGGGCAACAGGCCGGTGATGCCGGTGGAGAGGCCGACCGTGCCGAGCGCGGAGGTGGCCTCGAAGAGCGTGTCGGCGATGCCGTGGTCGCTGAATCCGATGAGCAACAGATTGCCAGCGAACAGGGCGAGGAGGGCGATCACCACGACCGAGAGCGCCTGGCGCTGGGCGGTCGGCGGGATGCGGCGGCCGAAGCGACTCACGTCGGGGTCGCCGCGGAGCTCGGCCCACACCATGAGGACGATGACGGCGGCGGTGCTCACCTTGATGCCTCCCGCGGTGGATGCTGCGCCGCCGCCGACGAACATGAGGAGCACGGTGACGAGTTGGGTCGACTCGGTCACCTGGCCGTAGTCGACGGCGTTGAAGCCCGCGGTGCGGGGCGACACCGAACTGAAGATGCCGGCGACGACGGAGTCCGGGGTGTCGAGCGGCCCGAAGGTCGCGGGGTTCGACCACTCGCACGCGATGATCGCCACCGCCCCGACCACGAGCAGCACGATCGTCGTCCCGACCGTGAGCTTCGAGTGCAGCGACCAGCGCCGCCAGCGCATGCGCTCGCGCCGCAGCTCGAGGACGACGGGGAACCCGAGCCCGCCGGCCACGACGGCGAGCGCGACGACGCCGAGCAGCGCCGGATCGTCGAGGAAGCCCATGAGGTTGTCGGAGAAGAGGGCGAACCCGGCGTTGTTGAACGCCGACACCGCGTGGAACAGGCCGAGCCAGACCGCCCGGGGAAGGCTCGCACCGTGCGCGAGCCAGAAGCGCAGGGCGAGGAGGACCGTGGTGATGCCCTCGACGACGAGGGTGAAGCGGGCGACGCCGAGGAGCACGGTGCGGACGTCGCCGAGGTCGAAGATCCCGGACTCGGCCCGGGCGAGCAGGCGGACGTGCAGCCGGAGCTTGCGACTGACGAAGAGCGCGGCGAGCGAGGCGAGCGACATGATGCCGAAGCCGCCGAGCTGGACGAGGGCGAGGATGACGCCCTGTCCGTAGCCCGACCAGTGGGTCGCGGTGTCGACGCTCGCGAGGCCGGTGACGCACACCGCGGAGGTGGCGGTGAAGAGCGCGGTGAGGAGCCCGGGCGACCCTCCCTCGATGGTCGACCACGGCACGGCGAGCAGGAGCGTGCCGCCTGCGACCGCCGTGGCGAACGCGACCACGACCAGCTGGGCGGGGTGGAGGAGTCGGTTGCCGAGCACCCTGCGGCGGGCCACGGGGGTCATCCTGTCAGACGAGGTGGCGGGAGGAGTGACGAGAACCCAGGTTCGGCCGAGGCCGTCCGTGGGTACCGTCAGGGCCATGCGAATCTGGCCCGGAGCCCCCTATCCCCTCGGGGCCACCTACGACGGGTCGGGAACGAACTTCTCGGTCTTCTCCGAGGTGGCCGAGCGCGTCGAGCTGTGCCTCTTCGACGACGACGGCACCGAGACCCGTGTCGATCTCAACGAGGTGACCGGCTTCTGCTGGCACGCGTTCCTCCCCGACGTGGGCCCGGGACAGCGCTACGGGTTCAGGGTGCACGGCCCCTACCAGCCCGAGGCGGGGCTCCGGTGCAACCCCGCGAAGCTGCTGCTCGACCCCTACGCGAAGGCGATCGAGGGGGCGGTCGAGTGGGACGAGGCGGTGTTCCCCTACCGGTTCGGCGATCCCGACGGCCCGGCGAACGACGCCGACAGTGCGCCGTTCGTGCCCCGCTCGGTGGTGGCGAACCCCTGGTTCGACTGGGGCAACGACCGCCATCCCCTCACACCCTGGCACCGCACCGTCGTGTACGAAGCCCACGTCAAGGGCCTCACGATGACCCACCCGGACCTCGACCCGGCGCTGCGGGGCACCTACCTCGGTGTCGCCGCGCCCCCGATCGTCGAGCACCTCGTCGAGCTCGGCATCACCGCCATCGAGCTGATGCCGGTGCACCAGTTCATCCACGACCACACCCTCCACGAGAAGGGCCTCCGCAACTTCTGGGGCTACAACTCGATCGGGTTCTTCGCTCCCCACAACGAGTACGCCACCCGGGGCCAGCGTGGCGAGCAGGTCACCGAGTTCAAGTCGATGGTGAAGGCGCTGCACGCCGCGGGCATCGAGGTGATCCTCGACGTCGTCTACAACCACACCGCCGAGGGCAACCACCTCGGGCCGATGCTGTCGTTCCGGGGGCTCGACAACCCCGCGTACTACCACCTCGTCGGCGACGACCCCAGGTACTACATGGACTACACGGGCACCGGGAACACGATGAACACCCGGCACCCCCACGTCCTCCAGCTCATCATGGACAGCCTCCGGTACTGGGTGACCGAGATGCACGTCGACGGGTTCCGCTTCGACCTCGCCTCGGCCCTCGCCCGCGAGCTGCACGACGTCGACCGGCTCGCGGCGTTCTTCGACCTCATCCAGCAGGACCCCGTCGTGAGCCAGGTGAAGCTCATCGCCGAGCCGTGGGACGTCGGCGAGGGCGGCTACCAGGTCGGGAACTTCCCGTCGTTGTGGACCGAGTGGAACGGCAAGTACCGCGACACCGTGCGCGACTACTGGCGCGGCGAGAACCAGACCCTCGGCGAGCTCGCCTCGCGGTTCACCGGCAGCTCCGACCTCTACGAGAGCACCGGTCGCCGGCCCTACGCGAGCATCAACTTCGTCACCGCCCACGACGGGTTCACCCTCCGCGACCTCGTCTCCTACAACGAGAAGCACAACGAGGCGAACGGCGAGGACAACAACGACGGCGAGAGCCACAACCGGTCGTGGAACTGCGGCGAGGAAGGCCCGAGCGACGACCCGAAGGTGCGCGAGCTGCGCGCCCGGCAGAGCCGCAACTTCCTCGCGACCCTCTTCCTCTCCCAGGGGGTGCCGATGCTGCTCGCGGGCGACGAACTCGGCCGCACCCAGCAGGGCAACAACAACGTCTACTGCCAGGACAACGAACTGTCGTGGGTCGACTGGGGCGCGGTCGACGAGTCGCTGCTGAGGTTCACCCGCCAGCTCGTCGAGCTACGCCACCGTCACCCCGTGTTCCGTCGCCGCCGCTGGTTCCAGGGCGCCGAGGCGCTGGGCCCGGGCCGTCGCGACATCGAGTGGTTCCGACCCGACGGGAGCGAGATGACCGACGACGACTGGAACGAGGCGTATGCCAAGTCGATCGGCGTGTTCCTGAACGGCGAGGAGATCGCCACGCCCGGCCCGCAGGGTGAGCGCATCGTCGACGAGACGTTCTACGTGATCCTCAACGCCCACCACGGCCGTCTCAACTTCACCCTGCCGGGCAGCGAGTGGGGCGAGCGGTGGGTGCGCATCCTCGACACGAGCGAGGCCGAGCTCACCCCCACCCGTCGCCAGTGGCGGGCGGGCGAGCGCATCCGCGCCGAGGCCCGGTCGGTGCTCGTGCTGCGCCGCTCCGATCCTGTGTCGATCCGGCGCGCCGTCCACGGCGGAGCCTGAGGTGGCCGCACCCCGGGCCACCTACCGGCTCCAGCTGCGACCCGGGTTCGGCTTCGACGAAGCCGCCGCGGCCGTGGGCTACCTCGCCGACCTCGGCGTCAGCCACATCTACACCTCGCCGTACCTCCAGGCGGCACCGGGCAGCGAGCACGGCTACGACGTCGTCGACCCCACCCGGGTGAACGACGAGCTCGGTGGCCCCGACGCCCACCGCCGGTTCGTCGCCGCGCTCGGCGAGGTCGGGCTCGGCCAGGTGATCGACGTCGTCCCCAACCACATGGCGATCGGTGCGGCGACGAACCGCTGGTGGTGGGACGTCCTCGAGCACGGCCGCTCGAGCCGGTACGCCCGGCACTTCGACATCGAGTGGGACGCCCCCGGCTCGCGGGCGCCGAACCGCCTGCTGATGCCGATCCTCGGCGACCACTACGGGCGGGTCCTCGAACGGGGGGAGATCCGCCTCCGGTGGGAACCGCCCGCCCCACCCACCCTCGTGTACGTCGACCACGTCCTCCCCGTGTCGCCGGACTCGCTCGCGCCGCTGCTCGAACGTGCGGGCTCGCCCGAGGCGGTGGTCGAGGAGGTGAACGGCGACGTCGACGCCCTCGACGCGCTCTGCGACCAGCAGCACTACCGGCTCGCGTTCTGGCGCGTCGCCGGCGACGAGCTCGACTACCGACGCTTCTTCGACATCGCCACGCTCGTGGGGGTGCGGGTCGAGGACGCCGAGGTCTTCGCCGACACCCATCAGCTCATCCTCCGCTGGCTCGCCGACGGCGAGGTGCAGGGCCTCCGCATCGACCATCCCGACGGGCTCGCCGACCCGGGCGCCTACTTCGACCTGCTCCGCGCCGCGGCGCCCGAGACGTGGATCGTCGTCGAGAAGATCCTCGAGCCGGGCGAGGAGCTCCCCGCCGACTGGCCCGTCGACGGCACGACCGGGTACGACCATTGCCACCTCGTCACCCGGCTGCTCCACGACCCTCGCGGTGGCGAGCCGATCCGTGCCCTCTACGAGGAGCTCACCGGCGACGACGAACCGTGGGCCGAGGTCGTCCACGCCGCGAAGCGAGCCGTGCTCGAGGGGCCGCTCGCCACCGACGTCGAGCGTCTCACCGTGCCGTTCCTCGCCGTGGCCGACGACCATCGTCGCTGGCGCGACTTCACCCGGCGCGAGCTGCGCGACACCCTCGTGGAGACCGCGGCGGCGTTCCCCGTCTACCGCACGTACGTGCAGGTCGGGGCGCCGGCAGGGGAGCGTGACCGGTCGGTGATCGGCGAGGCGGTGGCTGCGGCGGCAGCTCGTCGGGCCGATCTCGATCCCGAGCTGTTCGCGTTCCTCGAGATGGTGCTCACCGGCGATCTCGGCGGCGACGGGGGGCCGGCCGACGAGCTGCGAATGCGGTTCCAGCAACTCACGGGCCCGGCGATGGCCAAGGGCGTGGAGGACACCGCCTTCTACGACCGGGTGGTGCTCGCCTCGCTCAACGAGGTGGGCTCCGATCCCACGTGCACGGGGCTCGAGCCCGACGAGGTCCACCTCCGGTTCGCGAGGTCCGCCCGCGAGTGGCCGGCCTCGATGCTCACCCTCTCCACCCACGACACGAAGCGATCCGAGGACGTGCGCGCCCGCCTCGCCGTGCTCTTCGAGATGCCCGGGGCGTGGTCCGAGCTCGCCCACCGCTGGTCGTCGACCCTCGCCGGACCCCACCGCGAGGTCAGCCGCGACGTGCCGGGGTGGCCCGACCCCCGCATGGAGCTGCTCCTGCTCCAGACGCTCGTGGGTGCACAGCCTCTCTCGGTCGAGCGGGCGGTCGCCTACATGGCCAAGGCCACCAAGGAGGCGAAGCGCCACACCTCCTGGACCGACCCGGTGCCCGACTACGACCACGCGGTCGAGGCCTTCGTGTACGCGGTGCTCGGCGACGACGTCCTGATGGAGGAGGTGGCGGCCTTCGCCGACTCGCTCGTGGAGCCCGGGCGCGTGAACTCCCTCACCCAGAAGCTGGTGACCCTCACCGCGCCGGGCGTTCCCGACCTCTACCAGGGCACCGAGCTGTGGGACCTCAGCCTCGTCGACCCCGACAACCGCCGCCCGGTCGACCTCGCCGAGCGTGCGCGCCTGCTCGCCGAGCTCCCCGTGCTGTCCGTCGAGGCGATCGCCGCACGGGCGGACGAGGGCCTGACGAAGCTCCAGGTGGTGCACGCCGCGCTCCGACTACGGGCGCATCGTCCACAGTGGTACGACGGCGGGAGCTACCGGCGACTCGACGCCAGGGGGTCGGCGGCGCGACACCTCTTCGCGTTCGTCCGCGGCGGCCACGCCGTCACGGTCACCACTCGGCTCCCGATCGGGCTCGGCGCGCTCGGCGGGTGGGGCGACACCACGCTCGACCTGCCGCCCGGCGAGTGGTACGACGTGATCAACCGCCGTCGCCACGGCGGCGGCCAGGTGCCCGTCAGCGACCTGCTCTCCCCGCTCCCGGTGGCGCTCCTGAGCGATGATGTCCCCACGGATCTCGTGATCGGAGGTGGCGGGTGACCGAGCTGCGCGTGTGGGCACCCCGGGCACGCCACGGCGTGCAGGTCCACCTCGGCGAGGGGTCCAGAGTGCTCGACATGACCCGTGGCGACGGTGGGTGGCACCGGCTCGAGGTCCCTGGCCTCGGTCCGGGCGACGACTACGGGTTCGTCGTCGACGGGAGGGGGCCGTTTCCCGACCCGCGCTCGCCGTATCAGCCTCACGGGGTGCACGGTCTCTCCCGCCTCGTCGACCACGGGGCGTTCGAGTGGAGCGACGGCGACTGGGCGGGCGCCGACCCCCGGGACGGGGTGATCTACGAGCTGCACGTCGGCACGTTCAGCCCGCGGGGCGACTTCGACGGCGTCGTCGAGCGGCTCGACCACCTCGTCGACCTCGGCGTCACCGCCGTCGAGTTGATGCCGGTGTGTGAGTTCTCGGGCACGCGGAACTGGGGCTACGACGGCGTGGCGCTCTTCGCGCCGCACCACCACTACGGCGGCCCCGACGGGCTGAAGCGCCTCGTCGACGCGTGCCACCGGCGGGGCCTCGCGGTGGTGCTCGACGTCGTCTACAACCACCTCGGCCCCGAGGGGAACTACCTCGGGGTCTACGGCCCGTACTTCACCGACTTCTACGCCACGCCCTGGGGTGAGGCGGTGAACTTCGACCAGCGGCACAGCGACGAGGTCCGGCGGTTCGTGCTCGACAACGTCGCGATGTGGCTGCGCGACTATCACGTCGACGCCCTGCGCCTCGACGCGGTCCACGCCATCGTCGACACGTCCGCCACCCACCTCCTCGAGGAGATGGCCGTCGAGGTCGAGGCACTCTCGATCGAGCTCGGTCGCCCGCTCACGCTCATCGCGGAGAGCGACCTCAACGATCCCCGCCTCTGTCGGCCGAGGGAGCTCGGCGGCTACGGGCTGCACGCCCAGTGGAGCGACGACTTCCACCACGCCCTCCACGTGACGCTCACCGGCGAACGCGACGGGTACTACGCCGACTTCGACGGCGTCGACGCCCTCGTGCGCACGCTCGAAGCGGGGTGGCTCTACACCGGCCAGCACTCACCTCACCGCCGGCGGCGCCACGGGCGACCTCCCGACGGCCTCTCCGGGCGCCACCTGCTCGGCTACAGCCAGAACCACGACCAGGTCGGGAACCGGGCGGTGGGTGATCGCCTGTCGGCTCGGCTGAGTGACGGGCAGCTGCGCATCTCCGCCGCGCTGGTGCTCACCGCCCCGTTCGTGCCCCTGCTCTTCCAGGGAGAGGAGTGGGCGAGTCGCGCGCCGTTCCAGTACTTCACCGACCACGAGGACCGCGAGCTCGGGCGGGCGGTCGCGCAGGGGCGTCGCAGCGAGTGGGCGTCGTTCGGCTGGGACCCCGACGAGGTGCCCGACCCGCAGGACCCCGCCACCTTCGAGCGCTCGAAGCTCGACTGGGCCGAGCTGGGGGTCGCCGAGCACGCGGCGATGCTCGAGTGGTACCGCCGCCTCGTGGCCCTGCGGCGGGAGCGTCCCGAACTCGGTGCGGGCGAGCTCGCGGTGCGCGTCGAGTGCGCCGACGACCGGTCGTGGCTGCGGGTGCGCCGGGGTGGCACCGACATCGTCGTCAACCTGGCGGACGAACCCCGCTCGGTGCCGTGCGTCGACGGCGAGGTGCTGGCCGCGTCCAGCCCCGAGATCGGCCCGGCGGTGACCGACGGCACGGTCCGGCTACCCGCCGAGTCGGTGGCGGTGGTGGGGTAGGTCATAGGTCCTGGGTCGCTCGGATCATTGTGGTTCCGAGCTCTCAAGGGGACTCGTGCGCCCTCCGATCTTGGAAGGGACGAGACCGGAAAGGTACGAGCCATGACCACGATTCGAGCCACGTGTGCAGCCTGCGGCGATGTCGAGCTGACCACTGTCGACGTCTCGGTGATGATCAGCCGGGACAGCGGTGATGGCACCTACTCGTTCCGTTGCCCCCTCTGCGAGACGGTGGTGGTGAAGGACTGCCCCCGCCACACCGTCGACCTCCTCATCTCCGCCGGGGTCCACTACGCGATGTTCGTGGCCCCCGACGAGCCGGTGCCCGATCCCTACGCCCCGGCGTTCACCCATGACGATCTCCTCGAGTTCCACGCCTTCCTGGCCAACGACGACCAGGTGGCAGGGGCGCTCGAGGCCCTTCGCGGCTGACCCCCCCAGCCCGTCGGCGGCACCCCCTGGTGGTGACCGCCCTCCCGAACGGCCATCCGCTGTGGTTGTGAGGCCACGGAGGGTGGCCGTATCGCGTCGAGCCTCCTCGACGATGGCTGTTCTGGAGACCTGAACACGACAGAGGGGGCCAGTGTGAAACCGACCAGGAGCCTGCTGCGGATCGCCGGCGTCGTCGGAGCCGTGATCCTGTTGGGCGCGGGCATCGCCGCCGCGACCGAGGACGACGCGCCGCCGATCGAGGTGGATTGCGCGGACGTGGCGAACGCCGAGGACCCGGCATGCGTCGAAGGTGACGGCGACGAGGTGCTCGACGAGACGCTCGACGAGGACCCGGCCGAGCTCGACGAGACGTCCGACGAGGGGCTCGACGAGGGCGAGACCTCGGATCTGGCCGACCCGGACGAGGGGACCGACGAGGGCGACGATCCCGTCGACGTCGACGAGGACGCGGACGACGACGCGG
>CAZAVX010000018.1:10589-14712 GCA_964488835.1 uncultured Iamiaceae bacterium | reverse complement strand
CACGCCGGTCCGCCCGCCCACGCCGGGCCTCGGGGTCGCGGCGGCGACTGACCCAGCTCGTCGCAGGCGAGATCACGACGGGCAGATGAGAGAAGTCTCATCTGCCCGTCATCTGTTCCCCATCCTCGAATGAGACAACAGGGGTGTCCTCAGGGAGTCCATCCACTCCAACCCCCCATTCGAAGGAGACAGAACGATGAGGAAGCCCGACTGGAAGATCGCCGTCATCGGTGGTTCGATCGCGGCGCTGGGGCTCGGCGGGTTCGCTGCTGCCCAGCAGCCGAGCTCCTCCGACAGCACGGTTCCCGAGGGGATCCGCCTCCAGCGTGATGCGTCGGTGTCGGTCCACAGCCTGAGCAGCGTCGTCGACGTGACGACCACCACGATCCGGGGGGCCGACGCATCGATCGACTCCCTGCAGAGCGCGGCGTCGGTCGCCTCGCTCCAGACCGCCGCGTCGGTTGCGTCGGTTCAGAGCGCGGCCTCGGTGGCGAGCCTCGATTCGGTGCCCGAGGTGACGCCGGCTCCCCAGCCGGCCCCGGCAGCCACCCCTGCCCCCGCCCCGGACGCCTCGATCGACTCGCCCGACACCAGCGTCGCGAGCGTCGCCAGCGTGGCGAGCGTCGACAGCGTCGACTCCTCGCTCTGACACCGCAGCGCGACCGAAGCGACGACCGGGCTGGAAGACTCGACGCGATGAGCTCCGAGCGCCTCCAGCCCGGTCTCGCGCGCCCACGGCTGCGCGGCGTCCGCTTCCGGGTGGTCGTCGCGTACGTGGTGCTGGTGGCGAGCGGGCTCGCCGTCGCGAACCTCATCGTCCGCCAGATGCTGCTGAGCCGCCTCGACCACACGGTCGAGCAGGCACTCAGCCAGGAGGTCGAGGAGTTGCGCCAACTCGCCGAAGGCGGCGTCGATCCCACCACCGGCGAGCCGTTCCGCGGCGACGTCGAGGCGATCTTCACGACGTTCCTCAACCGTAACGTGCCGTCGGACGGCGAGGCGTTCTACACGGTGGTCGACGGCCGCGGTTTCCTCACCAGCTTCGAGCCCCCCGACCGACGGCTGCTCGACATTCCCGAGGTCGCCGACGCGGTGGCCGAGGCCACGTCGTCGACCCGAGTCGACGTCGACACCTCGGCCGGCCCGGCCCGGGTGCTCGTCGTCCCCCTCCGCCAGGAGGTCGACGAGTCGGGGGAGACGACCCCCCGCGGGGTGTTCGTCGTCGCGTTCTTCACCGCCGAGGAGCGCGCCGAGATCGACGATGCGCTCAGGGTCGTGGCGCTCGTCAGCGTGCTGGTGGTCGTCGCGTCCTCGATCGCCGCGTGGTCGCTCGCCGGGCGGGTCCTGCGTCCGGTCGCCCGTCTCACCGACGCCGCGACCCGCATCACCGAGACCGACCTCTCGGCGCGCATCCCGGTCGAGGGTCGCGACGAGCTCGCCCAGCTGACCGAGACGTTCAACTCGATGCTCGACCGCCTCGAGGCGGCGGTGACCTCCCAGCGCCAGTTCCTCAACGACATCGCCCACGACCTCAGAACCCCGCTCACCATCGTGCGCGGCCACCTCGAGATGCTGAGCGACGACCCTGCGGAACGGGCCGAGACCCTCGCCCTCGTCGCCGACGAGCTCGAGCGCATGAGCCGCTATGTCGCCGACCTGTTGGTGCTCGCCAAGGCCGAACAGCCCGACTTCTTGCGCCTCGGGCTCGTCGACGTCGGTGAGTGGGCGCGCGATCTCTACGCGAAGGTGGCAGCCTTCGGGGATGCGACGATCGTGCTCGGCGAGGTTCCCGAACCGGGGATGGTCATCGGCGAGCTCGATGCCGACCGACTCACCCAGGCGGTGCTCAACCTGATGGTCAACGCCGCGCAGCACACCGGGGAGGGCGACACCATCGAGCTGTCCGCCGTCTCGCAGGGCGGCCAGCTGGTCGTCACCGTCACGGACACGGGCTCGGGGATCGACCCCGAGCTCCTGTCGACGATGTTCGTCCGGACCGCCCGTGGCGACACGAGCCGCGTCGCCCGTCGCGAGGGAACCGGCCTCGGCCTCGCCATCGTCCGGGCGATCGCCGAGGCGCACGGCGGGTCAGTGGGGGTCGAGTCGACCGTCGGCGAAGGGTCGACGTTCCGGTTGACCGTGCCCCTCGACCCGTCGGGGACCCTCGGCATCGACGAGGAGGATCCGTGCCCCGCATCCTGATCGCCGAGGACGAGGAGCGCATCGTCAGCTTCCTCGAGAAGGGGTTCCAGGCCGCCGGCTACACGACGATGGCCGCCACCACCGGCCCCGACGCACTCGCGCTGGCGCGCGACGACCTGTTCGACCTCCTCGTCCTCGACCTCGGCCTTCCGGGTAAGGACGGCCAGGAGGTCCTGCGCGAGATGCGCGCCCGCGGTGAGAGGATGCCGGTCGTCATCCTCACCGCCCGCGACTCGGTCGACGACACCGTCACGGGGTTCGAGAGCGGCGCCGACGACTACGTCACCAAGCCCTTCCGGTTCGAGGAGCTGCTCGCCCGGGTGCGGGCGCGCCTGCGCGACACTGAGTCGCAGCCCGAGTCCACGGTGCTCACCGCCGGTGCCGTCTCGCTCGACCTGCGATCCCGTCGGGCGGCCGTCGACGGTCGAACGGTCGATCTCAGTGCCCGCGAGTTCGCGCTGCTCGAAGCGCTGATGCGCCACCCCGGTCAGGTGCTCACCCGCCAGCAGCTGCTCAGCCACGTGTGGGGGTACGACTTCGACCCCGGCTCCAACGTCGTCGACGTGTACGTCCGCTACCTGCGACGGAAGCTCGGCGCCGACACCATCGAGACGGTGCGCGGCGCCGGCTATCGGATGGCGACATGAGCATCGACGATCCGGGGCTCCCCGCCTCCGCACATCTCTTCGGCGACGGCGCGTGGGATCTCGTCGCCGCGGGCGTGGCTGCGCTCGGGGGTGAGCTCGAGTCCCTCGACGCCGCACAGGTGGTGTACCGGCCCGGGTCCGAGCTCACCGTGCGCTACGACGCCCGGGTCACCTGGGCCGACGGGACGACCGTCGACGAAGTGCTCTGTGTCGGCACCACGCGGAAGGGCGCGCCACCAGGGACCGTGCCGCTCCAGGCCGATGGCATGGAGGTCGGGCTCTGGCGCTACCCCTTCGACCCCGCCCTCCCCGGGCTCGAGGCGGCGGTCACGGTACCAGGGGTCGCCGCGGTGGCGGGAGCGTTCGTCGGGCCGTCGCCGCACCTCGTCATGCGTGCGTACCGGCCCGGGAGGAGGGCCGTCGTCCAGGCGGTGGGTGAGGACGCCGAGGTGTACCTCAAGGTGGTGCGACCGGCGGTGTTCGACGCCATGGTCGCCACCCATCGCGCACTCCACGGCGCAGGGCTTCCCGTCCCCGAGGTGCTCGCCGGTGACCCTCGGGCGGGCATCCTCGTCCTCGAGGCGTTGCGCGGCGACGGGCTGCGGGACCGTCTCCGCGACGGCGCGCGGCCCTGGCCTCCCGCGTCGGAGATCGTCGCGATGCTCGACCGGATGGCGGAGGTCGAGCCGGTGGCGACGATGCGACCGGTTGCCCCGATCTGGCGCGGTCTCGCCACCCACCTCACCATGGTCGAGCGGGCGCTCGGTGAGACCGAACCGCTCGTCGACGAGCTGCGCGAGCGCCTCGTCGATCCGTGGGCGTCGACCGAACCCGAGCCGGTGCAGCCGGTGGGGCTCATCCACGGCGACCTCCACGAGGCCCAGCTCCTCGTCGACGGCGACCGCATCACCGGCGTGCTCGACATCGACGGTGTCGGACCGGGCGACCGGGCCGACGACCTCGGACGGCTGCTCGGCCACCTCAGCGCGATGGCGCTCGGGGCGGGGCGTCGGCGCCGGGCGATCGACGGCTACGTCGAGGAGCTGCGCGAGGAGTTCGCCCGGTCGGTCCCCGCGGTCGAGCTCCACCGGCGGGCGGCGGCGATCGTCGCCGGGCTCGCGGTCGGGCCGTTCCGGGTGCAGATGCGGGGCTGGCGCGACGAGACGATCCGGCGCCTCGCTCTCGCCCGCTGGTGGGCGGCCGACCACGACGGCCCACCCCCCGCCTGAGCCCACGGACCCCCTCACTCACCCCCCCCGAATCCCTCCCGCGCC
>CAZAVX010000018.1:0-10489 GCA_964488835.1 uncultured Iamiaceae bacterium | reverse complement strand
CCACTCTGCGCCTCCACTCTGCGCCCTCCCCGCGCCTCCCCTCTGCCGAACCGGTGGCGCGAACGCGGCGTGGGACCGCGATCGCGCCAGGAGTTCGAGCCTGCGTCCCCAACCGGTGGCGCGAACGCGGCCGTTTCCCGCGTTCGCGCCACCGGTTGGCCGGACGAGGTGCTCAGGGGAGGGGGTCGGACCCGGCCCGGCGTTCGTCGGTGAGGCGTTGGACGGCGACGATCACCATCAGCAGTCCGAGTCCGCCGGCGACGGCGATCCCCACCCAGGTGGCGGTCGGCCGCAGCGAACCGGTCATCACCGCAACGGCGCCGACGACGGTGAGGACACCGAGGACGGCCGACAGGGGGTCGAAGGAGTGACGCTGCATCTCAGCCCTCCGTCTCGGGAGTGTCGGGCGTGGTGACCTCCGCCGTCGTGGGGGTGGGGTCGGGGGTCGGGGTGGACGTCGACGTGGTGGCGTGGCTGGCGCGGAGCGCCTGGAGGTCGAGCACCTCGCCGTAGGGCGTGGTGAGGAGGCTGCGGGGGAGGAGCCGGAACTCGCCCCAGTTGGTGGAGATCACGGTGACCGACGGACTCTCCTCCCACCAGTCGCCGACGAGGAGCTCGTCGTCCGCGTCGATCACGGCGTCTGCATCGCCGAGGACGAACACGCCATCGGCAGTCATCGCCACGCCGTCGGTGACCCCGATCAGCGAGCCGAGGTCGACGAGGCCTTCGACAGGCGGCACCGGGGCATCGGGCGCGATGTCGGGCGGGGCACTCCAGGTGTGGTGGACCCGGACCTGTCCCATCCCCACCGATGCCCGTACGACGAGCTGTGGGGGACCAGCGGGACCGACCTCGACGTGGTCACCCACCCGGCGGACCGCGAGACCCCGGACCCGGGTCGACGTCCGGGTCTCGATGTGGACGCGGAGCCCGTCCGGCACCCACACGTCGACGACCCCGATGCCGACTCGGACGTCGACGACCGTTGCCGGTCCGTCGTCGTCGGGGAACGGGATCTCGTCGGCGTGGACCACCAGGCGGCCGAGGCCGACACGCTCGGACACCTGGGGCGCGCCGGGGATGGGGTTCGGGTACACGTGCCGCTCGCCGACGAGGTCCGCGGGCTCGATCCCGAGGCCCGCCATGTGCCCGGCGAGGAACCCGAGGGAGCCGAGGGCGAACGCCGGGAGGACGAGCCAGCGGGCGTGACCGCGCACGGCACCGACCAGCAGGCCGAGGCCGCAGACGAGCGCGCCGGCGCCGAGCCACTGTTCGGGATGGAGACGACCGCCGTTGAGCTGGTCGACGAGCGCGCCGAGCGCGACCACGAGGAAGGCGGCGCCGAGGGTGAGGGGTCCGAGGGCCGACGGTGGGCGCGGAGGACGCGGCGGTGTGGGGGCGGGGGTCGCCGGGGGGACGGACCCCGGCGACGCCCGACCCGGTCCGGTGGCCGTGTCGTCCACCGGAGCATCCGCCGCCTGCGACCTCCGGCCGAAGGTGGCCCCCGCGCTCGACGAGCGGGGCTGCCAGAGGGCGATCGCCACGCCGGCGAGCAGGGCGACGATCGGGAGGCCGAGCGGGGAGAACACCGTGCCGCCGAGGATCGACGGGATGGTGAGCGTGAGCGGCACCGCTCCGAGGAGGGTCAGCATGATGATGACGGTGCCGAGCGCCACGAGGGCCCGCGAGCGGCGCTCCTGGCCGACGACGAGGGCGAGCCACAGCCCGAGGTAGGCGAAGAGGCCGACGCCGCTGCTGACGGCGAGGAAGACGAAGCCGATCCGGATCCAGAGGGCGTCGATGCCGAGACGGTCGGCGAGGGTCGCGCAGACGCCGCCGATGATCGGTGCGGTGGCTGCGGGTGGCGGTTGGGGAGGGGGCAGCGGCTCGGTCGGGGCCGGGCCCGTCGGGTCGTCGAGAGTGTCGTTCACATCTCGGACCGTACGACGAGCCGCCGGCACCGACCATCGGGGATCACCCTGGAGGTCCCCCGATCCTGCTCAGGGTTCCCCCTGATGCCAGGCGGCGAGGACTGTGCGACGATCGACCCATGACCTCCACCGGGTCGCCGTTCCCGCCACCGACTCCCTCGGATCCCTCCTCCTCCTCCTCCACCACCACCGCGCTGTTCCGCGCCCGGGTGGCGCGCAGCTCGGACCGCGTCGTCGCAGGGGTGGCCGCCGGATGGGCGGAGCGATGGGGGGTCGAGCCCACGGTGGTGCGGGCGGCGCTCGGCCTGCTCTCCCTGGTCGGTGGGCTCGGTCTCGTGCTGTACGGCCTGATGGCGATGGCATCCGATCCTGCCCCGCCGGTCACCGACCCCCTGCCCCCCGCCCGCCGACGCGATCCCGTCACCGCGACCCGGCGCGAGCTGTCGATCATCTCGGCCACCGCCGCCGTGCTCGTGCTCGCGCGGGAGATCGGTCTGTGGCCAGGCGACCTCACGATGATCTCGGCGTCGCTCGTCGCGCTCGGCGTCGTCGTCGTCTGGAGTCGTGGTCGGCGCTCGAGCGCCGAGCCGGGGCCCGGGCTACCGCCGGTCGCCCGGTCGGTGCAGGTGCTGGCCGGCACGTTCCTCCTCGCCGCCGGGGTCGTGTCACTCGCCAGCCGCACCGGCGGCCTGGCCAACGTCGGCGCGTCCGCGAGCGCCATCGCGGTGGTGGTCGGCGGGCTCGTCATCTTCCTCGCCCCCGGCCTCGGACGGCTGCTGCGCAGCCTCGACGACGAGCGAGCCATGCGCATCCGCGAGGACGAGCGCGCCGCAGTGGCCGCCCATCTCCACGACTCGGTGCTCCAGTCCCTCGTCCTCATCCAACGCAGCGACGACCCTCGCGCCATGGCCGCGCTCGCCCGTCGCCAGGAGCGCGAGCTGCGCGCCTGGCTCTACGGCACCCCACCGACCGACGCGCCCCGCTCGCTGCACGCCGCGCTCGCGGCCCTCACCACCGAGATCGAGGCCGACCACGACCTGCGGGTCGAGGCGGTGGTGGTCGGCGATCAGCCGCTCGACGAGCCGTCGACCGCGCTCCTCGCCGCGTTGCGGGAAGCGATCGTGAACGCCGCGCGCCACGCGTCGGTCGAGCGGGTCGACGTGTTCGTGGAGGCCGACGACGCCGAGCTCACCGGCTTCGTTCGCGACACGGGCAAGGGGTTCGACCCACAGCTCGTGCCGGCCGATCGCCGGGGCATCGCCGAGTCGATCGTCGGTCGCGTCCGGCGCATCGGCGGGACGGCGACGGTCGTGTCGTCGTCGGGGGCGGGCACCGAGGTCGAGATCCGAATCCCGAGGCCGCGGACGTGACGGTCCGAGTCGTGCTCGTCGAGGACCACGCCCTGTTCCGCGCCGGCGTGCGGGCCGAGCTCACCAAGCTCGCCAACGAGGGGGCGGAGCGTGCCGTCGAGATCGTCGGGGAGGCGGGGTCGGTCGAGGAGGCGGTGACGACGATCCGCTCGGTGCAGCCCGACGTCGTGCTCCTCGACGTGCACCTGCCCGGTGGCGGCGGCCAGCACGTCATCACCACCGTGCGCGAGGACCCCGAGGCGCCGAGGTTCCTCGCCCTCTCGGTGTCCGACGCCGCCGAGGACGTCATCGCCGTGGTCCGCGCCGGCGCCAGGGGGTACGTGACGAAGACGATCGGGGCGCCCGAGCTGCTCGACGCGATACTCCGGGTCCACGCCGGCGACGCGGTGTTCTCGCCGCGGCTCGCCGGGTTCGTGCTCGACGCGTTCTCGGGCGACTTGCCGGCGCCGTCGGATCCCGAGCTCGACCTGCTGACGGCGAGGGAACAGGACGTCCTGCGCCTCATCGCGAGGGGCTACGCCTACAAGGAGGTGGCGGCGCGCCTCAACCTGTCGGTGAAGACGATCGAGACCCACGTCTCCGCGGTGCTCCGCAAGCTCCAGCTCTCGAACCGCCACCAGCTCACCGCCTGGGCCAACGAGCGCCGCCTCATCTGAGCGACCGGTTCGCCCCCGACTCCACTCTTCGACCGAACTGGTGGCGCGAACGCGGCGTGGGACCGCGATCGCGCCAGGAGTTCGAGCCTGTGTCCCGAACTGGTGGCGCGAACGCGGCCGTTTCCCGCGTTCGCGCCATCGGATCGGTGGTCGCGGCGCAGACGGTCGCCGCTCAGGCGGTGGTGCCCTCGAAGGGGACGTCGACCTCGACCGGCGCGGCGTAGTCGACGCCGTCGATGCCGAAGCCGAAGAGGCGATCGAACTCGTGCTCGAAGCGGGCGAAGTCGCCGAGCTCGTGGAGGTTCTCGGTGGTGACGAGCTCCCAACGGCGCGCGATCTCGGCCTGGATGGCGGGGTCGAGCTCCCAGTCGTCGACGCGGATGCGACCCTCGTCGTCGAGGTTCAGCTCGGTGTCGGCGCGGAGCACCTGGTCGAACAGGCGGAGGATCTGGGCCTCGACCGACTGGTACTCGACGCCGAGGTCGCGGGTGACCGCCATCAGCAGGGCGAGGTAGAGCGGCACCGTGGGGATCGCGGCCGAGGCCTGGGTGACGGCCGCGCCGTTCACGCTCGTCCACGCGCCGCCCGGTGCGTCGCCTCGGGCGGCGGCGAGATCTCGGGCGGTGGCCTCCAGGTGGGCCTTGGCCTGTCCGATGGAGCCGGACCGGTAGATCGGATGGGAGACCTCGGGGCCGATGTAGGTGTAGGCGACGGTACGGAAGTCGTCGGCGAGTACGTCGGCGGCGTCGAGCGCCTCGATCCACAGCGCCCAGTCCTCGCCGCCCATCACACGGCGGGTGTGCTCGATCTCCTCGTCGGTGGCCGGCTCGAGCTCGGCGGTGGTGATCTCGCCGGTGTCGAGGCGGATCGACTTCGTGACGTACGGCTGACCGACCGGCTTCAACACCGAACGGTACGTCTCCCCCGAGTCGGGGTCGGTGCGGACCGGTGAGGCGATGCTGTTGACGAGCAGGCGAACCGGGCCGTGCTCGCGGGCGAGCTCGAGGATCTGGCGCTTGGTGTCGTGGGCGAAACAGTCGGCGTTGAGGATGTGGACGGTGGCGCCCCGCGCCCGGGCCTCGTCGTGGACGGCGGCGACGTTGTACCAGCCGGCGGTGGCGGTGCGGGTGCGCGAGGGAGGCCGCTCGAGGCACACGCCGAGGGTGGGGAGCCCGTGGGTGAACGCCGCGGCGATGGTGCTCGCCAGGCCGTAGCCGGTGCTCGCGCCGAGGATGACGGCGCACCCCTCACCGGGTTCGGCCGGGCTCCCGGCGCCCGTCGCCTCCCGGTGTGCGAGGGCGTGGTCGACCAGCTCGGCGACGTTCGCCGCGCACCCTGCCGGATGGGCGTTGAGGGAGATGAACCCCCGCTTCTTCAGCTCGACGATGGTCTCGGTCACGCCGCGAGTCTGGCACGCCCCGTCCGTCGGGCGAACGGTCACTCGCAGCTGTCGCCCTGCGCGTCGATCCGGTGTGGCTGGATGAGGTCGGTCGGCTTCCCCTCCATGAGGTTCACACCGAGGATCTTGAAGTCGTAGGCGCCCTGGACGACGAGGTTGGTGTAGGCGGTCTTGCAGACGGGGCCCCACTGGAGTCGTGTCCCGATGATCATGCCGGGATACACCCGCGGGACGACGCCCTGGTCGAACAGGCTGATCGACATGTGGGGGAACGCCAGCCCGAACTCGGCGTTCACGTAGTTGCCGATCATCGCGGCAGAGTCAGCCGGCTGGGGCACTGCACCGAGGTCGGGCATGGTGACCTTGGCATCCACCGAACCGCCCTCGAAGGCGAACCCCATGTCGCCACCGAAGCTGAAGCGGGCAGACGCCTGGGCGGATGCTTCGGCCGGGACCTCGACGTCGCCGATGACCCGGGCGTTCATCCCGAGCGTGAGGGGGATCGGGCCGACGGGGATGATGTACTTGAACCACAGTCCGGGCAGCTCGAAGTCGACCGGGGCCTTCCCGGCGCCGGCTGCGGCGATCTCGAGCTCCACCGTGCCAGACAGCCCCATCTGGTCGATCGACGCCTGGTCGAGCTGGCCGTCGCGGATGCGGATGGAACCCGCAGATCGGGGCGGGCGCACCGTGCCCGTCGCGGTGTAGGCGAGGGCGGTGCGACCACCGAGGTCGCGAGTGACCTGGACCCGGACGGTGAGGTCGTTCGCGCCGACGCCGAGCGCGAAGAGGTACGTGTTGTAGCCGTCCTGGTACTGCCAGCGGAGCGGGAGCTCGTCGTTCTGGGTGACGTTCCAGCTCACCTGCTGATGGGTGCCGTCGGGGAGGATGACCCCGGCGCCCTCGGCGACGAGGGTGTCGGCGCCGGTGTCCGGGATCGGGCTGGCGACGGGTACGTCGAGCGGGGTCGTGTCGGGATCGGTCTGGAAGGGGGAGCCGACGGGGAGGTCGACGTCCCAGGCGATGTCGCCGTTCTCGATCGCGTCGGTGAGCGCGGCGAACTCGGTCTCGACGGTGAGGCGGCCGCCGGCTTCGTCGACGGAGGTGACACGGCGGAGCGCCACCCCGGGGATGAGCAGCACCGAGCCGGGACGGAGCTCGCCTGCTCCCGGTGACCTCGCGTCGAGGACGTAGCGGTGGTCGTCGCTCGCCTCGACGACGGCGGAGTGGGGCACGACAGCGGTGTCGCCGCTGAACTCGACGTCGAAGGCGACGTCGCCCGGTTCGGGGACGACCACGTTCGGGGTCTCGGCGGCCCATTCGGTGAGCGCGGCGAGGTCCGCGCCAGATGTGCCGCTGCTGCCCGAGGAGGTCGAGCCGGGGTCGTCCGACGTGCCCTCGCCGTCCCCGTCGGGGACGTCCGGGTCGCTCCCTCCCTGGCCGACCTCGGTCCGTTCGGAGTCTCGCATGTCCCATCCCGATCGACCGTCACCGGCCTCCGAGCCACCTCCGCAGGCAGCGAGGAGCAGGACCCCGCTCAGCAGCGCCGCAACTGCTCGGGACGAGGCGCGGGGGCGGTGAACGGGGGCGGGGGTGGGGGTGGGCATGACGCTCCTGGGCGGGTCGACTCGGGGCGCGCCCGAACCGGCCACGCCTGGGCGACCCTAGCAATGACGGCCCGAGCGGCCAGCCGGGCTGTGGTCCGGTGGGTGCTCAGAGGCGCTCGAACGGCGCGGCGTAGCGGAAGCCGCCGGTGGTGCCCCGGTATGCCGAGAGGGCCCGGACCTGGAAGTGGTCGCCCCAGGCCGGGTCGGGCGCGTCGATGCCGAGGGAGGCGGCGGGGACGAAGCCGAACCGGCGGTAGTAGCCGGGATCGCCGAGGAGGGCGACGAGGTCGTAGTCGAGGGCGTCGGCGGCGCCGAGCACGGCGTGCATCAGGGCGGAGCCGACGCCGGCCTTCTGCTGGTCCGGCAGGACGCCGAGCGGTCCGAGACCGACGACTCGCGCACCTTCGAGGTGTCCCTCGGTGGCGACCACGTGCCCGACCACGGCGCCTTCGGCAGTCTCGGCGACGATCGAGAGGGCGGGGACCCAGCCGTCGTCGGCGCGCAGGTCGCGCACGAGCTGGGCCTCGACGGGAGGCGCGTCGCCGTAGATGCCGAGGGCGCCGAACGCCTCGAGGTGGATCTGGTGGATGACGTCGACGTCGTCGCCACGTTCACGGCGGAGCAGCATCCGACGAGCATCGCAGGTGGCGAGCGAGACGCCCATCGCGTTCGTGGGGCCGCGCGGTCGACTGGTCGTTGCATAGGTTGGGGGGGCACTCGACGACCTCCCGAGGTGAGCGACGATGGCGCAGCGCCCTGCGATCGAGACGGTGGGCCTGGTGAAGCGGTTCGGCAACGTGGTCGCCCTCGACGGCCTCGACCTGGTGGTGGAGGCGGGCGAGGTGCTCGGCTTCCTCGGGCCGAACGGGGCGGGGAAGTCGACGACGATCCGGGTGCTGCTCGGCCTGCTCCGGGCGGACGAGGGGCGGGCCGTGCTGCTCGGCGGCGACCCGTGGCGCGACGCGGTCTCGCTCCACCGACGCCTCGCCTATGTGCCGGGCGATGTCGAGCTGTGGCCGAACCTGACGGGCGGGGAGGCGATCGACTTGTTCGCCCGGCTTCGGGGAGGCTTCGACCAGCGCCGCCGCGACGAGCTCTGCGAGCGGTTCGACTTCGACCCGACGAAGAAGGGGCGCACCTACTCGAAGGGCAACCGCCAGAAGGTGGCGCTGATCGCCGCCCTCGCCTCCGACGTCGAGCTCTACCTCCTCGACGAGCCCACCGCAGGGCTCGACCCGCTGATGGAGGCGGTGTTCCAGGACTGCGTCCGCGAGCTCCGGGAGCGAGGGGCCTCGGTGCTGCTGTCGAGCCACATCCTCTCCCAGGTCGAGGTGCTCGCCGATCGCATCTCCATCATCCGGCGTGGCGCCATCGTCGAGACCGGCAGCCTCAGCGAGCTGCGCCACCTCACCCGCACGACGATCACCGCCGAGTTGGCACACGACCCGGGCCCGCTCGCCGCGCTCGACGGCGTGCACGACCTCGAGCGGACCGGTGACGTCGTGCGGTTCGAGGTCGACGGCAACCGGATCGAGACGGTGATGCGCGAGCTCGCGGCACTCGGGGTCCGGTCGATCGCCGCGCATCCGCCGACCCTCGAGCAGCTGCTCCTTCGTCACTACGGCGACGAGCCCGCGGCCGCCACGGACGCGGTGTCGTGACCGTGGTGGCCGCGCACGAGCCACTCCCGGCCGAGGTCGACGAGACCCGCGATCCCTTGGCGGGCCTCGGGGTCCTCGTGAGGTTCATGCTGCGAGCCGATCGGGTGAAGCTCCCGATGTGGGCGGGAGGGCTCGGGGTGTTCGCCCTCTACGTCTCGATCGCGGTGCCGGCCGCCTACGGCGACGACGTCGCCGCGGCCACCCAATTGTTCAACGGCCCGGTCGGGCGGATGCTCACCGGGCCGGGCTACGGGCTCTCCGACCCGACCGTCGAGCGCCTCATCGCCGGCGGCTACGGGCTCTACCTCATGCTGGTCGCCGCGCTGATGAGCATCTTCCTCGTCGTCCGCCACACCCGGGTGGAGGAGCAGACCGGCCGCGCCGAGCTCGTGCGGGCGAGCGTGGTCGGTCGCCACGCCGGGCTGGTCGCGGCCCTGATCGTCGCGACGATCACCAACCTCGTCGCGGGGCTGGCGGTGTTCGTGGCGCTGGTCGCGGTCGGCGGCTTCGCGCTGATCGGCTCGGCGCTGCTCGCCAGCTCGGTCGTCGGCGTCGGACTCGCGTTCGCCGGTATCGCCGCGGCCGCCGCGCAGTTGTCCGAGTACTCGCGTGCGGCGTCCGGTCTCGCCGGCGGGGTGCTCGCCGCGGCGTTCGTCGTCCGCGGCGGCGGCGACATGCCGGAGGAAGGCGGCACGCTCCTCTCGTGGTTCTCGCCGCTCGGGTGGGCGCAGCAAACAGCTCCCTACGTGCTCGACCGGTGGTGGCCGCTGGTGCTCCTCGCCGTCACCGGGCTCGTGGCCGCCGCGCTCGGGCTCGTGCTGTCGAGCCGGCGCGACCACGGCGCGAGCTTCGTCCCGGTTCGTCCGGGGCCACCCCGGGCACGGCCCTCACTCGGCACGCCGTGGGGGTTCTCGCTCCGACTCCAGCGGGCGAGCATCCTCGCCTGGACGGCCAGCCTCGTCGTGTTCGGCTTCGTGATGGGCCTCTTCGCCGAGGCGATGCTCGACGCCGCCGACGACCTCCCCGAGGTGATCCGCGAGCTGTTCGGCGAGCGCGACGTCGTCAACGGCTACCTCGCGGTGATGGCGACGCTCATGGCGGTGTTCGTCGCGATCTACGCGGCGCTCGCCGTGCAGAACCTGCGGAGCGAGGAGACGAGCGGCCGGGGGGAGGCATTGCTCGCGACCCCGATGAGCCGAGCGGGCTGGTTGGCCCTGACGCTGGGGGTGACGGTCGTCGGGGTGACGATCGTGTCGGCGGTCGTCGGTTTCGCGAGCGGGCTCGGCGCGGCGCTCACCACCGGTGAGTCCGGATTCGTCGTCGACGTGACGCTCGCCCAGCTCAACACGGTTCCCGCCGTGCTCGTCATCCTCGGGCTCGCGGCCCTGCTCTTCGGCGCCTGGCCGCGGGCGCTCCCCCTGACGTGGGGGGTCGTCGGGTACGGGTTCTTCGCCGAGACCTTCGGCGAGCTGCTCGACCTGCCCCAGCTGGCCGCTGACCTGAACCCGTTCGGGCACGTCGCCCAGATTCCGCTCGAGCCCTTCGCCGCCGTGCCCGTGGTGGTGCTCACCGTCCTCGCCGCCGCGCTCGGCACCACCGGGGTCGTGCTCCTCGGTCGCCGCGAGTACGCCGCGGTCTGAGGGTTGGCCCGCGCGCGAGTCGGCTCGCACGAGCGGGAAGGCGACGATCGAGATCTCGGTGTGTCCCCGTCGTGAGACGTTCAGTCGTGCCTGGTGATGTTGGGTAGCGGCTCGTGTTCATCCGAACGGCGCAATCTCCACAGGGACGAAGCTCGTGTCTACCATTGGCACTTCCGTTCGCTCGGTACCCGGACCCGGAACCGAGCTCGGCGGTCCCGCCCTCGT
>CAZAVX010000017.1:17933-34516 GCA_964488835.1 uncultured Iamiaceae bacterium | reverse complement strand
CTCGCCCTGATCTCCGCCGGTCGGCCCCGCACGGCCACCGAGGCCATCGCCGAAGGGCGCCACCTGCACGCGGCCTCGCCCGCCGACGTGCACCTCCCGGGCCTCTCGATGCTCCTGTTCGCCGAGGGGCTGGCCCTCGCCGAGCAGGGCGACATCGACGAGGGTCGCCGTGCGCTCCTGCGGGCCCGCGCCGAGCACCCGGGCGCGCAGCGGAGCTGGCTCGACACCGCGCTCGGCCGGGTCGAGCTGCTGGCGGGCCGCCCCGGCTCCACCCGCCGGGCGGTCGACCCGGTGGTGCACGAGTCGAGGGCGAGAGGGCTCTTCGCCGCCGAACGGTGGGTCGTGGCGCTGCGCGCCTGCGCGTGGGTGCTCGACGGCGACCTCGAGGCGGCACGCATCGACGTCGAGCGGGCCACCGAGCTCGAGGACGGACCTCGAGGGCTGTTCCACCCCGACATCGACCGGGCCAAGGCGTGGCTCGCCCAGGCCTCCGGCGACACCGACGCCGCGGCCGAGCAGTTGCGCTGGTCGGCCGACGACGCCCGCCGACGTGGCGCCCACGGCTTCGAGGCCACGCTGTTGCACGACCTCGCCCGCTTCGGCTTCGCGCAGGAGGCGGCCGGGCGCCTCGCCGAGCTCGATCTCGAGGGGGCGCTCCACGACGCCCGGGTCGCCCACGCGCTCGGGCTCGCCGACCGCGACCCGGGTCGCCTGCGCGCGGCCGCCGATCGGTTCGCCGCCTGCGGCGCCCGCCTCTTCGCCACCGAGGCGCGTGAGGCCGCGGGATCGCTGACCTGAGCCGACCCGGCGCTCGGTGAGCGCGGTCAGGTGCTCGCGCTCGGTGAGCGCGGTCAGTGACCGTGTAGCGCTCGATCTCCCCGCGACCTCCGTCCGATCTCCACGTCTCCTCCAAGAACTGCGGCCCGCACTGGCGCACCGTGGGCACCGTCGTCCCGACGAACCCCTCACCCCGACGAACCCGGTTCCCCGATGAACCCGTTCCCCCCGATCCCCGCAGTTCGAGGAGCCACCGTGAATGCCACCCCCTTCCGACCCGACCTGACCGCCGACGTGGTCGTCGTCGGCGCCCGCTGCGCCGGTGCCGCGACCGCCATGCTGCTCGCCCGGCAGGGCCACGACGTCGTGCTCGTCGACCGCTACCTCGCTCCCCACGACACGGTGTCGACCCACTCGATCGCCCGCAGCGGCGTCGTACAGCTCGCCCGCTGGGGACTGCTCGACGAGGTCATCGCTCGTGGAACCCCGCCGCTCACCACGGTCACGTTCCACACCGAGAACGGTCCGGATCGCCGCCAGATCGCCGAGCGCGCCGGCGTCGCCCACCTCGTGGCACCGCGCCGTCACGTCCTCGACGGCGTCCTCGTCGACGCCGCCGTGGCGGCGGGCGTGCGGCTCGTGACCGGCGTGCGGGTGGGTGGGGTCCACCGCAACGCCGCCGGGCGTGTCGACGGCATCCACGGCGCGCACCGAGCGGGCTCGACGGTCCGCATCGGTGGCCGCTTCGTCGTGGGCGCCGATGGCCTCACCTCGGTGGTGGCCCGCAGCGTCGGCGCCCGGGTCGTCGACTCCCGCCCCTCGCAGGGCGCGACCGCCTACGCCTACTACGGCGGCGTCGAGTGGGACGGCCTCGAGTTCTTCCTCGGCAAGGGCGTCTTCGCGGGCATCTTCCCCACCAACGACGGGGAGGCCGCCGTCTGGCTGTGCGCCCTCGCCGATCGTGTCGACGCCGCCCGCGCCGTGTGGGGCAGCTCGCCCGCGGCGCTCGAAGGTCTGATCGCCGCCCGGCTGCCCGACATGGCCGACCGCCTCGCAGGCGCCGTGCGCACCGGACCCGTGCACATCAACCGCCGGCTCCCGAACCACATGCTGGCTCCGGTCGGCAACGGCTGGGCGCTCGTCGGCGACGCCGGCTACCACCGCGACCCCATCACCGGACACGGCATCAGCGACGCGTTCCGCGACGCCGAGCTGCTGGCCCGGGCCCTCGATCGCTCGCTGCGAGGCGGGAACACCGCCGCCGAGCTCGCCGGGTACTGGCGGCGGCGCGACGAGATGGCCACGCCGATCTTCGATCTCACCTGCGCCATGGCCAAGCAGCCCCCGGCGGAGGTCTTCATCGCCCACCAGCGGGCGTTGAGCAAGGCCATCGAGGCCGAGGCGAGGGAGCTCGCCTCGTGGCCCTCGATGTCGGAGCGGTCGCTCGTCGCGGCCTGACTCCACCCCCCACCCACACCAACCACAGGAAAGGCAACACCCCCATGACCACCATCGAGAACACCCAGCGCAACGGCGTCGACATCCAGGGCATCTTCGGCGTGCTCGACGCCCTGAAGGCCGCCCCCGAGGCTGCCGCCTTCCAGTTCCGTGCCAGCAACGAGTGGGTGTCGGGCACCCACAGCCGCAGCACCATCGACGGCTTCTTCGGTGTCGGCGAGGAACGGCGCCACGAGCGCACGTTCGTCTTCGACGCCGACCACCCCGTGCTGATGGTGGGGCAGGACAACGGACCGACCCCGGTCGAGTTCGTGCTCCACGCCCTCGCGTCGTGCCTCACCGCCGGAATCGCGAACATCGCCTCGGCTCGTGGGGTCACCCTCCACGAGGTGCGCTCGACGATCGCGGGCGACATCGACGTGAACGGTCTGCTCGGCCTGAACCCCGAGGTGCGCAACGGCTACCAGCAGCTCTCGGTGCACTTCGAGATCAGCGGCGACGCCGACGAGGCCACGCTGCGCTCGATCGTCGACCGCTCCCGTGACCGCTCGGCCGTCTACGACGTCATCACCAACCAGGTGCCCGTCGTCATCGAGGTCGACGTCGTCCGATGAGCCCTGTCGCCCCCGACCCCACCGCCGTTGCGGCCTCGTTGACACCCTGCGAGCAGGACGCGCTGCTCGCCGGCGCCCCCTGGCGTCGTCTCGTGGTGCTCGGCGACAGCGTCGCCGAGGGCATCGGCGATCCGGCCCCGGGCTACCCGGACCGCTCGTGGGCCGATCAGCTCGCGCTCGCCGTCGACCGGGTGGCGCCGGGCCTCGTGTACCGGAACCTCGGTGTGCGGGGCCTCGAGTCCGACCGGATCCTCGAGGAGCAGGTGCCGGCGGCTGTCCGGTTCGCCCCGGATCTGGCGGTGGTGTCGGCGGGTGGCAACGACATTCTCGGGCGTCGCTTCGATCCCGACCTCACCGCCGACCGGCTCCATGCCAACCGCCGGGGGCACGCGCTCGTGCTCTCGGGCATCGTGCACGCCCTCGCGTCGGCGCTCGGTCTGCGCACCAGCCAGGAGATCGACGACCGTGTGGCCGTGTGCGCCTGACGACGGCCTCCGGGTGGGGCTGGCCGGAGGGGGCGCGGTCCTCCTCCGGCCGTTCCACCCGGGTGACCGACCCGCGGTGCGGGCGTTCCTCGAGGGCCTCTCACCCGAGAGCCGCCGCCTCCGCTTCTTCGCCCCCCAGCCGCTCGTGGCCGACCGCCTCGTGCGCGATCTCGTCCTCGTCGACCAGGTCGGCCACGTGGCGTGGGGTGCGTTCGACGGCGGTCGCTGCGTGGCCGAGGCCCGCGTCGTCCGCCATCGGCGCGACCGGTCGGTCGTCGAGGTGGCCTTCGCCGTGGCCGAGCATCATCGCCGTCAGGGACTGGCGGCTGCCCTCGTCGAGGTGCTCGGGCTCGTGGCCGCGATGCGGGGTGTCCTCGAGATCGAGGCGTCGGTGATGCCCGAGAACCGGGCGTCGCGCCGTCTGCTCGCCTCCTTCGGCATGACGTTCCGATTCGAGGACGGTGTGTCGGTCGGCCGGATGCCGGTGCCCTCGTGGTCGAGGTCGAGCCGCGAGGCTCACCAGGTGATCGCCCTGCAGGCTGCGGCCGAGGCGTCCGTGTTCTCGTCGGTGGCCTGAGCGATCCCGGCGCTGCCGCGCCCCGAGGTCTACGGTCGCGCGGAACGCACGCCGGTGCGCGAGTCGAGGAGCGTGAGAGATGGACTACCGGAAGATCACCTCAGTGGTGTCGATCGTCCTAGGCACGATCTTCATCGTGGCGGGACTCGGCACGATCGTGATGGTGACGGTCGAGCTCAACGAGCAGAAGATCACCATCCCTGACGACGGGTGTCTCGGCGGTTGGCGCGTGCGCGATCCGATCACCGCCTGGTGCCAGGCCGACATCATCGACACCCACGCCCGGGAGACCACCGGCGGTCTGACCTACGCCGAGCTCGACCGCGACGACCCCCGCCGCGACCTGGCGATGAACGCCTCGTTCCTCCGGGCGTCGCTCTACACCTCGATCGTGGCCTACGGCGTCGCGGCGATGGCGGTGGCGATGGGCCTCGTGTTCATCCTGATCGGGCTCGGCATCCGCGACGTCGGGCGCCACCTCGAACGGCTCGGCCTGTTGCGGGACGGACGCGAGGTCGACGACCCAGTTCCTGCGGTGGTGGCGAGCCCCGCGCCCGACGCCACGGCCGCGCCGCCCGACGCCTCCGACGAGGTCTGATCCTCCTGTCGCCGCTCCGCCGCTCCGCCCGGGGGCCAGATCTCCCGGCGGGGTGGCGCGGGCACCGGTACCCTCGGTGCGTCGGCGAACCAGGAGGCGGACATGGAGCCCTACGACCCCCCGATCGGACAGACCCTCGGCGAGGCGCATGCCGCCAAGCTCGACGCAGAGACGCGGAGCCGTCCGCTCGAGCGGTGGAGCTGGCGCCGATGGGTCATGTCGGTGGTGATCTACCTCGTGGTGTTCGCGATGGGGCTCGGCGTGCTGTGGTGGATGGACGTACGTCGCAAGGACGACCCCGACACCGGCGTGGTGCCGGGCCTCGGCGCGATGGTGGTCGAGGCCGTCGACTGATGGTCGGGTCGATCGACGATCCGCGACGCGCCGAACCGCCGACGGTGGCCGGCGAGCGGGAGATGCTCGAGGCGTGGCTCGAGTTCCACCGCACCACGCTGCTGTTGAAGTGCGAGGGGCTCGGTCCCGCCGACCTCGCCCGGCGGCCGCTCGCCAGCTCGACGATGTCGCTGCACGGGCTCGTGCGCCACATGGCCGACGTCGAACGCAACTGGTTCCAGCGGGTGCTCGGTTCGAGCCGTGATCCCCGCCCCATCTACTGGACGCGCGACGACCCCGAGGGCGACTGGGAGGGCGTCGACGACGCCGACTGGGCCGCCGACCTCGCGACGTGGCAGGCCGAGTGCGAGACGAGCCGCCGCCGGGCGGCCGAGCGCCACCTCGACGACGAGGGCGAGTGGCCCCGCGATCCCCGCGCCCGGTTCTCCCTGCGTTGGATCTACGTGCACATGATCGAGGAGTACGCCCGCCACAACGGCCACGCCGACCTGCTGCGCGAGCTGATCGACGGGGCCGTCGGCGACTGATGTCGACCGAGGCCCGGCCCTCAGCGGCCGCGATCGCCGACGCGTTCGGGCTGACGGGTGCGGTGGCCGACCTCGTCCCCGTGGCGGGCGCGTGGTCGAACCGCGTGTACCGCCTGGAGGTGGGCGGGGTCGCCTACGCGGTGAAGGAGGTGCTCGACCTCTGGCGGGAGGACTCCTGGTTCGAGCGCATCGACGAGGCGTGGCGGTTCGAGCTGGCTGCCATCGACGCGGGGGTGGATGCCCCCGAGCCGGTACCGAACGCGGTCACCGGCGGATGGCGTGGCGACGTGGCGCGCGAGGGGGGCCCGGGTACCGCGGTCGTTCGGCTCCACCGCTGGATCGACGCGCGGACGGCGCCCGACGGCGTGGCCGACCGCACCCTCGCCGCGTGGAGCGGGTCGACGTTGGCCCGCCTGCACGGACTCGACCTGCGGACCGACCGCCCCGAGCTGTTCGGCGGCTGGTCGCCGGACAACGGCGCCCGATGGCCGTCCCTCCTCGAGGAGATCGAGCGTGCCGATCCGCCGTGGGCGGCCCTCGCGCGACGCGCCGACCCCGCCGTGACCGCGATCAACCGGTACCTCGGCGCCGGGGTCCCCGATCGCTCCGACTGGCCGATGAGTCACCGCGACATCGACCAGAAGAACATTCTCCTCGGGCCCGGCGGTCCGCTGCTCTGCGACTGGGACGTGGCCGGCCCGGTCGATCCCCGCGCCGAGCTGATCGACGTCGCGCTCTCGATGGCGCGGTGGGAGGACCCGCGCGTGGCTCGTGTCGTGCTCGACGCGTACGCCGAGGCTGGTGGGGCGGTCGTCGAGCCGACCCCGGCCGATGTCATGCCGATGCTCTTCAGCAGCGTCGACTGGTTGGTGATCAACGTGGAGCGGGCCCTCGGCCTGGGCGACGTCGACGCCGAGGAACAGGCGCGGGGCAACGCCCTGGTGCCCGGCCTGCTCGAACGCCTCCCCGCGCGCGTGGCGATGGCCGAACGCATCGGCGACTGGCTGGCGTCGTAGGCGCCGCCGAGGCGACGCCGCTGAGGTCGCGCCGCAGGGCGCGATCAGGTGAGCTCGACGCGAACCGTGGAGCGGATGTCGGTGGCGCTCGCCGCGACGACGAGGTCGTAGTTGCCCCGGTCGATCGTCCACCGATGGGCCTGATCGTCCCAGCGGCGGAACGCCTCGGGTCCGAACTCGAGGGTGAGGTCGGCAGTGGTTCCCGCGGGGACGACCGCCTTCACCCACGTGCGGAGCGCCTTCACTTCTCGTTCGACCGGCGGGTCGATCGGGGCGACGTAGCCCTGGACGACGACCGTGGCGTCGCGACTGCCGGTGGCGGTGACCGGCACGGTGACGGCGACGGACTCGCCCGCCCGGACCACGGTGGCGTCGGCTCGGGCGGCGCCCCATTTGGAGGGGCCGTAGGAGAGACCGTGGCCGAACGGGAAGAGCGGCTCGACGCCGCTGCGGTCGTGGCCGCGGTACCCCATGTGGAGCCCCTCGCCGTAGCGCTGCACCCCGTCGACCGGCGCGTAGAACGGCCAGGCGGGGGAGTCTTCGAGGCGCCGGGGGAAGGTGATGGGGAGACGCCCGCCCGGGTCGTCGTCGCCGAGGAGGATCGAGGTGATCGCGTCGGCCATGCCCATGCCGCCGAAGAAGCCGATGACGATGGCGTTCACCTCGTCGGCCCACGGCATCGCCACCGGCGCACCGGCGTTCACGACCACGATCGTGCGGTCGTTGACCGCGGCGACGGCGTGCACGAGCTCGTCCTGGCGGCCCGGCAGCTCGATGCTGTCGCGATCGTGGCCCTCGGTCTCCCATTCGTCGTTCGTACCGACGACCACGATCGCCACGTCGGCGTCGGCGGCGGCCGCGACCGCCCGGTCGAACATTCCCTCGTCCGCGGGCGGGCGCACGCCGAGGCGCATCGCGGCGAACGGGCCGTTGGTGACGAGGTCGAACTCGACGGGGATCGCCTCGCCGGCCACGGCGTCGATGGTGCCGAGCTGCTCCGCCGAGCCGGCCCCGTAGAACGCGTCGCCGGCGGGGAGCTGCTCGCGGGCGCGGGCGAGCTCGAGGGGCCCGACCTGGCAGCGGGGGCGTCCCGCGGTGATGAGGCCGAACTCGTGCGGCCCCGAGACCGCGGGGACATAGGCGCCCCGGAGGGTGACGAAGCAGGGGGTGGTGACCCCGTCGGGCAGCGAGCCGAAGTACCGGAGCTGCCCGTTGGTGCGACCGACGTGCTGGACCTCCCCGCTGTCGTCGGTGCCGTTGCGGATCTCGAGCAGCAGGCCGGGTTCGCCGTCGGGTCCGACGAAGCGCTCGATCGGCGCGATCGGCGTGGCCCGATCCATGGTGACGCCCTGCTCGTGGACGAGGTCGGGGAACCGGGAGCGCAGCACCTCGAGCAGCGACGGGTGGGGTAGGGGCTGGAGCGCGGAGCTGCCCCCGCCCTGGGTGCGGGTCTCGGCCGCGTTCGGGCCGACGACTGCCACCCGCAGCTCGGTGCCTTCGAGGGGGAGCGCGCCGTCGTTGGTGGCGAGCACCGTGCCGGCGACCGCGACGCGCCGGCACAGCTCGCGCTCGGCGGGATCGTCGACCGACTGTTCGGGCTCGTCGGCCGACCGCTCGGTGGCCCGGGTGCGCGCTATGAGTCCGAGCACGTCGAGGACGAGCCCGTCGACGGTGGCCTCCTCGACCTCACCCCGCTCGACGGCGGCTTCGAGGTGGGGTCCGTAGACCCGGGGCGGGCCGGGCATCTCGATCGAGAGGCCGCCGTTCGCCGACGGCCCGGCCTCGTGGGCGCCGTACCAGTCGGACATGACCGCGCCGTCGAACCCCCACTCGTCACGCAGGATGGCTCGCAGCAGTTCGGTGTTCGCCGCGCAGAACTCGCCGTTGAGCCGGTTGTACGCGGACATGACGGCCCACGCCCCCGCCTCGACGACACACGCCTCGAACGGCCGGAGGTAGAGCTCGCGGAGCACCCGCTCGTCGACGTCGACGTCCACCGTGTGGCGGTCGACCTCGGTGTCGTTGGCGACGAAATGCTTGACCGTGGCGGCCACCTCGTGGGCCTGCACGCCCCTCACGTACGCGACCGCCAGGCGGGCGGTGAGCTCGGGGTCCTCGGAGTAGTACTCGAAGGTGCGGCCGCCGATAGGTGTGCGGTGCAGGTTCACCGCGGGGGCGAGCAGCACGTGGGATGTGCGGCGTCGGGTCTCACGCCCGAGCAGGTCGCCGACCTCGCCGATGAGCGCGGGGTCCCACGTGGCGCCCTGGAGGATGCCGACGGGCACGAGCACCCCAGGGGTGGCCTCACCGACGGTGCCCTCGCCCCTCGCGCCGTTCGGGCCGTCGGTCATCTTCACCGCCGGGATGCCCAGCCGGGGGATCGGAGGGGTGCGCCAGTTGCTCGCTCCCGCCACGAGCGAGCACTTCTCGGCGAGGGTCAGCTGCTCCAGCCACGCGTGGTGCTCGGTCATGCGCCGAACCTAGTTCCCGCTCCTCGCACGCGCCCCGGCCCGGCCCGCGAACTCCTGGCGCGAACGCGGTCTGAGGGCGCGTTCGCGCCACCGGTTCGGGGAAGGGGAGGGGGTGAGCGGCCGGCGGGGTCAGGCGCCGAGGCGGGCGAGGTCGACGTCGTGGGGCTCGACGAGCACCGACTTGTCGCGCGAGGAGTGCCCCCGGAGGAGCGTGACCGCCGACTTCGGCACGCCGAGAGTGTCGGCGAGGAAGCGGACGAGCTCGGTGTTCGCCTTGTTGTCGGCGGCGGGCGCGGCGATCCGGATGCGGAGGGCGTCGCCGTAGGGGCCGGCCACCTGGGTGCGCGCCGCGCCGGGTTGGGCACGGATCGTCAGCACCCATCCCTGGTCGGTGTGGCGTGCCCAGGGCGGCGTGTCCACGGCGATCAGCTCAGCTTGGCGGCGATGGAGCCCGAGACCCGGAGGGCGGCCCCGTCGCTCGTGGCCGCCCATTGCGGCAGCCCGGGTTTCGCGGCCTCGGCCTCGGCGAGCAGCTCACGGTAGAGCTGCACTCGGGGCACCCCCGCCGCCTGCCAGAGGTGGTTGCCCCACGCGCCGGGGATGGAGTTGACCTCGCAGAGCACGACCTGGTCGGCCCCGTCCCAGAGGAAGTCGATGCGGGGCGCGCCGCTCAGGTCGAGGACGGTGACGAGCGTGCGGGCGTAGGAGCGGATCGTGTCGGCGATCGCCTCGGGGATGTCGGCGGGCAGCTCGCGGGGTGCGGCGTCCATGCCCTGCCCACCGGTGAGGTACTTGCCCGCATAGTCGTAGACGGCCGACCCCTCACGCAGCGGCTTCTCGATCTCGGAGAGCTGGAGGGTGGGGTGGGTGCGGACGGCGATGTTGAGGTCGAGCCACCCGTCGAGGAATGGCTGCACGACCATGCCGGCCCGGCCGGTGCCGGTGCGCCCGAGGGCCCGGACGGTGTCGAGGTCCTCGATGCCGGCCTCGACGCCGATGGAACTGCCGCCGTAGCGGGGCTTGGCCACCCACGGGGTGGGGGGCAGGGCGGTGTGGTCGGTGTCGGTGACCGCGGCGGTGTCGATGACGGGGATGCCGGCGGTGCGTGCGGCGGCTGCGGTGGCGAGCTTGTCCATGGCGAGCGCGGCGGCTTGGGGGCGGGGACCGGTGACCTTCAGCCCCGCGGCGAGCAGCAGCCCGGTGAGGGTGCCGTCCTCGCCGGGACCGCCGTGGCAGCAGTTGAGCACGGCCGCGAGCTCGACCGGTGCCGAACGCAGGCGCTTGGGTTCGACGAACCCTCCTGGGACGTGGAGCTCGAGGTCGGAGCTGCCGGGCACGGTGGGCTCGAGGAACGCGGCTGCCTCGGCGGTGGGGGGCACCCGCTTCCACTGGCCGGTCTTGGTCCAGTAGAGGCAGACGACCTCGGCGCCGTCGTCGTGGAGGGCGCGGGCGGCCTGCAGGCCGGTGAGGATGCTGATGTCGTGCTCGGGGGACGGCCCGCCGAACACGACGCCGATGGCGGTCATGGGATGCGATGGTACCGGTGGCACGCCGCCGGCCCGGAGTCGGCGGCTTCACCAGAAATTAGCGCGATTCGCAAAACTCCCGGCATCTTCGCGGAAGTCCAGACGTGGCCGACCCGCGTGGGGCCGGTCAGGGGTAGTGGTCGGGGAGATCGTTCTCCCACAGCACCCCGTCACCCGCGCCGAGGTGGGCTCGCACCCACTGGCGGGCGGCCTCCCGGTCGGGGACGAGCACCGTCTCCGCACCGCCTCCACGGAGAAGGGCGTGGCGGTTCGTCCATCCGACCGCCACCAGGCTGGCCCCCGAGTCGACCACCGCGCGAGCGAGCGCCTCGTTCTCCTCGTCCTGGATCGGTCCGAGCTCGACCATGCCGGGGGTGACCACCGCCCGCCGGCCGTCGACCAGTTCCGCGAGGCGGGCGATCGCCGCACGGGCGCCAGCGGGGTTGGAGTTGAAGGTGTCGTCGATGACGACGAGTCCGGTGTCGCTCGTGGCGGCGACCGCCCGATGGCTGACGGCCCCGAGCGAGCCGAGGCGGGACGCGACGTGGGCGGTGGTGGCACCGGCGGCGATCGCCGCGGCCACCGCGCAGCCGAGGTTGCCGGGATGGGGACCGCCCTCGGCAGGGAGGTCGCCGAGGCGCTCGCCGGCGACCCACACGACGAGGCGCTCGCCCTCACGGCCCACCTCGACGTCGAGGTCGGCGCCACCTCGCGACCCGACCCGTACGACCGTGGGGTTCTGCACACGCCGCGAGAGCTCGTCGAGCCGCGGGTCGTCGACCCACAGCACCGCGGTGTCGACTCCGTCGAGGATCTCGGCCTTCGCGGCGACGATGGTGTCGAGGGTGCGCATCCGCTCGAGGTGCATCGGGCCGATCGCGCAGATGACGCCGATCGACGGGCGGACCCATGCACACATCTCGGCGATCTCGCCCGGGCCGTAGGTGCCCATCTCGGCGACGAGCACCTCGGTGGTGTCGGTGAGGTGCTCGTTGACGGTGCGGGAGAGACCGGCCGTGTTGTTCCAGGAGGCGGGCGATGCGACGACCTCGGTCCAGCCGGCGAGCAGGTCGCGCACGTGGTTCTTCGTGGAGGTCTTCCCCCAACTGCCGGTGACGGCGACGACGAGGGGCGAGACCTGACGCAGCCGGGTCTCGGCCCGGGCGCGGTGCCGTTCGAGGGCCCGTCGCTCGACCGGGGCGGTGAGCGCCATGGCGAGATCGACGAGGAGTGGCACGAGCACCATCGCGACTGCGAGACCGACCGGCCAGCTCCACGCCAGGCCGAGGATCAGGGCGGGAACCAGCGTGAGGAGGCCGGCCACGACGGCGAGCACCGTGGCGCGACGGGTGAACCGCAGGGGCGGGTCGCCGCGCAGGGGCATCGGCCACGGGAACACCGCGGCGGCCGCCGCAGCGACCAGCACCGCGACCGAGGCAGGGCCCGGTCGATCGGCGAGCCGCGCGACGACGGCACCGACCACGCCGATGACCGCCAGGGCACCGAGCAGGTGGTTGGGGGAACGTCGACGCATCCAGCGCCAGGCCGTCGTGCGGCACGAGCCGGCGATGTAGTGCTCGCGCTGGGCGACGCGCAGCCACCGCAGGAGGCCGAGCGCGAGCGATGCCCCGGCGGCCAGTCCGGCGAGCCAGCTGAGCGCGGTCACCCGGCGGCCTCGACGACTCGGTCGAGTGCGGCGCGCACCCGGTCGGGGTGGCTGCGGTGCACGTCGTGCCCCGCGCCCTCGACGACGTCGAGCAGCACGGAGTTCGGGACGAGCTGTGCGGCCCGGCGGGCGACCTCGACCCTGGCGGCGGTGTCGTGCTCGCCCCAGCAGAAGGCGACCGGGCAGGCCAGACGGGTGAGCTGGTCGGTGTACTCCTCGTTGACGACGGTGACGAGCACGTCGCGCATCACGCCACTTGCGGCGCGGTAGTCGGCGGACCCGTGCCGCTGCCGGGCGGCGTCGAGCACCGACTCGGGAACGAGGCGCATCCGGCGGAGGCGACGGACGAGGCGGTACGAGCGCGGTGGTCGCCCGGGGGCGGTGAGCCGGAGGAGCGGCACGCCGAGGAACACGATGCCCCGGACGAGCTCGGGGCGGGCCGCTCCGAGATGGGCGGCCACCCTGCCGCCGAAGCTGTGGGCGACGACGAACACCGGTCCGAGGTCGAGCTCGTCGAGCAGTCGGCCGACCTGGTCGGCGTAGCCCGATGCGCCCCACGCCTCGGGCGGGGCGGGGGAGGAGCCGAACCCTGCGAGGTCGGGGGACACGGCTCGTCGCCCCGAGAGCGGGGCGAGCAGGTCGTTGCGGTCGCGCCCCCATCCGTGCAGCGCCAGCACCGGGGGCGGGGAGCCGTCGAGGTGTTCGGCGAAGAGGGCGCCGTCGAGGTGGGTGCGGAGGGTCATGGGGGCATCGAGCGACGGTCGGAGGCCGACCGGAGTCGGTCGATGCTATCGCCGCGCCGGGGGTGTCGAACCGTTCAGCTGCGCCCGGCCGCGATCTGCATCTGGTCGGCGACGGGGTCGGCGGGCGGGTGCACGATGGTGTCGCTCGGCGGCTCGGAGTGGCGCGTCGAGGTGCGCGACCGCTCTCGCTCCATCCGGATCGCCGCGTCGTCGGGGAGGCGCTCGCCGTCGCCCGCGCCATAGGCGAAGGCCATGTGCCCGCCGAGGTAGCCCGCACCGGAGCTGACGAGGCTGCCGGCGATCGTCAGCGCCATCCCGCGGAGCCGGTGTCCGGCCCGGCGCTGGCGGTACGACGAGAGGTAGAGCATGCCGGCGGCGAGGTTGCCGACGGCGTGGACGGCGCCGACCCGGCGCACCCGGGGATCGTCGCGCTCGTGGTGCCAGTCGACGAGCCCGGTCGCGGCGGTGACCGGGATGCTGAGGAGGCCGATGCCGACGAGACGGGTGGCGGCCTTCGCCCCCTTCCGCCCGCCGAGCAGGTCGACGAGGGTGGCGGACATGAAGCAGCCGAGCGGAAGGTCGGTGAGCAGCGGGTGGGCGGCGTGGCCGAGCGGCTCGCCCCGGAGGAGGCCGCCGACCTTCGAGGTGGCGAGCGTCGCGGCGATGGGGGCGATCGTGTCGGCGACGGTGTCGAGGGCAGGCTGATCCTCGACCGCGCGGGCCAACTCGCCGAGGGAGCGCGAGGGGGTGGTCATGGGAGGCTCATACCCCTGTGACGCCGTCGTGATGCCTCGTTGCTCCTGAGTGAGCCGCTCAGCGGCGGATGCGGACCCGGCCCCGACCGTCGGCCTTGGCTTCGAGCAGCATCGCGTCGGCCCGAGCGAGCACCTCGTCGACCACGGTGTCGCCGTCGACGAGCGCGACCCCGACGCTCGCTCCCACGACCGCCGAGATCCCCTCGACGGTGATGGGGTCGCTGAGCGCGTCGACGAAGCGCTGCCCGCGCTCGATCGCGGCCCGCTCGTCGTCGAGACCGGGGCAGAAGACGGCGAACTCGTCGCCGCCGAGGCGGGCCACGACGTCGTCGGGCCGCGCCGAGGCCCGCAGCCGCTCGCCGGCCGCGGCGAGCATCTGGTCGCCGACGAGGTGGCCGTGGGCGTCGTTGACCGCCTTGAAGTGATCGAGGTCGAGGTAGAACACGGCGCCGGTGATGCCGTCGGCGAGGCGGCGGACGATGCCGTCGACGAACGCCCGCCGGTTCGTCAGTCCGGTGAGCGAATCGTGGCTGGCTTCCCACTCGAGGGACCGCCGGCCTTCGTGCCACTGGAGCACGAGGCGGAGGATGTCGCAGGCCCGGGTGATGGTCTCGTAGACGAGCGCGCTGAAGCCCGGCGACGACCACCAGATCACGGCCGCACCCGCGGGCCGATCGAGGTGGTCGAACCGGGTCGCGTGGACGGCGAAGCCCTCGACGGGGCCGTGGTGGGTGAGCTCGGCGGGTCGGCGGGTCGGGTCGTCGGTGACGAGGGGCTGGCCGGGCTGCAGGGCGAGCGCGGTCCACGGTGCGGTGGGACCGGCTCGGGTGAGGTCGGGGAGGTCGGGGTGGGAGCCGACCTGCTGGTGGAACCGATCGTCGCCCCAGTCCCAGAGCAGCGCGACGGAGGCGTCGGCCAGGCCACTCGCCACCCCCTGTGCGACCACCGTGAGCACCTCGTCGAGGCCGGCCCCCGCCGCCATGACCTCGACGGCGCGACGCAGCGACGCGGCGTTCGCCGCCCGGCGGATCTGGATGACGAGCCCGTCGAGCCCCGTGCGGGCCGGGGTGACGGCGCTGATGTCGCACGCGACGCACTCGCCGTCGCGGGTGAGGAGGTCGACGATGAGTCCGCCCGAGCTCCACGCGGCGCCTCGCTCCGACGGCCGTTCCTCGGTGCGGAGCAGGGCGTGGAGCACCGACTCGCGGTGGTCGGGGTGGATCATCGCGATGCCGGAGGTGCCGATGAGGTCGTCGGGCTCGTAGCCGAGCAACTCGGTGAGCGAGTCGCTCACCCAGGTGATGGTGCCCGTGTGGTCGAGGAACAGGAACGGGCTGATGGCGGTCTCGACGATGGTCTCGTACGTCGAGGGATCGAGACGATCGGCCACGCCCTCACGATAGGCCGGTCGGTGCGTCGCGGACCGGGCGATGGGTCGGGCACCCGCCGCTTCGATCCCCGCGGTCAGGCGAGGACGACGCGTTCGCCGTCGGTGGGGACCACGGCGGTGTAGCCGAGTTGGTTCCTGACCTGCTCGGCGAGCGCGTCGGAGGCGGCCGGCTCCCCGTGCACGAGGTAGACGGTGGACGGGGGTTGGTCGGCGGTGGCGAGCCAGTCGCACAGCTCGGTGCGGTCGGCGTGCACGGAGAAGGCCGGCAGGTCGACGATGTCGGCCCGCACCGGCACGTACTGGCCGAACATCTTCACCTGCGGCGCACCGTCGACGAGGGCGCGTCCGCGGGTGCCGGGTGCCTGGAAGCCGGGGAGCACGACGGTGTTGCGCGAGTCGGGGAGGAGCCGGCGCAGGTGGTGGATGACCCGACCGCCGGTGGCCATGCCCGAAGCCGAGACGATGATCGACGGCACGTGGACGCCGGCGAGGGCCTTCGACTCCTCGGGGTGGTGGACCTCGACGATGTGGTCGCCGTCGAGCAGCCCGTCCCAACCGGCGATCCCCGCCCGCACGTCGTCGGCGCCCTCGTCGACGGCCCGGCGGTAGACCCGTAGGGCGGCGAGGGCCATCGGCGAGTCGACGTAGACGGTGAGGCGGGGGATCGCACCGGCGTCCATCAGCCGGTGGAGGTGGTAGAGGATGACCTCGGTGCGGTCGACGGCGAAGGCGGGGATCAGCACCGTGCCGCCGCGGGCCGCGGTGCGGGTGATGGTGTCGGCGAACCGCTCGATGACGCCTTCGTCGTCGTGGTCGCGGTTGCCGTAGGTCGACTCCATGACGACGACCCGGGCGGTGCCGATCGGTGACGGTGGGACCAGCAGCGGGTGGGTGGGGCGACCCAGGTCGCCGCTGAAGACGACCCGCCCACCCGCGGCGGCGTCGAGCCGCAGCGTCGCGGTGGCCGAGCCGAGGATGTGGCCCGCGGGCTGCAACGTGAGGTGCACGCCCGGGGCGATGGTGTGCTCGTGGTGGAAGGGGCGCGACTCGAACGAGCGGAGCGACCGGTTGGCGTCGGCCTCGGTGAAGAGCGGGAGGGCGGGCCGGTGCTTCGAGTAGCCCTTCCGGTTCGCGTAGGCGGCCTCTTCCTCCTGGAGCCGACCCGAATCGGGGAGGACGATGCCGGCCAGGGCGCGGGTGTCGGCGGTGGCGTGGACCGTGCCGCCGAAGCCGTCGCGGACCAGCGCGGGGAGGAAGCCGACGTGGTCGACGTGAGCGTGGGTGATGACGACGGCGTCGATGCTCGAGGGGTCGACGGGGAACCGCTGCCAGTTGCGGAGGCGCAGCTGCTTGAGTCCCTGGAACAGGCCGCAGTCGACGAGCACGCGGGCGTCGGGTGTCTCGACGAGGAAGCGGCTGCCGGTGACGGTGCCCGCCCCGCCGAGGAACGTGAGCAGCGGTGCGGCGCTCATCGCGCCGTCGACCGCCGGTGGTTCGTGACGATGCTCTCGAGGATCGAGAGGGCGACGGTGATCTTGCGGAGGAAGGACGGGTTGTGCGGCACGAGGTGGAACCGTGGGTGGGGCGACCACAGCTCGCGGAGGCGGGCGTCGAGGGCGACTGCCT
>CAZAVX010000017.1:3505-17833 GCA_964488835.1 uncultured Iamiaceae bacterium | reverse complement strand
GGAGGGGTCGGGTCGATGGCGTCATGGCGGCGCGCCGAGCCTACCCTTGGCCCGGTGACCCGGGAGCTGGTGGTGCTCGGCACCGCTTCGCAGGCCCCCACCCGGACCCGCAACCACGTCGGGTTCGTGCTGCGGTGGGACGGCGCGTCGTTCCTCGTCGACCCCGGCGAGGGCGCGCAGCGACAGATGCTGCTCGCCGGGGTGACGGCGAACAGCCTCCGGCACATCTGCCTCACCCACCTCCATGGCGACCACTGCCTCGGACTGCCCGGCGTGCTGGGACGCGTGTCGCTCGACCGGGTCGTCCACCCGATCGAGCTCCACTTCCCGGCTTCGGGCGGCGCCTACGTCGAGCGGCTGCGCCACGCGGCGATCTTCGACGATCGGGGCCACGTGGTGGAACGCCCGATCGCGAGCGACGGAGCGGTGGCCGACACCGGGGAGTACCGGCTGGTGGCGATGGCGCTCGACCACACCGTCGACGCGTACGGCTACCGCATCGAGGAGCCCGACGGGGTGACGTTCGTGCCCGAGCGCCTCGCGGCGTTCGGCATCGAGGGGCCGATGGTGTCCGAGCTCGAACAGCGTGGCCGGATCGAGGTCGACGGCCGCACGGTGGGGCTCGAGGAGGTGACGGTGCCGAGGCGGGGACAGGTGGTGGCCTTCGTGCTCGACACCCGGGTGTGCGACGCCGCGGTGGAGCTCGCCGCCGACGCCGATCTGTTGGTGTGCGAGTCGACCTTCGTCCACGACGAGTCGCACCTCGCCGACGCGTACGGACATCTGACCGCCCGTCAGGCCGCCACCATCGCGCGGGCGGCCGGGGCACGGCGCCTCGTGCTCGCCCACTACTCGCAGCGTCACCCCGACGAATCGGTGTTCTGGGCCGAGGCCGCCGAGGTGCACGACGACGTCGTGGCCGCCCGCGACCTCGACGTCATCGAGGTGCCGCCGCGCGCCGGCAGCTGACCCCGGAACCTGGTCAGGGCCGGCTGCGGGCGACGAGGTAGTCGAGGAGACCTTGGAGATGGGCGACCACCGGGTAGTCGCGCTCGGGGACCTCGATGCCGGTCTGTTCGTGGACGGCCACCATCAGGTTGAGGAAGTCCATCGAGTCGAGGTCGAGCTCGTCCTGGAGCGGCGCGTCGGGGTGGACCGTCGACAGGTCGGCCTCCGGTGCGACCCGGCGGAGGGCGTTGGTGACGACGGTGACGGCCTCGTCGTGGTTCATCGTTGCTCCATCTCCTCGTCGCCACGTTCGCGTGCCCGTAGGACGCCGCGCATGATCTTGCCGCTCGGCGTGAGCGGGAGCTCGTCGGCGAAGGCGAGGTCTCTGGGGGCGACGGCCGCGCCGAGCGCCGCGCGGGCGTGGGCGATGAGCTCGAGTCGCAGGTCGTCGCTCGGCTCGACGCCGGGGGCGAGGGTGACGACAGCCTTCACCAGCTCGCCGGCGACGGGATCGGGCACGCCGATGACACCGGAGCGGAGCACCGCGGGGTGGGCGTCGAGCACCCGCTCGACCTCGACCGGTCCGATGAGGTGGCCCGCCGAGGTGATGACGTCGTCGGCCCGTCCGGCGAACCAGTAGTAGCCGTCGGCGTCGCGCCGAGCGAGGTCGCCGGTGCGGTACCAGTCGCCGACGAACGCGCGGGCGGTGCGTGCGGGGTCGTCGAGGTAGCCGCGGAACATCGACGGCCAGCCCGAGCGGAGGACGAGCTCCCCGACCGTGTCGGGCTCGGTGACGAGCACCGGCTGGCCGGAGTCGTCGACGACGAGCTCGCCGCGCCCGTCCCTCTCGGCGAGCGCGGCGACGACGCCGGGGAGCGGCTGGCCCATCGATCCCGGCCGCACCGCGATGCCGGGGTGGTCGGCGAGCATGATCGCCCCCGTCTCGGTCTGCCACCACGTGTCGCGGATGGGGACCCCGAGGTGCTGCTCGCCCCACCTCACGGCCTCGGCGCCGAGCGGTTCGCCGACGCTCGCGACGAGCCGCAGGTTCGAGAGGTCGTGGGCCCGCGGGTCGACGCCCTCGGCGCGCATCAGGCGGCGGATGGCGGTGGGCGCGGTGTACCAGACGGTGACCCCCTCCCGGTCGAGGATCTCGCACCACCGCACGGCGTCGAACTCGCACTCGTCGACGACGCTCGTGCAGCCGTGGACCAACGGGGCGACGAGTCCGTAGGAGATGCCGGTGACCCAACCGGGGTCGGCGGTGCACCAGTACACGTCGTCGGGGCGCAGGTCGAGGGCGATCGCGGCGGTGGCGTGGTGGGCGACGACGGCCTCGTGGACGTGGAGCGCGCCCTTCGGGGCGCCGGTGGTGCCGCTCGTGAAGTGGAGGAACGCGAGGTCGTCGGGGTGGGTGCGCGCGGTGGCGTGCTGCGGCGAGGCGGCAGCGAGGAGCTCGTCGGCCCGCAGGGTGCCGGTCGGTGGCTCGTCGGCGCCGTGCCCGACCCGGTCCTCGAGGCGGTCCTCGACGGTGCCGGCACCCGGCGCGCCGTCGACGAGGACGACGTGGCGCAGGTCGGGCAGGAGGTGCCGGATCGGCGCGACCCGCCGTCGGTAGAGACGGGCGGTGGTGACGAGGACCGTCCCACGGCCCGATGCGAGGCGGTCGCGGACCGGCTCGGGCCCGAACACCGGATAGAGGGTGCTCACCACTTGGCGACCGGAGAGCGCGCCGAGGACGGCGGCGTAGAGGTCGGGGACCCGCCCGAGCAGGGTGAACACCGTCTCGCCCGGTGCGAGCCCGAGCCCTTCGAAGACGTTCGCCCACCGGGCAGCCCGCTCGGCGAGCTCGAGGTAGGTGATGTCGCTCCGGGTGTCGCCCAGGCCGAGCCAGCGGATGGCGACGCGGTCGCCGCGGCCCTCCGCGACGTGGCGGCCGACGGCCTCGTGGGCGATGTTCAGCCCGCCGCCCGGCAACCCGGCGAGCTGGGCGCGAGATCGCTCCCAGATGTCGCCGCGGTGGGGGTGGCTCATGGCGTGGTCTCCTCGGGGTGATTGAACGCCGGGTCCGGGCGGGGAGGACAGGGGCGAAGGTCCCGACGGCCGCTGGCGAGATCCCCTGGGCGGACGGGCATCGGGCGGGCACGCTGGGGTCGTGGAACGCAGGGTACGACTGGGTGACGGCACCACGCTGGTGGTGCGGGAGATGGCCGAGACCGACCTGCCCGCGCTCCGTCGGCTCTATGACTCGTTGAGCGTGTCGGACCTGCACCGGCGCTTCTTCAGCGGTGCCCGGCCGCCCGATTCGTTCCTCGACCGGTGGTACGCCCGCACCCGTGACGAGGGGTGCGCGCTCGTGGTGGTGGCGATCGACGACGAGGGGGAGCGGGTGGTGGCCGACGCCGGGTACGTGCTGCTCCCCAACGGCAGCGGCGAGCTGGCGATCACCGTCGACCCCGCCTGGCGAGGGTGGCTCGGCCACTTCGTGCTCGACGCCCTGGTGGAGGCGGCCCGCGAGCGGGGGGTGGAGACGCTCGAGGCCGACGTGCTGCTCGAGAACCGCGAGATGCTCGCGCTGCTCGATGCCCGGGGCTACGCGACGGTCGACCACCCGGACTGGAACACCGTGCGGGTGGTGATCGGTACGAGCGGGCGGGTGCCGTCGTTCCCCGGCCCCCATGACCGACCGCGGGTTCTCGTCGAGGTGCCCGGCGGCCGGTGGCACGCCGAGGCCGAGGCGACGGCCGCCGGCTACCAGGTCGTGTCGTGCCCGGGGCCCCGGCCCGGACCGGGCGGACACTGCCCGCTGCTCGAGGGCGGCCGGTGTCCCCTCGCCGACCAGGCCGACGTGATCGTCGTGTCGTTGGCGGTCGACGGCCCGGGTGAGGCGATCCTGCGCCGCCACCGTGCGAGGAACCCCGACACCCCGGTGTGTGTCGCGAGCTTCCGCCAGGCCGATCTCGAGGCCGCCGAGGGCAAGGCCGACGCCGTGGTGCCGCTCAGCCGCGACGTCGCGCCGCTGCTCGCCACCCTCGACCGGCTGACCGGCGGGCCGCCGCCCCGAGACGCACCCGACGAGCACCCGACGCCCTGAGCGCCCGCACCGTCCGGTTCACCCGACGAGCACCCGGCCCCCTGAGCGCCCGCACCGCCCGGTTCACTCCAGGGGCACCCGCCGGTGCCGAGCAGCCGCAGGTGCGACTCGGTAGCGTGCCTCGGATGGATCCGATCCTCGCTCGCAAGATGTGGCGGACCCTCGAGCCCTACCACGGTCTCGTGTACTTCGCCCCGGAGGCGCACCAGGCCTACGAGCGGTTCGGCCTCGAGGGCAACGGCGCCTACTTCGCCTCCCGGGCGGCAGCGATGGGAGCGGTGCCGGCGGAGGTGGTGGTGGCCACCTTCTTCAACTTCGACCCCCGGCTCGTCCACGCGGCGATCCCGCGGGCCTGGGAGCGGGGCACCCCCGAGGAGTGGGTGACCGCCCGCCTCGAGGGCATCGACCGGGCCCTCACCGACGTGCTCGGCGACGCAGCGGGCAGCAACGAGATCGTCGAGGCCGCCGAGCTCGCTCGCATGGCCGCCGATGGCTGCACCCCGCAGGGTCGGCCGTTGTACGCCGGCCACCGGGAGCTGCCGTGGCCCGACGAGCCCCACCTCATCCTCTGGCACGCGATCACCCTGCTCCGGGAGTTCCGCGGCGACGGGCACGTCGGCTGTCTGATGACCGAGGGGCTCGACGGGTGCCAGGCGCTCGTGCTCCACGCGGCGAGCGGCGAGGTGCCGGCCCGCACCCTTCAGGCCTCGCGGGGATGGAGCGACCACGCGTGGTCGGCCGCGGTGGCGGCGCTCGCCGAGCGCGGGTGGGTCGACGCCGACGGTGGGCTCACCGACAAGGGAGCCGAGGCCCGTCAGTCGATCGAGGACCGCACCGACGAGCTGGCCCTCGCACCCTGGCGGTACCTCGGCGGCGAGCGGTGCGACCGCCTGCGGGCGCTGGTTCGCCCGTTCAGCAAGGCGGTGGTGGCGAGCGGCAAGTTCGGCTTCGGACAGGAGGGCTGAGATGGACTCGGAGGTCTACCGGATCGCCGACCGCTACATCGACGAGCTGGCGGCACTGAACCCGCTCGCGGCGACACGGATGGGTGTGCCGGGCTACGACGACCGGATGCCCGACCTGAGCCCCGACGGCCAGGCCGCCTCGGCCGACCTCGTGCGCCGGACCCTCGGCGAGCTGGGCGGCGCGGCGGTGGAGTCCGACCGCGATCGGGTGGCGCACGCCCTGATGACCGACCGCCTCCAGGTGTCGCTCGACCGGTACGAAGCCCGGGAGCACGAGCGCGACGTGCGGACCCTCGGCAGCACGCTCGGGTCGGTGCGCTCGGTGTTCGACCTCATGAAGTACGACTCCGACGACGACTGGGCGGTGGCGGCTCGACGCATGCACGCGGTGCCCGAGGCGGTGGCCGGGTGGGTGCAGACCCAACGGGCCGGCATGGCGGACGGCATCGTCGCGGCGAAGCGTCAGGCGGCCTCGGTGGCCCGCCAGGCGGCGGTGTGGTCGGGCACCGATCCCGACGCCAGCCGTCCGTTCTTCCACGCCCTCGCCGACCGGTACGAGCAGCGCGACGGTCACTCGCCGGCGGTGCTCGCCGACCTGCGGCTGGCCGCCGATGCCGCGACGACGGCGTACGCCGATGCGGCGCGTTTCCTCGCGGAGGAGTACCACCCGGCGGCCACCGAGCGCGATGCCGTCGGCCTCGAGCGCTACGCGAGGGAGGCCCGCGCGTTCCTCGGCGCGGTGATCGACCCGCACGAGACCTACCAGTGGGGCTGGGAGGAGCTCGCCCGCATCGAGGCCCGGGCTGCCGAGGTGTGCGACCAGATCCTGCCGGGCAGCACGTGGGCCGAGGCCGTGGAGCACCTCGAGAACGACCCCCGGTACGTGATCGAAGGGGTGGAGGACTTCCAGGCCTGGAACCAGGAGCTCATCGACACGACGATCGCCGAGCTCGACGGCGTGCACTTCGACATCAGCGGACCGCTCCGCACGTGCGAGGCGATGATCGCCCCACCGGGGGGCGCCGCGGCGATGTACTACACCGCACCGAGCGAGGACCTCTCCCGGCCGGGGCGCACCTGGTACCCGACCCTCGGCAAGACCCGCTTCCCGCTCTGGCGGGAGGTGTCGATCTGTTACCACGAGGCGGTCCCCGGCCATCACCTCCAGATGGGTCACGCGGTGGTGATGGCCGATCAGCTCTCCCGCTTCCAGCGCCTCGGCGGCATCATCTCCGGCCACGGCGAGGGGTGGGCGCTCTATGCCGAACGCCTGATGGGCGAGCTCGGCTATCTCGACGACCCGGCCTTCGAGCTCGGCATGCTCGCCGCCTCGGCCATGCGCGCGGTGCGGGTCATCGTCGACATCGGCATGCACCTCGAGCTGCCGATCCCGGCCGCGAGCGACTACCACCCGGGCGCCGTCTGGAACGCCGAGCTCGCCCTGCCGTTCGTCATCGAGCGCAGCCGGTTCCCCGCGGACTTCATGGCGAGCGAGGTCGACCGCTACCTCGGCCTGCCCGGCCAGGCGATCTCCTACAAGGTCGGCGAGCGGGTGTGGCTCGAATGTCGCGACGAGGCCAAGGCTCGCCACGGTGCCGACTTCGACCTCAAGGCGTTCCACGCCTACGCGCTCGACCTCGGCAGCCTCGGACTCGACGCCCTCCGCGAGGAGCTCGCCCGGTTCTGACCCGAACCGCGCCCGACGGCCTTCTCTTCAGTTGTCAAGGAACAGCTGGGAAGTGGGGGAAGTCGGGGAAGTGGTGGGGTCGGATCACACCGACGAGGTGGCGAGAACCTCGCGCCCAGTCGGTGGCGGATCCGGTCGGGGTTCGAGATCGGGCGGGCGATCGCGAGCGCGATCGGGTGGCTCGCGGCCGAAGCGTGCACCGGGATCGGCCGCGAGCACGTTGCCGTCAGGGTCGAGCCACACGTAGCGACCCGGTGAGCCCCTCAGCTCGTAGTTCTCCCGCGTGCGCTGGTGGTGGTGGAACGTGCACAACGGCCGGAGGTTGTCGAAGCTCGTCGGCCCGCCCTTGTGGAACTCCATCTCGTGATCGAGCTGGAGGAAGCGCGTGTTGGTGCACCCTGGCACCGCACACGTCAGGTCGTTCGCGGCGAGCACCGCCACCCGGAGGTCTTCCTTGATGGAGCGGGTGAGCGTGGCGACCGCGGTGATGTCGCGCCCGCGGGTGACGACGGCCTTGATGATGGGGTCGTCGGCGAGCAGACGCTCGACCACCGAGCGGGGTACAGGGCCGACGCCGGGCACGGTGCACGTCTCGCCCGGTTGGAGCCCGCCGGGCTGGAAGACGGTGTGGGGCACCGTGACGACGATGGCGTGGCGAATCGACGCGCTGCGCGGTGGTCTGGCGCGGTGTTCGCCGCTCCCGTCCGCGTCCGTTCCTCTGTCGTGGCCCATGGCCGCGCGGGCCATCGCGACGAGGGCATCGGCTCGGTAGGCGTCGAACGGTTCGCGCTCACCAGCTCGGCGGGCGGCGTCGAAGATCTGGGTCTGGAAGTGGTCGAGCGCCTTGTCGACGAGGGCGCCGTCGATGACCGGCAGGCGGACCGACATCCGCCAGATGGCGTCGCGGCCCACGTTGCTGGACGCCGACCGCTCGGCCCTCGCCCGGCGGTGCTGCTGTTCGGCGCCCTCACCCTCGGCCATGATCTCGACGCACCGAGCCTTGAGCTCGCGCGCGCTGACCCTGCCGGCGAGCTCGAGCAGGTCGGCCTCGACCTCGGGATGCTCGGTGACCGCGGCAGCGATGTCGGCGGCCTGGGCGAGATGCAGCTCACCATTGCGCACCGCCTGGTCGAGCAGCGGCATGGCATCGAGCGCGGCCGCGACGGCGAACGCGTCGCGCACCCGGCCGCGTGGTGTGCGGGTGCGGCTGGCGACGAACCCGATCGCGTCGCGCGCTCCCTGACCGCGCCAGGCGTCGGTCGCCTCGACGCGAGCTGCCGCCAGCGCGACGCCCGCGGCAGCGAGCCGCCCGATGCGGTCGAACCGGTCGACGAGCTCGATCGCCTCCACTCCGTCGAGCGCCGCAGGATCGAGCAGCGCGAGCGCCTCCGCGAGGCCTCTTTCGACACTGGCGAGATCGAACATGTGTTCGATCGTATCATCAACTCTCGTGGGGATCAAGCGAATGTCATGAGATCCCGTGGTTCGATCGGGGGCGCGACGCCCGCCGCAGCGAGCCGCCCGACACTCGGACCAGCGACGCCCTGGGCACCTTCCCCCGGTCGTGGTGGAATGGGCGGATGGACGTCGCAGCCCTTCTCCTCGAGCTGTACGGCCGCGTGCCACCGCTCGCACGAGACGCGGTCGACGGGCTCGACGCCGACCAGCTCACGGCCACGATCCGTCCCGACTCGAACCACATCGCCTGGCTCATCTGGCACCTGACCCGGGTTCAGGACCACCACATCGCGGCCATCCTCGAGAGCCCGCAGCTGTGGGCGACCGGCGACTTCGCCTCCCGGTTCGGGCTCGACCCCGACCCCCACAACACGGGCTACGGCCACACGCCCGACGACGTCGCAGCGGTGCGTCCCGACGGTCCCGACGCGCTGCTCGACTACCTCGCCGCGGTCGACCAGCGGGTGCGCGCAACGATCGAACCGCTCACTGCCACCGACCTCGATCGCATCGTCGATCGGAGCTGGGATCCGCCGGTCACCCTCGGTGTGCGGCTGGTGAGCATCGCCGACGACAGCCTCCAGCACGCCGGCCAGGCCGCCTACCTGCGCGGCCTGCTCGACCTCCGCTGACGGACGTCCACCTCGCGGGCCCGCTGGCGCTCGGACTCTTGGTGACGGTGGTGGCTCGGAGGGCCCCGTGGATCACCAGGAATCCGAGCCCAGGGTGAGGCGCGGGTGGCTCAGGCCTGGAGCAGCTCGAGGAGGTGGCCGTCGGGGTCCTTCGCGAACCCGATGAGAACCCCACCGAGCTCGGGAACCGGCGTGGGCTCGCGCACGATCTCGAGGCCCTCGGCCCGGATCGCTTCGGCGACCGCCACCGGGTCGGGGACGTAGAACGCGAGCTTGCCGCCCGTGCTCGCGTAGTCGTGCCCAGACGGATCGTGGTGCTGCATGAGGACCACGGCGGTGGAGGCCCCCTCGAACCCGACGATGACCTCGTCCATGTCGGGGAGCGGGAGCTTCATCAGCACCTTCATGCCGAAGATGCGGGTGTAGAAGTCGACCGAGCGTTCGAGGTCGCGGACCCCGATGCCCGCCGCTCCCAACCTGGGTCGTGGATCGGCCATGGGCCGACACGCTAGGCGACGGGCGGCAGAGGTGAACGGAGGGGCCGTCGGGTCACTGCGAAGAGGGGTAGCGTCGCGTGTCGAGGGGGCGGCGACCGCCCCCGGGCGAGGAGGCGACATGGGGAGCAGGTGGCACCGGCTGGTTCTCGGGATCCTCGGCGGGGTGCTCTGCCTCGCGGTGGTCTCCGCGTGCGGCGACGACGGCGGTGGGGGTGACGCAGCCGCCACCACCGAGGTGGCCTCCGGCACCACCGCCTCCTCGACCAGCTCCACGTCGGCCACCGATGGCGACGACACCGACGACGCCACCGATGGCGAGGAGAGCCCCGATCCCGGCACCGACGACGACGGCACAGCGGACGACGACACCGACGACGGCACGACGCCGACCGTCGGTGACGATGACGACGATCCTCCGGCCCCACCCGATCCTGTCGTCGACGTCGTGGCGGGAACCGTCGCGGGTCACCTGCTGGGTGCGCCGGCGGGCGCCGTCCTCGACTCGCTGTCGGCCTCGCTCGGCCCGCCCACCACCGACACCGGCTGGCAGTCCACCGAGTGCCCGCCGGCCGACCACGTCCGCACGGTCATCTGGGGCGGCCTCTTCGTCCACTTCGGCCACCTCGGTGAGGAGACCCTCGACGGGGTGCGCCTCGATGCCGCGCTCGACCCCACCGCCGAGCACCTCGCGGTGCTCCCGCCAGGAGTCGCGTGGGGCGACGACATCGACGCCGTCGCCGCCGCGATCGGTACACCGGCGATCGTCGACGAGGCGTTCGGGTGGAGCGAGGTCCTCACCGAGGCGTTCCCCGCGCCGCTGAGGCTCCTCGCTGGCGACGGCGCCGGCGGCCAGTTCGACCACCTGATGATGGGCTTCGTCCCGATCTGCCGCTGACCCGACCGAGATCGCGACCCAGGGTGGGACGCGGTCACGGTCGGGTCGGCGAGTCGGTGGCGCTCAGCGGGTGAGCAGGCGGATGATCTCCTCGTTCTGGGTGAACAAGCGGACGTTGCCACCGGGCGCGGCGCCTGCAGGGTCGGCGCCGGCGGCGAGGAGCCGACGCACGATGTCCACCTCGTCGGCGACGACCGCGGCGTAGAGCGGACCGATGCCCGCGCCGTGGCCGAAGCCGCCATCGGGGTCGGCGCCGCGGTCGAGCAACAGGTCGACGACCTCGACGCTCCCGCTCATCGCAGCGGTGTAGAGCGGGGTGATCCCCTGGTGGCCCGAGACGGCCGGACCGTCGATGCTCGCACCGTGGGCGAGGAGCAGCTCGACGAGTTCGAGATTGCCGGTGGCGGCCGCACTCGCGAGGGGACTGAGCATGCTCGACTCATCGCCCTCGTTCCCGGTGTCGGGGTCGGCGCCGGCTTCGAGGAGCCGGGCGACGACCTCCGTGTCGTGGCCCGCCATGATGGCGAGCTGGAGCGGGCCGACCTGGCGCTCGTCGAACGCGTTCGGGTTCGCACCGGCGTCGAGGAGCAGCTCGAAGATCTCCATCCGCCCCATGATCAGCGCGGTGAGGAGGGGCGTGAGGCCGTCGGACTCGCGACCGACGTCGATGTCCTCGCCGGCGGCGAGGAGGCGGCGCACCTCGCCGATGTCGTTGCGCTCGACGGCTTCGACGAGGGGCGGGCGGGGCTCGAAGATGAGGCCGTCGCCGCTCGCGCCGCCCGAGCTGCTGGAGGTGGAGCCGTGGGGGTGGGCGATGTCGCGCGAGCGGGCGGCGCTGCGCGCGGCCTGGTCGGCGTAGGTGTCGTCACCACTCACGAGCACGTCGAAGATGCAGGTCTCGAGCAGCTCGCCCTCCAAGCCGGTGGCGCCGCACAGCCGCCGTGCCGCGTCCTGGAGGGTGCCGTCGAACGACGACAGGTCGAGCACCTCGCGTGGGTACTCGCGCATCTCGTCGGCGTGGTAGTCGACCCCACCCTCGTCGGCGACGAACATCGAGTCGGCGGGGTCGAGGCGGTACGCCTCCTTGAACGCGTCGTCGTAGACCTGGGCCCAGGTGTCCTCGAGGGCGATGAGGTTGCCGTCGCGATCGACGAGGTCGTTGGACGCGTCGCCGTCGGCATCGCCGAGCAGTCCGCTCGTCCGACCCCAGTAGGACTCGGGGAGGTGGAGTGAGAGGTCCATCCGGCCGGGGTACACGACTGCTTCCACCTGGAGACCGTCCCACCCCCTGATGCCGACCACCTGCTGAGTGCCGATCAGCAGCGTCCCGAGCTCGACGAGACCGTCGTCGAAGACCGCCAGGTCGCGGGTGACCTCGACGCCGTCGACGAGCACCGTCACCGCGGACGTCCGGGGATCCTGTTGGACGACGACCTGATGATCGCCCACCCGGACCGCCACACCGCTGACCACCGTGAACGTGTCCGAGACGGGGTGGAACCGGGCCTGGACGAGGTCGGTGCCATCGGCGTCGCGGAGCAGGGCGAACTCGCCGGCGGCCATGAACGAGAAGTACCGCCCGTCGAGGGTTGCGAGGTGGGGGTCGCCGTGCACCCGTCCGTCACGCCGCTCGTCGCGTTCGCACGCCGCCTGCTGCCCCTGCCGGTACGGTTCTCCGCCGAACGCGGCGACCCCGAGGTAGTAGACATCGGCCATCCCTCGGCACGGAATGTTCCACCTCCCACAGGCCTGGCTGGCGCGGGCCCACATGCCTCGGTCGCAATAGCCCTGGCTGAGGCCCTTGGTGCCGTAGCACTGGTCGTGCCAGTTGCACGCGTCGGTGAAGCTCACACCGAACCACACGTCGGGGACGTCGATGCCGTCGTCGCCCTGGCTGCCGCAGCCGTTCACCGGTGCGCGGGAGTCGACGATGTCCTCCGGGTACCACCGCTCGACCCATGTGTCGCCCGACTGGGCCCCGGCGAGGGGTGCGGGTGCGAGGAGGCTCGCCAGGACGGCGAGGGCCAGGATGATGACAGGACGGCGGTGGACGCTCATGAGCACCTCGCTCGCAGGACGGCCGCGACCGCGGGAAGGTCGTCGGTCTCGGACGGGTCCTCGAGCGCCGCGACGCGCTCGAGACGTTCGATCATCCACGTGACCTCGTCGGCCTCGTCACGCGTGTCGGCCGGGAGGCCACGAAGCTCGTCGATCGTCCAGGCGAGGGGGTCGTCCTGGTCGCCGGGGTGGAAGAAGTCGATCGAGCACAACCCCTGGACGTAGGGCGAGTCGTCGGCGAGGGCGCTCAGCTGGATGATCCCCCAGTCGCCGGTTTCGGCCGGCTCGACGGTGTCGTCGGTCGCCGGCTCGTCGGCCTTGTCGTCGGCCGTGTCGTCGTCAGCGCATGCGCCGGCGCCGAGCGCCAGGGCGAGGAGCGCGGCACAGAGGAGTCGGGTCGGGGTTCGCACGTCCTGCCTCGTGGGGTGGGGGGTTCGGGCACGGGAACCGGCGACCATAGCCCGGTCGTCAGGGCCGGTTGCCCACCTCGAACTGGGTGAGGTCCTCCGCCACCGAGGCGACGGTGTAGAGGTGCGGACCGATGCGTCGGAGCCCCGCGTCGGCGAACCAGCGCTCGAAGGTGGCAGGACGACGCCAGTGATAGTCGTCGACGTCGCCGACGATGTCGTCGCCGGTCACGTAGATCTCGAGGAGGGCGACGCCGTCGAGGTGCCGGCCGATGGTGGCGAGACCGTCCCGGGCCTCGGCGTTGCCGACGTAGCCGAACACGTCGACACACACGATCAGGTCGAAGGGCTCCTCGCCGTCGAGCAGGGTCGCCAGGTCGGCGAGCCGACCGAGCCGGAGGTTCCGCTTCCTGCCGTACCGCTCGACCGCGTAGCGGCTGGGGTCGATGCCGAGGTAGGTCGCCTTGGGCCGGCGCCGCCGGATCGCCGGCTGCCACCAACCTTCGCCGCACCCCACGTCGAGCACCCTCGCCACCTGGCGGTCGAGGAGGTACTCGGCAGCCGCGATGGCGTAGTCGACCTTGCGGTCGAGGCGGGTGCGCGAACCGAAGCCCTCCTCGCGGTACCAGTGGTCGAAGTACCGCTCGTCGAACCGGTCGACGCCGGTGGGGCGGACGACGTGCCCGTCGACGACGGTGTGCCCCTCGGCCTCGAGTCGCCGGCGGTGCTCGCCCTCGTGACCGGGCACGAGCCGACCCGTCGACGTCACCACCCGCCACCAGGGGAACGCCCCGTCGCTCGTCGCGAGGAGCTGGCCGACGGCGCGGGCGTGACGGGGATAGCCGGCTTCCTCGGCGACCTCCCCGTAGGTGACGAGGTCGCCCGGCTGGAGGGCCGTGAGCACGCGGGCGACGGCGGCGTCGAACTCCTCGTCCATCCCCGCATGCTGCCCCACGAAGAGGGCGAGCGCCGCACGCAGTAGCGTGTCCGGATCGCATGACCGGTCGACACGACCACCACGTACGAGGAGGACCGGTGCGGGCGCGACCCAGCAAGCTCGGAATGGCCGCGGGCGATCTCATCCGCCGCGGCTGGGACACGGCGGGTCGGCTCGCCACGATCTACTCGGGCGGGCGCCGCGCCCGGCGCTTCTACGCGTTCGGCGAGAACAGCTCGATCTGCTTCCCCTGGTCCACCCTGCTCGGCGACGACCGCATCGCCATCGGTGCCGACACGATGGTCGGGCCGTACTCCACGCTGTCGGCCGGGCTGCCGCTCCAGCCGCCGAACCCGGCGTGGGCGGGCCCCACCCTCACCATCGGCGACCGCTGCCTGATCGGCCGGGGCGCCACCATCACCGCCCACCTCGATGTCGTCATCGAGGACGACGTGTGGATGGGTAACGGCGTCTACATCTCCGACCAGAACCACGACTGGTCCGACCCCGACCTGCCGATGAGCGTGCAGGCCCAGGAGCCCCGACCCGTGCACATCGGTGCGGGGAGTTGGATCGGCAACGGGGCGATGATCCTGCCGGGCGCCTCGGTCGGCCGCCGGGTCGTCGTCGCTGCCGGCGCCGTGGTCACCGGAGCGGTGCCCGACCACGCCATCGTCGGCGGCGTGCCCGCCCGGGTCATCGGCTCCACCCTCACCACCGTCCCCGACCTCCCCGCCACCGACCTCCCCG
>CAZAVX010000017.1:0-3405 GCA_964488835.1 uncultured Iamiaceae bacterium | reverse complement strand
CCGACCTCCCCGCCACCGACCTCCCCGACCTCCCCGCCGAGGACCTCCGCGAAGCGAGATCTGCGTGAAATCCGGCCCGATTCGCCCCGGTTTTCACGCAGTTCCCGCGGCGTGGCGCCGGGGAGGCGGCTCGTGACCGTGCGAGCGTCCGCCCGCCGGATTGCCGGCGAGGTCGTGCGGCGCGGGTGGGAGGCCGTCTCGAAGCTCGGCACCATCACCACCGGCGACCCGCGCGCCCGCCGGTTCCACGCGTTCGGCGAGAACACCTCGGTGTGCTTCCCCACCGCGGCGCTCCACGGCCTCGAACGCATCGCCGTCGGCAGCTTCACGATGATCGGCCCGTACTCCACGCTCTCGGCGGGCGCGCCGTTCGACCCACCCGCGCCTCGGTCGGTCGACGCCGAACCGCTCCTCACCATCGGCGACGGGTGCCTGATGGGGCGGGGCACCACCGTGACCGCTCACCGGTCGATCGTCATCGGTGACGCCGTGTGGATGGGCGACGGGGTCTTCATCTCCGACCAGAACCACGCGTGGGACGACCCTGACCAGCCGATCGGTGCCCAGGCGAGCGAGCCCGAGGCGGTGTCGATCGGGGCGGGGAGCTGGATCGGCAACGGGGCGATGATCCTGCCGGGCGCCGTCATCGGCGAGCGGTGCGTCGTCGCGGCGGGCGCGGTCGTCACTGGTCCGGTGCCCGACCACACGATCGTCGGTGGGGTGCCCGCACGAGTGCTCGGGACGACGGCGATCGCCCGCGAGCTCGGGGCCTAGCGAGCGATCCATCTGACAGACTCCTGAGATGGCGTGTGCATCCCGGCGTGGCGTGGCGGTGTTGCTCCTCGCGTTGCTGGTCGCGTGGGCGGCCGGCTGCTCGGACGACGACTCGGATCCCTCGGATGACGCGTCGACGACCACCACGTCCTCCGTACCTGACGACGTCGGAGCCGACGGTGGAGACGACCCCGACGACGGCGAGACCGCGGAGCCCGACGACGACGGTGGCCAGGCGGGCACCGATCCGCTCCCGCCCTTGCCCGACCACATCGCCCTGCCGATCGTGTTCGTGCACGGCTTCGCCGGGTCGGCCCAGCAGTACGAGTCGCAGGCGATGCGGTTCGTCGCCAACGGGTACCCCCAGGACCGCATCGTCGCCTACGAGCACGACGGTGCCGGGTTCGACATCGCCGGCTACACCGACGGCCTCGAGGCCTTCGTCGACGCCACCCTCGCCGAGCACGGCGTCGAGCGGATCTACCTCGTCGGCCACTCCCGGGGCACGGCGGTGTCGCTCGGCTTCCTCACCCGGCCGGGCCGGACCGAGCAGGTGGCGAAGCTCGTCCTGATCGACGGCGCCCCGTGCCCCGATCCTGCCGAGGTCGTCGAACTGCGCGACCTTCCCTGTCTGTCACCGAACCAGGCGATGTTCCCCGGCCAGGCCCATGTCGAGGTCGCCACGTCGGCCGAGTCGTTCGCCGCTCAGTTCGAGTTCCTCGTGGGTGAGGCACCCGAGGTCGTCGAGATCGTCCCCCAGCGCGCGCCGGTGGTGCTCGAGGGCCGGGCGGTCGATTTCCCGTCGAACGTGGGCCGGGAGGCCACGCTCGACATCTGGGCCGTCGATCCCGACTCCGGCCACCGGCTCGACGACGCACCGCACGCCACCTTCGAGCTGGGCCCGTCCGGCGAGTTCGGCCCGGTCGAGGTCGAGGTGGGCGCGCACTACGAGTTCGCGCTCTCCTCGGCCGATACGCCGGTCGTCCACCACCTCTACCTCCAGCCCTACCTGCGGAGCACCCACTTCGTCCGGCTCCTCACCTCTCGGCCCGACGGTGCGACCCGCCAGAACACCCACACCGGCGACGCTCACTCCGCGCTCGTCGTCATGCGCATGCGTGAGTGGTACGCGGTCGGGCGGGGAGCAGAGGTCGGTGCCGCACCCGACGAGCTGCTCGTGAGCACCGTGCTCGCCGACGGCACCGCCACCGAGGAGGTCGACGTGATGGGCGAGTTCGTCGGCAACGGGGCGATCGGGCTCCACCTGCACGACGGAGCCGAGTCACCCGGGGAGTCGACGTTCACGCCACTGCCGTACTTCTCCGAACAGCCGTTCCAGGGCGGTGTCGACGTGTTCATGCCCGCCTCGCCCGATGCCGACGGCACGATCCGGGTCACCGTCGTCCCTCGTGGCGACCGAGCGCGGCCCCAGACCGTCAACGTGGCGAACTGGCCCTCGAGCGGCCACAGCATCAGCGTCGTCTTCGCCGACCACCTCGTCGACTGACCCCGACCGAGGGGTGACCCACGACGGCGCGCACGAGGGTCTTGACAAATCCTCTTGTCAAGAGCAGGCTCGAACCATGCAGGAGGTGCGAGTGCTCCACGAGTCGGCCGCCGTCGAGGTGGCGCTCGACCCCACGAGGGCGGCGATCCTCGAAGCCCTCACCGAACCCGCGTCGGCGGCCACACTCGCCACGCTCGTCGGCTCGACCCGCCAGAAGGTGAACTATCACCTGAAGGCGCTCGAGGCCCACGGTCTCGTCGAGCTGGCGGAGGAGCGCACCTGGGGCGGGATCACCGAGCGCGTCATGCGCCGGTCCGCCCTTCACCTCGTCGTGGCCCCGGAGGTCGTCGACGGCGCCCCCGTCGACCCCGATCGGGTCGCCGATCGCCTCTCCGCCTCGTACTTGATCGCGGTGAACGCGCGGGCGGTGTCGGAGGTCGGCACCATCGTCGCCCAGGTCCCCGCCGACACCCGGGTCCCCACGCTCACCGTCGACACCGTCGTCGGGTTCCGGTCCGCCGAGGACCGTGCGGCGTTCGCCGCCGACCTCCAGGCCTCGCTCACCGAGCTCGTCGCCCGGTACCACCACGACGACGGCCGTCCGCACCGCCTCACCGTCTCGTCCTACCCACGACCTGAGGAGTCACGATGACCACGCCCGAGAACTCCGACCGCTTCGAGCACCGGATGGAGGTCGCCTACGAGGTGACCGCCACGCCCGATCAGGTGTGGGACGCCATCGCCACCGCCGAGGGGATCTCGGCCTGGATGGTGCCCACCACCCTCGACCCCCGGGTCGGCGGCGAGGTGTCGTTCGACTTCGGCGACACGCAGTCGGGCGGTGTCGTCACCGACTACACGCCGGTTCGACGCTTCGCCTACGAAGAGCCGTGGCCGATGACCGACGAGATGCGCGAGTGGGTGGGCGCCGTCGCCGAGCCACCGACCGACGAGGACATCGCCGCCGTCGGGCCGATCGCCACCGAGTTCCTCGTCGAGGCGGAGTCGGGCGGCAGCTGCGTCCTCCGGATCGTGACGAGCGCCTACGGCCGGGGAGCCGACTGGGAGAAGGAGTTCTTCGCGGAGATGGTGGCCGGCTGGAAGCCGATGCTCGACGCGCTCGG
>CAZAVX010000016.1:14023-39225 GCA_964488835.1 uncultured Iamiaceae bacterium | reverse complement strand
AGGCGTGACTGAGCCCAACGACGTGCCAGCCACCGACCTCATCGACCAGGTGTCCGCCCGCGTCCGCGACCGGTTCGGGGCCGAGGAGGCATCCACCGCCGAGGCCCTCGTCCGTACCTACTACGCGCACGTCGTCCGCCAGGACCTCGACGGGCGCAGCCCCGGCGAGCTGTACGGGGCGGCGATCTCCCATCTCCAGATGGCACGCCATCGCCAACCCGGCGAATTGGCCCTGCGCATCTACTCCCCCACCGTCGAAGACGACGGGTGGCGGTCGCCCCACACGGTGATCGACCTCGTCACCGACGACATGCCGTTCATCGTCGCCACGGTGCTGATGGCCGTCGACGCGGCCGAGCTCGGGCTCCACCTCCTCATCCACCCGGTGCTCGACGTGCGACGCGACCGCGCACGTCTCGTCGGCCCCGCCGGCCAGGGTCCGGGCGACGACGTGCGAGAGGCCTACGTCCACCTCGAGGTCGACCAGATCCTCGACGCCGAGCGCCGGGACCGACTCGCCGCGGCGATCACCCACTCGCTCGCCGCGGTGCGCGCCGCCGTCGACGACTGGCGGCCGATGGTCGAGCGGGCGACCCAGCTCGCCGACGAGCTCGAGGAGCGGAGCACCACGCCGGGCGGTGACGACGCGAGCGACGCCGCGGAGCTGTTGCGTTGGATGGCCGACGAGTTCGTCTTCCTCGGCGCCCGCGACTACCAGCTCGATCCCGACGAGGGCGTCGTGCGGTCGATCGACGGCTCGGGCCTCGGCATCCTCCGCGATGCCCCGCCCTCGGCGCGCCCCCTCTCCACCCTCGCGCTCGCCGGACGACAGCGGGTACTGAGCGACGACATCCTCATCATCACCAAGACCAACGCCCGCTCGCCCGTCCACCGGCCGGCCCGGATGGACTACGTGGGCGTGCGCCGGCGCGACCCCGACACCGGCGTCATCACCGAACGGCGGTTCCTCGGTCTCTTCACCGCCCGGGCCTACACCGAGACCGTCACCCGGCTGCCGGTCGTGCGGCGAAAGGCGGCCACCATCGTCGCCCGGGCGGGGTTCACGCCCGGCTCCCACGACGCCAGCCGCCTCCTCCTCGCCCTCGAGGACCACCCCCGCGACGAACTGTTCCAGGCGAGCGTCGACGAGCTGCTGCCCACCATCCTCGACATCGTCCACCTCTACGAGCGGCACCAGGTGCGGCTCTTCGTCCGGACCGACTCGTTCGGGCGGTCGGTGTCCTGCCTCGTCTATGTGCCCCGCGACCGGTTCCGCACCGAGGTGCGCGAGGCGATCCAACACGCGCTCGAAGCGGCCCTCGGCGGCCCCACCACCGACTTCGACGTGTCGTTCTCCTCCTCGTCGCTCGCCCGGCTCCACCTCATCGTCACCATCCCGCCCGACGCGCCCGTCCCGACGATCGACGTCAGAGCCGTCGAGACGCAGCTCGAGCACCTCACGAGGAGTTGGACCGACCATCTCGAGCGCGAGCTCGTCGACCAGCTCGGTGAGGGGCGCGGCACGACAGCCGTCGCCCGCTGGCGGGGCGCGTTCCCCGCCGGCTACCGGGAGGACCGCACACCGGAGTCGGCGATCGCCGACATCGAGCGTCTCGAGGAGCTGGCCGAGGAACCGACCGGGACCCTCGCCGTGCGCACCTACCATCCGCCGGAGGTCGAGCCGGGTGTCCTCCGGGTGAAGCTCTACCGGTTCGGCGAACCGGTACGGCTCTCCACCATCCTTCCGCTCCTCCAGAACCACGGGGTGGCCGTCCTCGACGAGCGCGCCTACGAGGTGACTCCCGCGGACGGGCCACCCGGGTGGATCCACGACTTCGGCCTGCTCCTGCCCCGGGCAGCGGCGGAGAACATCGAACAGCACGGGCCCGCGATGCGCGAGCGCCTCGAGGAGAGCATCCTCGCCGCCTGGGACGGCCGCACCGAGAGCGACCCCTTCGGCGAGCTCGTCCTGCTCGCTGGCCTCGACTGGCGCGAAGTCTCGATCATCCGCGCCTTCGCCCGCTACCTCCGTCAGACCGGCGCGACGTTCACCCCCACCTACATCCAAGAGGTCGTGCGGACCCATGCCGGCATCGCCCGGCTACTCGTCGACCGCTTCCACCTGCGGCTCGACCCCGACCACCACGACGAGGAGCGCGACGCCGAGGTCGCCGAGTGGATCCACGACGCGCTCGACGCCGTACCCCGCCTCGACGAGGACCGCATCCTGCGGGGCCTCGACGCCCTCGTCACCGCCACGCTGCGCACCAACTTCTACCAGCGGGGCCCCGACGGCCAGCCACCCGCCCACCTCGTCGTGAAGTTCGACCCGGCGCAGGTCCCCGACCTGCCCGCACCCCGTCCCGCGCACGAGATCTACGTGTCGTCGCCGCGGGTCGAGGGGGTGCACCTGCGGGCCGGGCGCGTGGCCCGCGGCGGCATCCGCTGGTCTGACCGGCGCGAGGACTACCGCACCGAGGTGCTCGCGCTGCTGAAGGCCCAGGTCGTGAAGAACTCGCTCATCGTGCCGGCCGGCGCGAAGGGCGGGTTCGTCTGCCGCCAGCTCGGGTCCGACGACGACCCGGGCACCGTGCGCGCCGAGGTGGAGGCGTGCTACCGCAGCTTCATCGGTGCACTGCTCGACGTCACCGACAACATCGTCGACGGCGAGGTCGTCCCGCCCGCGCGGGTGCGCCGGCTCGACGGCGACGACCCGTACCTCGTCGTCGCCGCCGACCGCGGCACGGCCACCTTCTCCGACGTCGCGAACGAGATCGCGACGTCGCGGGGCTTCTGGCTCGGCGACGCCTTCGCATCGGGCGGTTCGACGGGGTACGACCACAAGGCGATGGGCATCACGGCCAGGGGAGCCTGGGTGTCGGTGCGCCGCCACATGGCCGCCCTCGGCATCGATCCCGAGCGCGACCCGATCACCGTCGTCGGCATCGGCGACATGTCGGGCGACGTGTTCGGCAACGGCATGCTGCGGTCGCGCACGATGAAGCTCGTCGCGGCGTTCGACCACCGGCACGTCTTCGTCGACCCCGACCCCGATCCGGACCGCAGCTACGCCGAGCGCGAGCGTCTCTACGCGCTGGCGGGCTCCACCTGGGCCGACTACGACCGCAGCCTCCTCTCCCCCGGAGGGCTCGTCGTGCCCCGCTCGGCCAAGAGCGTCACCATCGACGCGAGGGCCGCCGCGGTGCTGGGGTGCGCGCCGGGCACGATGACCCCGAACGAGCTGATCCGCACCATCCTCCAGGCCCCGGTCGACCTGCTCTGGAACGGCGGGATCGGCACCTACGTGAAGGCGAGCACCGAACGCCACGACGAGGTCGGCGACCGCACGAACGACGCGGTCCGCATCGACGCCGACGAGCTGCGCTGCCGGGTGGTGGGCGAGGGCGGCAACCTCGGGTTCACCCAGCTCGGCCGGGTCGAAGCCGCCCTCGGCGGGGTGCGGATCAACACCGACGCGATCGACAACTCCGGCGGGGTCGACTCCTCCGATCGGGAGGTGAACCTCAAGATCCTCCTCGACCTCGCGGTGGCCGAGGGATCCCTCACCGTCCGTCAGCGCAACGAGCTGCTCGCCGGGCTCACCGACGAGGTGGCCCGCCTCGTCCTCGAGGGCAACGCCGCGCAGACCCTCGCCCTCGCCATCGCGGCCGACCAGGCGGCCGGCATGGTGCACGTTCACGCCCGGCTGCTCGCCTGGCTCGAGGCCCACGCCGGCCTCGACCGTGCCCTCGAGGCCCTGCCGAGCGACGAGAGCCTCGCGGAGCGGGCCCGCGACGGCATCGGGCTGACCCAGCCGGAGCTGGCGGTGGCGATGGCGTACGTGAAGAACCTCGTCGCCGGGTCGCTCCTCGACAGCGCCCTCCCCGACGACCCCGACCTGCGGGTGGAGCTCGAGGCGTACGTGCCCGAACCGCTGCGGCCCACCGTCGCGCACCTCCTCGACCAGCACCCGCTGCGCCGCGAGCTGATCGCCACCGAGCTGACGAACCGACTCGTCGACCGGGCGGGTCTCACCGTCATCATGCGCCTCGTCGAGGAGACCGCGGCGTCGGTCCCCGAGGTCGTCACGGCGATCGCCACGGCGTGGCGGCTCCTCGAGCTCGACCAGCGGTGGGATCGCATCCGGGCGGTCATCGGCGAGGTGCCCATCGGCGTCGCGATCGAGATGCTGCAAGCCACCAAGGCGCTCGGCGAGCGGGCCAGCCGGTGGTTGATCCGCAACCGGCACGCCCCCCTCGACATCTCGGCCACCCTCGCCGAGCTCGGCCCACCGGTACGCCGCATCGTCGCCTCGATCGAGCAGGTCGCCACCCCGTCGTCCACCCAGGCGCTCGACGAACACCGCGATCGCTGGGTCGCCGCCGGCGTGCCCGCCGACCTCGCCACCGAGGTCGCCCACGGTCCCCTCGCGTCGATGGCCTTCGACATCGTCGGCGCCGCCCGCGCCGAGGGGGCCGAGCTCGAGCTCGCCGCCCGCGTCTTCTTCCTCATCGACGACCGGCTCGGGCTCGGCTGGCTCCGCCAACAGATCGACGACCTCCCCCGCGACGACCAGTGGTCGACCCTCGCGCGCACCGCCCTGCGCGACGACCTCTTCCACGAGCACGCCGCACTCGTCCGGCGGATCCTCGCGAGCGGGCGTGCCGACGACGCCCACGAGCTCTGCGACCGGTGGGTCCGCGCGAACCATGCCCAGATCGACCGGGCCTTCGACGTGCTCGTCGACATCCGCTCCATCGGCACGCCGGGGCTCGAGCACCTGAGCGTCGCGCTGCGGGAGATCCGCAACCTGATGCGACGGGCCGGCGGTGTCACACCGACGGCCACGGATGAGTAGGGTCCAGACGTCCGCACAGAGGGGGGAGCCCGTGGCCTTCGAGTTCGACCTGTCCCAGACCGATCACCTGCTCACCACCACCAGGGCGGTGAGGAAGCGCCTCGACTTCGACCGTCCGGTGCCACGCGAGCTCATCCTCGAGTGCCTGCGTGTCGCCATCCAGGCGCCCACCGGTGGCAACACCCAGCGGTGGCGGTGGGTCGTCGTCGACGATCCGGAGAAGAAGGCGGCGCTCGCCGACATGTACCGCGAGGGCTGGAAGCCCTACCTCGAGCAGTCGAAGGCCACTCGCGCCGCGCAGGGCCTCGACCCCGAGACCCGGGTGTCCGATTCGGCCGACTACCTCGCCGACCGGCTCCACGAGGTGCCCGCCATGCTGATCCCCTGTCTGCTCGACCGTGGCGACGGCCCGGGCTACTGGGGTTCGGTGCTCCCGGCGGCCTGGAGCTTCATGCTCGCGGCCCGCAGCCGGGGCCTCGGCACCGTGCTCACCACCATCCACCTGTTCCGTGAGCGTCAGGCCTCCGAGCTGCTCGGCATCCCCGACACGGTGAGCCAGGCCGCGCTGATCCCCATCGGCTACTACACCGGCGACGACTTCAAGCCGGCGAAGCGGCGGCCGGTGGAGGAGATCACCTTCTGGAACAGCTGGAAGCAGACCGACCCGCACGCCTGAGCAGGGAGGGCGGCGCGTCGGCGCCGCCCCACCCGGTCAGTTCGAGTCGCCGAGCTTGTCGACGGCGTCCTTCGCCTTGTCGGCTGCCTTCTCGATCTTGTCGGTGTGCTTCCCGCCGGTCTTCTCGTCGGCGAAGTCGGCCGCCTTGTCGATGGCGTCGTCGATCTTCTCTTCGTGCTCGTCGACCGCGTCGGCGGCCTTGGCCTTCACGCCCTTGAGCTTGTCGAACAGACCCATGTCGTTCCCTCCGTGACGGATGTCCGATGCTACCCCGGGCCCTCGTGCCGACGGGGTGGAGACGAGACGGGGTGGAGACGGGGTGGAACAGACCCTGGTCAGCCGCGAGCCGGTGCGAGGGCCCGGATGCTCTCCCGCATGTCGACCCCGAACGGCAGGACGGCGAGCGCCGGCGTGGTGATGCCGTTCTCGACGTAGCGACCGATGTGCTCGCGGCAGGCCTCGGGCGCCCCGTGGATGACGAGGTCGTCGACGACGTGGTCGGGGATGGCGTCGAGCGCGGCCGCTCGATCGCCCGCCTTCCAGAGCTCCCACATGCGGGCGAGGTCGTCGCCGCGGCCGAGCCACTCGTGGAACGCCGCGTAGACCGGCACGTTGAGGTAGGCGGCGATGAGGCGACGGGCGGCGGCGCGAGCGGCATCCGCGTCGGGGTTCGGGATGACGAACAGCCGGGCGACGATCTCCTTGGTGGCGGGATCGGCGCCGGCCTGCCCCGCACCCTCGGCGACGTGGGGCACGACGGTGCGGACGTCGTCGGCGGACAGCCAGTTGAGGATGGCGCCGTCGCCCTCCCGTCCCGCGAGGCGCAGCATGCCGGGACGGAGCGCGGCGACGAGGATGGGCACCGGTTCGGGCGGCTTCATGCCGAGCCGGAAGCTGCGGACCGAGAACCGCCCGTAGTCGCCGGTGACCTTCTCCCCGCCGAGGGCGTCCTTCAGGAACCGCACCATGGCCCGCACCTGCTGGTAGGGCTCCTCGAACGGAATGCCGTTCCAGCCCTCGACGATGACGTTCGACGACGACCCGATCCCGAGCGCGAAGCGGCCGGGTGCCGCCTGGGCCATCGCCCCCACCGTCTGGGCGAGCAGGGCCGGGCCTCGGGTGTACGCGGGGATGATGGCCGTGCCGAGGCGCAGCGAGGGCGCCCAGACCGAGATGAGCGCGAGCGGCGTGAACCCGTCGCCGCCGTCGGCCTCCGCCGACCACGCGTCGGTGTACCCGAGGTCGACCAGCTCCTCCACCCACTCCCGCTGTGCATGGAGTGGGATCCCGCCGAACGGGACGGTCATGCCGTATCGCTGCACATCTACCCCCTGAGTCGTCGCTGCTCGGCCCCCTCACTAGCACCCCGCATGCGTCAGTGTCACACCCCCTGGGGAAGATGTCTCCATGGACACCAGGCAGCTCGCACTCATCACCGACGACGCCTCCACCCCCCGCTCGTGGCGGCTCGACGACCACACCCGCCAGGTCGGCCGCGAGGGCATCGCCGCCGCACGTGCCGCGCTCCGCGCCGCCCTGGCCCACCAGCGCGGCGGCCACGGGGCCGACCACCACGCCGACGAGACCGACGCCCCCCACGCCGCCTAATCTCACGGCATGAACGAGGTCGTCATCGTCGAAGCCGTTCGCAGCCCCATCGGGCGGCGCAACGGTGGTCTGTCCACCATCCACCCCGCCGAGCTCCTCGGCCGGGTCCAATCCGAGCTCATCTCGCGGGCCGGCATCGATCCCGCCGAGGTCGGTCAGGTCGTCGGCGGCTGTGTCAGCCAGGTCGGCGAGCAGACGTTCAACGTCGCCCGCACCGCCTGGCTCGCCGCCGGTCTGCCCCTCAGCGTCGCCGCCACCACCGTCGACACCCAGTGCGGATCGTCCCAGCAGGCCACCAACCTCGCCACCGCGCTCGTGGCGAGCGGCGTGGTCGACACCGCGGTCGCCTGTGGCGTCGAGGTCATGAGTCGGGTGCCCATCGGCGCCCCGATGCGGACCGACTTCGGTCGGCCCACCCCCAACACGTACTTCGAGCAGTACGAGATGACCTCGCAGTTCGAGGGCGCCGAGCGCATCGCCGAGAAGTGGGGCATCTCCCGCTCCGACTGCGACGAGTTCGGTCTCCGCTCCCAGCAGCTCGCCGCGCAGGCCTGGGCCGAGGGTCGCTTCGAGACCCAGATCGTCCCGATCGACGCACCCGACGTCGACGACGAGGGCACGCCAACCGGCACCACCCACCGCGTCGAGCGCGACGAGGGCCTCCGCGAGACCACCCTCGAGGCGCTCGCGAACCTCAAGCCGGTCGGGCGCGAGAACGGCGTCCACACCGCCGGCTCGTCCTCGCAGATCTCCGACGGCGCCGCGGCCGTGCTGCTGATGACCCGTCAGAAGGCCGAGCAGCTCGGCCTCACCCCGCGGGCTCGCATCGTCGACACCTGCAACGTCGGGGTCGACCCGGTGCTGATGCTCACCGGCCCCATCGACGCCACCCGCCACCTGCTCGCCCGCACCGGCATGTCGATGTCCGACATCGACCTCACCGAGATCAACGAGGCGTTCGCCTCGGTCGTCCTCGCCTGGGCGAAGGAGCTCGAGCCCGACATGGACACCGTCAACCCGAACGGGGGCGCCATCGCGCTGGGGCACCCGCTCGGCGGCACGGGCGCCTTCCTCATGACCAAGGCGCTCCACGAGCTCGAGCGCACCGACGGCGAGCACGCGCTCGTCACGATGTGCTGCGGCGGCGGCCTCGGCACCGGCACCATCATCCAGCGCCTGTAGTCCGGGTGGCGGGGCCCGGTCCGGCCGGGTCCCGCCCCACCACCTCCGAGGCTCCGACATGTCCGCCGTCACCCGCGCCCGCGCCACGCTCGTCGCCGGGCTGCTCGCCGTCCTCGGTGTGGTGGCGGGGTGCACGACCCCCGCGGCCGACACCGCGACCGGGTCGACGTCCGGATCCCCCACCGAGGGCACGGCCATCGTCGAGCGCGTCGTCGACGGCGACACGGTGGTGCTCGACTTCGGGCGCGGGCGACGCGAGCGCGTGCGGCTGCTCGGCATCGACACGCCCGAGACCTCCCACCCCACCCGCCCGGTCGAGTGCTTCGGCGCCGAGGCCCGCGAGCACCTCCACGCGCTCGTGCCGCCCGGAACCCTCGTGCGCACCGAGCGCGACGTCGAGGCCCGCGACCACTTCGACCGCCTGCTGCTCTACCTCTACCGGGCCGACGACGACCTGTTCCTCAACGAGGCGATGGTCGCAGGCGGGTACGCCACCACCCTCCACGTCGAACCGAACGGCGCCCACCGCCGCACCCTCGCCGACGCCGAGGCCGCGGCCCGCGAGGCCGGGCGAGGCATGTGGACCGCGTGCGGAGGTCCGGGTGTGCCCCTCGACCCCCTCGCCACGGCCGCCGGCTGAGCACCCGCTCGCCCGAGCCGACGCCCGAGGGCGATAGCGTCGGTGCCGATGCGCACTCTCGCCGAACGACTGGGGTATCCGCCCGACGCCCGACTGCTCATCGTCACCGCCCACGATCTCGGGTCGAGCCACGCCGCCAACTCCGGGGTGTACCAGGCCCTCCGCGACGGCCTGGCCAGCTGTGCCTCGCTGATGGTGCCCGCGCCCTGGGCCCGGGCCGCCGCCGCCGCGTACCGGGGTGAGGACGTCGGGGTCCAGCTCACCCTGAACGCCGAGTTCGACCTCTACCGGTGGGGGCCGATCACCCACGCGCCGTCGCTCGTCGACGGCGACGGCGGCTTCCCCCGCACCCCGGGCGAGCTGTGGGAGCACGCCGACCTCGACGAGCTGCGCCGCGAGTGCCGCACCCAGATCGAGCGGGCCATCGTGTGGGGCTTCGACGTCACCCACCTCGACTCACACCTCGGTGCGTTGCACATGCGCCCCGAGTTCTTCGACGTGTACCTCGAGCTCGCCGTCGAGTTCTCCCTGCCGGTGCGACTCCCCGGCGAGCTCGGCGAGAAGGCCGCGGGGTTCCCCCTCCGCCGCCTCGCCGCCGAGGAGGGAGTCCTCTTCCCCGACCACCTGGCCGTCGTCGGCGGCGACGGGGTGGGGAGCCGGCGCGCCATCCATCGGGTGCTCGAAGAGCTCCGCCCCGGCGTCACCGAGGTCTACGTGCACCCCGCCGTCGACAGCGACGAGCTGCGCGCCCACGCGCCCGACTGGGCGCAGCGGGTCGACGACCTCCACCTCGTCGTCCACGATCCCGAGCTGCGGGGCCTCATCCGCCGCACGGGCGTCGAGATCGTGTCGTACCGCCACCTGCGCGACGCCCAGCGCGCCGGCTGAGGCGAGGTCGGAGCCGCGCTCAGCCCGCCAGGGCCGCCCGGGTGTCGTCGCGGGCCAGGGCGGAGAGGAGCGCGAACCACGCGCCCGAGCTGCCCTCGGGCTTCAGATCGCCACGCATGTACGCGACCGCGGGATCGAGCTCACCGGCCACGATCTGCTCGGCAACGGGGCGTGACATCGGGACCACCACCTGCGGCTCGGCGTCGGCCTCGGTGGACACACCGGCCACCCGCCCCTCGTCGAGCACCCACGTGAGGTGCACCCGGTCGGGGTCACCACCGGTGACGACGAACTGGACGACGCCCGAGCCACCGGGGCCTCCGGGCAGGTCGGCGAGCGAGGCGGACACCTCGCGGCACCAGGATTCGCTGAACAGGTCGCTCACGCCGGCTCCTCCCAGACGAGGCCCTCGATGCCGGCGAACAGGTCGGTCTCGGGGATGTCGGTCTCGACGAGCGAGCGGGCGAGGATGTAGTCGTCGTAGGGGTGCACGGAGTTCGCGACGTCGCGGGGCAGGCCGAACCAGAACGGCGACTCGGGGTCGACCTGGGTGGCATGGGCGAGGAGGCCCTCGGTACGGGCGTCCTGGTAGCCGTCGATGGGCACCTGGGTGGTGATGCGGTGGTCCTGGTCGGGCCGGTCGGCGTTGTTGAGGAACCGCTCGCCGTAGGGCGACTCGAGCCCGAGCTCGAGGTACTTCTCGTGCATGGCGACCATGCGGGCCCGCGACCAGGTCGTGTAATACAGCTTCAGCGGCTGCCAGGGCTCTCCGGCCTCGGGGTACCAGTCGGGGTCGCCGGCCCGGTCGAAGGCCGGCACGCTGATGTCGTGCACCCGCAGGTGGTCGGGATGCTGGTACCCGCGCTGGTCGTCGGAGTAGGTGACGATGACGTGGGGGCGCTCGCGGCGGACCACCGCGACGAGCTTCCCGATGGCCTCGTCGAGATCGGCCTGCCAGAAGCAGTCCGGGTGCTCGTTCGAGGGCGACTCGGGCATGCCGGAGTCGCGGTAGCCGAGCCGCTCGACGACCTCGTAGCCGATGACGCTCGCCGCGAGGTCGAGCTCCTTGTGGCGCACGGCCGCGATGTCGGCCCGCACCTCGGGGGTGTCCATCGCCGGGTTGAGGATGTCGCCTTCCTCGCCGCCGGTGCAGCAGACGAGCACGGTGTGGGCCCCCATCGCGCGGTACTTCGCGATGGTGGGTGCACCCTTGGAGGATTCGTCGTCGGGGTGTGCGTGGACGGTGAGGATGACGGGGCGCTCCATGCCTCGACGCTACCAAGGCGATCCGCTGGGTAGAGTCGGGCGCGCCGTGCGAACGGCGGTGGAACGGCGATCACCGAGCGAGGGCGAGCATGGACAACCCCGACAACTGGCTGTGGATCTGGCTCCTCACCGCCGTCGGCTTCGGCGTCGGGGAGATCCTCGCCGCCGGCTCGCTCTTCATGCTCCCCTTCGCCCTCGGTGCCGCCGCGGCGGCCGGGGCGTCGGTCCTCGGGCTCGGCATCGCCCTCCAGTGGCTCGTCTTCCTCGTCCTCTCCGCGGGCACCTTCGCCGCCCTGCGGCCCCTCGCCCACCGGCTCGACCGCGACTACCCCTCCGAGGGCATCGGCGCGAACCACCTCATCGGCGCCCAGGGACCGCTGCTCACACCCATCGGCCGCCACAACGCCGATCTCGGGATGGTCCGCATCGAGCGACAGGAGTGGCGGGCCGAGAGCCTCGACGGCCAGGCCATCGACGCCGGCACGATCGTGCGGGTCGCCGAGGTGCGGGGCACTCGGGTCGTCGTGTTCCCGGTCGAGCTCCCCACCGAGACCGACTCCGGTCCCGGCACCGACGACGGGGCCCCCACCTCCGGGACCTGAGCGCGGGCGCTCGCACACACCACCTCCGAACGAGCCGACATCGCACCCGGTGCACCTGCTACACCTAGGGAACTCCGACGGCGACCCTCAAAGGAGACCTCGATGACCGGCGTGGCCATCGTCTTCGCCATCCTCGCCCTGTTCCTCCTGGTGTACGTGGCGGCGGGTGTACGCATCGTCCGCCCCCACCAGAAGGGCATCGTCGAGAACCTCGGCAAGTACAAGGCGACCGTCGACGCCGGGCTCCGCGTCATCATCCCGATCGTCCAGACGATCCGCCTGATCGACATGCGCGAGCAGGTCGTCGACGTGCCACCCCAGGACGTCATCACCTCCGACAACGTGTCGGTCACCGTCGACGCCGTCGTCTACTACGAGCCCACCGACCCCCAACGCCTGCTCTACCGGGTCGGGAACTTCCTCATGGCGGTCACCAAGCTCGCCCAGACGAACCTCCGCAACGTCATCGGCGACATGACCCTCGACGAGGTGCTCACCTCCCGCGACAAGGTCAACATCAACCTCCGCCAGATCCTCGACGACGCCACCGACAACTGGGGTGTGCGCGTCGTGCGCGTCGAGATCCAGCGCATCGACCCGCCGCCCGACGTCATGAACGCCATGCACGAGCAGATGCGTGCCGAGCGGACCCGCCGGGCCGTGGTCACCCAGGCCGAGGGCGAGCGCACCGCCGCCATCACGCGGGCCGAGGGCGAGAAGGCGGCGGCGATCCTCCAAGCCGAAGGCGTCCAGCAGCAGCAGGTACTCGAGGCCCAGGGCCAGGCCGACGCCATCAAGGCCATCGCCGACGCCGAGAAGTACCGCCAGCTCACCGTCGCCGAGGGTGAAGCCGAGGCCATCCGGTCGGTCTACGCCGCGATCCACGACGGCAACCCCACCACCGACCTCCTCGCCATCAAGTACCTCGAGGCCCTCGGGCGCATCGCGAACGGCCAGGCCACGAAGATCTTCCTGCCCGCCGACATGTCGGGAGTCGCCGGCGCGGTGGCCGGCATCGGCGAGCTGTTCCGCGCCGGTGAGCAGGGGCCCGACGACGGTCCCCGCTCGGTGGGGCCGAGCCAGCCGATCTGACCGCTCCCACCAGGGGTGGGGCCGACCCCGGCGGTGCCCGCCGGACGGCCCGCCGGTAGGCTCCGCCCCCGATGGAACGCTTCGACATCACCGGTGGCCAGCCCCTCACCGGCACGATCCGGCCGGCGGGCAACAAGAACGCGGCCCTGCCGATGCTCGCCGCCACGCTGCTCGCCACCACCCCCACCACGATCACGAACGTCCCCGACATCGGCGACGTGCGCACGATGCTGCGCCTGCTCACCTCGCTCGGCGCCGACGTCACCCGTCACCCGGACGGATCCGTCACCATCGACCCCGCCGGTGTGTCGCCACGACCGCTCGACCCCGCCCTCTGCACCAAGATCCGGGCCTCGCTGCTGCTCGCCGGGCCGCTCCTCGCCCGCTTCGGCGAGGTGACGATCCCCCCACCGGGCGGCGACACCATCGGTCGCCGACGCAACGATCCCCACTGGCACGCCTTCGACGCGCTCGGCGCCACGATGTCCGAGTCCGGTCACGACCACCACCTCCGCAGCAACGGGCGGCTGGTCGGCGCCGACATCCTGCTCGACGAGGCCTCCGTGATGGCCACCGAGAACGCGATCATGGCGGCCTCGCTCGCGACGGGCACCACCGTCATCCGCAACGCCGCGTCCGAGCCCCACGTCCAGGACCTCTGCCACATGCTGCGCTCGATGGGCGCGTCGATCGAGGGCGTCGGCTCGAACCTCCTCGTCATCGAGGGTCGCGACGAGCTGCACGGCACCGACGTGGTCGTCTCCCCCGACTTCATGGAGGTCGGCTCCTACATCGGTCTCGGCGCGGTCACCGAGGGCGAGCTGCGCGTCGGGCCCGTGCGCCACGACGACCTGCGGATGATCGTCGCGAAGTTCGCCATCCTCGGCGTGCGGGTCGAGGTGGAGGGCGACATGCTCGTCGTGCCCACCCAGGACCTCCACATCCGTGAGGACCACGGGGGCAAGATCCCCCGGATCCACGAGGCCCCCTGGCCCGGCTTCCCCGCCGACCTCATGTCGATCGCCCTCGTGGTGGCCACCCAGGCGTCGGGCACGGTGCTGCTCCACCAGTGGATGTTCGAGAGCCGCCTCTACTTCACCGACCGTCTCATCGAGATGGGGGCTCGCATCATCGTCGCCGACCCCCACCGCGCGGTGGTCACCGGCCCGTCGAGGCTTCGGGGCGCCCACCTCCAGTCGCCCGACATCCGGGCGGGGATGTCGATGCTGATCGCCGCACTGTGTGCGGAGGGCCGGTCGACGATCGCCAACATCAGCCAGATCGACCGCGGGTACGAGCGCATCGACGAGAAGCTGCGGTCCCTCGGCGCCCGGATCGAGCGGGTCCCCGGCTGAGGCGCCGCACGCCTCGGGCACCATCCTTGGCACCGGACGCCTACCCGGCGGTAGGTTGGTGCCCCACGCAGTGACATCTGCACCTTGATCGGCGGGCGCCGGTGCCGATGGAACCGGCACGAGACGCACACCGAGAGGGGGGACACGGGCCCGATGTCAGCCGATCGCAGTGGCATCCATCCCGTGGTCGCGCTCGCCCTCGTCGGCGGACCGCTCGCCGCGGTAGCCACCGCGCTGCTCTCGGGACCATTGCGTCTGGTCCCGCCGATCGCCGCGGCGCTGCTCGCCCTCGTCGGCGTGTTCGCCGAGGTGCGCGACCGACGCCGCACCAGCGCAGCCCTCGCCGAGCTCGGCACCGAGCGTCAACGGCTGGTCTCGCTGCTCGAGGAGTCCGACGTCGCGGTGGCCGTGCTCGACGCCGAGGGCACCTACGTCGAGCTCGGCCCCCGAGCGGTCAGCATCCTCGGATGGCCGGAGGACTCGCTCCTCGGCTCCCCCGCGGTCGACCGCATCGACGGGGCCGATCGCGCCCGCATCTCTGAGCTGATCGCCACGGTGGCCGGCGAGCCGGGCTCGCGCCGCGACGGCATCCGCACGCGCCATCGCGCCGCCGACGGCGCGTGGATCGACCTCGAGATCAGCATCGCCAACCGGGTCGGCGACCCCTCCGTGCAGGGTCTCGTGCTGTGCGCCGAGGACGTCAGCAGCCACGTGGCCGCCACCGCCGAGCTCGAGGCGAGCCTCGAGCAGCAGGTCGGCGTCGCCCAGCTCGGACGACGGGCGCTCGAAGGTGCCGATCCGTCGCTCCTCGCCCTCGAGGCCATCGCCATCATCCGCCGCACGATGGGCGTCGACGGCGTCGAGCTCTACCGCCACGTGATGGGCGAGGAGATGCTGCTCCTCGAAGCCGCGCTCGGCCCGACGCGGGAGCTGAGCGGGCTCATCACGATCGGCACCGACGAGCCGGTGCCCGAGGTGCTCGCCATCACCGAGCGCAAGACCGTCGTCGTCGACGACCTGCCCACCGACGAGCGATTCGACATCCCCCCGCACCTGCGCTTCGGCGGACCGCACTCGATGCTCTCGGTGCCGGTCACCGGCCCGCACCGTCCCTACGGGGCCCTGTCGGTCCACTCGGCCCGGCGCCGCCTGTTCATGCCCGACGACACGATCTTCGTCCAGTCGATCGCCAACGCGCTCGGGCTCGCCCTCGACCGCCGCCGGGCCGAGGAAGAGACGCTCCACCGGGCGTTCCACGACGCCCTGACCGGCCTCCCGAACCGCACCCTGTTCGTCCACCGCCTCCAGCGCACGCTCGAGCGCCGTAGCGTGCTCGCCACCACCGTCGGCGTGTTCGTCGTCGACCTCGACCACTTCAAGGTCATCAACGACTCGCTCGGCCACGAACTCGGCGACGCCCTGCTCATCGAGGTCTCGCACCGGTTGCGCGACTGCGTGCGGCCCGGCGACATGGTCGCGCGCCTCGGAGGCGACGAGTTCGCACTGATGTGCGAGGACGCGACCTTCAGCGACCGGGTCGACGCCATCGCCGGACGCATCTCCGACGCCCTCGAGGCGCCCTTCGAGATCGACGGTCGGGCGATCCACGTCAGCGCGAGCGTCGGCGTGGCCCTCCCGAGCGCCCCCGGGGTCACCGCCGCCTCGCTGCTCCGCGATGCCGACATCGCCCTCTACCAGGCCAAGGACCGCGGTCGCGGCGGCCACGCGGTGTTCGAACCGACCCACCACGCCCAAGCCGTGACCCGCCTCGAGACCGAGAGCGAGCTGCGCCGCGCCCTCCCCGCCGGCGAGTTGCGCGTCCACTACCAACCGACCGTCGACCTCTCGACCCGCCGCACCACCGGCGCCGAGGCGCTCGTGCGGTGGATCCACCCGACCCGCGGCATGATCCGCCCGGTCGAGTTCATCCCCATCGCCGAACAGACCGACCTCATCGATCGCGTCGGGCGATGGGTCCTGAAGGAGGCGTGCCGCCAGCTCGCCGACTGGTCGGCCGACCCCGACACCGCCGGCCTCACCGTCGCGGTGAACCTCTCGGCCCGCCAGCTCTGCCAGCCCGGCCTGACCTCCGAGGTCGCCCTCGTCATCGGCCAGCTCGGCATCGACCCGGCGAAGCTCTGCCTCGAGATCACCGAGAGCGCGCTGATGATCGACCTCGACCGCGCCATCCACGCCGTCCGCGAGCTGAAGACGCTCGGGGTGCGCATCGCGGTCGACGACTTCGGCACCGGCTACTCGTCCCTCTCCTACCTCACCCGCCTCCCCGTCGATGTCGTGAAGATCGACCGCAGCTTCGTCTCGGCCATCGCCCACGAGGAACAGGATCGGGCCATCACGCGGGGCATCATCGACCTCGCCCACTCGTTGCGGCTGACCGTGATCGCCGAGGGGGTCGAGACCGACGAGCAGCTCCTGTTGCTCGAACAGATGGGGTGCGACCTCGCCCAGGGATACCTCTTCGCCCGACCCGACGAAGCCCACGTCATGCCCCTCCACCCGCTGTCGCTCGACGGCCGCTCCGCTCCCGCCTGACCGTGCACCCCGCCGACCGAGTTCGCTTCGCGACCGAGACCGCCAAGGCGGTGCTCGACGGGCGGCTCTCCCCCGCGGAAGCCGAGGCCACGCTCCGCCTCCAACTCGACCAGACCGTCCCCCTCCTGCGCGGCGACCGCGACTCGGTCACCCGCAGCGAGTGCGAAGCGGTGGCCACGACGCTCCGTCTGCTCGGCGAACAGATCAACGACCGGGCCGCCACGCACGGCGAACCCGAGCTGCACACCTCGGTGGCCGAGATGCTCGGCCGACTCGCCCAAGTGCTGCGTTAGGCCTCGGCCAGGTCGGCCACCGAGCTCGTCGACCCGGCGACGAAGGTGCAGAGCTCGTCGACCGGCATCGGCCGTCCGAGGTGGTAGCCCTGGACGGTGTCGACCCCGAGACCTTCGAGCGCGAGGAGCTCGTCGGGGCCCTCGACCCGTTCGGCGAGCACCTCGACCCCGAGGCGGCGCAGCAGGCGGACGATGCCGTCGACGAGATCGTGCTGGCGGCCGGGCGTGCCCGCACCCGCGACGAACGACCCGTCGAGCTTGACGACGTCGAGGGGGAGGGTGTCGAGGTGGGTGAGCGAGGAGAGTCCGGTGCCGAAGTCGTCGAGCGCTACCGCGACGCCGAGGGCGCGGAGTCGACCGAGGTTCGAACGGGCCTGGTCGACGTCGCCAACGAGGGCGGTCTCGGTGACCTCGACGCCGATCATCCCGGGCTTCACGCCATGGGTCTCGAGGGCGTCGACGATGTCGCTCACGAGCACCTTCGAGGTCAGTTGCTCGGCCGACAGGTTCACCCAGAGCCGGAGGCCGGGTGCGCCGCCCGAGGTCCACCGGACGGCGTCGCGGCACGCCCGGTCGAGCACCCACGCGCCGAGCCTCGCCATCAGGCCGGCGTCCTCGGCCACGGGGAGGAACTCCGCCGGAGGGAGCAGGCCCCGTGTCGGATGGTTCCACCGCACGAGCGCCTCGGCGCCCACCCAGCGCGCGGTGGTGATCGACCAGAGCGGCTGGTAGTGCAGCACCAGCTCGTCGATCTCGAGCGCCCGCCGCAGCTCGTGCTCGATCTGGTGGCGGGCGAGGGCGGCCTCGTGGATGGCCGGTGTGAAGAGCTCGACCCGGTGCCGTCCTCGCGCCTTCGCGTGGTACATCGCGGCGTCGGCGTCGCGCAGCAACGAGGCGGTGGTGCTCGACGCGTCGCCGAGCACGACCCCGACACTGGCGGTGATGACGAGGCTCTCGTCGCCGATCTCGACGGGTTCGGCGGTGACGGCGACGATGCGCTCGGCGAGCGCCAAGGCGTCGCCGACCGACGACACGCGGTGGACGAGGACGGCGAACTCGTCGCCCCCGAGCCGCGCGACGACGTCGCCGGGCCTCACCGAACGCTCGATGCGGGCCGCGACCTCCTGGAGGACCCCGTCGCCCGTGTCGTGGCCCCGGCTGTCGTTGAGCACCTTGAAGCGGTCGAGGTCGATGAAGAGCACGGCGGGGTAGCCGCCCCCCTCGCGGCCGTGGGCGATGGCCGCGTCGACCCGTTCGGAGAAGAGCCGCCGGTTCGCGAGCCCGGTGAGGCCGTCGTGGGTGGCCTGGTGCAGCAGCGACATCTGCAGCTCCCGCTGGGCGGTGACGTCGCGGACCACCGCGATGGCCTCCTCACCCGCGAGGGTGACCCGGGTGTCGTAGGAGACGAGGCCCGTGGGGCTGTCGACGTCGATCGCCGCTTCCACGGTGGAGCCGTCGAGACCCCGGCTGCGGACCCGCTCGACGAGGCCCGCGAGCTCGGGGAAGACCTCGCTCACCGGCGCCCCGACGACGTCGGCCGCCGGGGACTCGCCGTCGCGAGGCGGGCGCCAGTCGAGGATCCGGCCCTCGTGGTCGACCCGGACGAGCAGATCGGGGACGCCGGCCACGAGCGCGCGGAACCGTTGCTCGGACTGGCGCATCTCGACCTCGGCCGAGCGTCGGGCGAGGATCTGACCGAACACGCCGGCAGCCGAGCGGACGGCCGCGAGGTCGTGCTCCCCGATGGGACGGTCGGTGCGGAGCACGTCGAAGCCGACGGTGCCGACGAGCTCACCCCCGTCGATGATCGGGGCGATGATCGTCGACTCCACCTCGGTGTGGCGGTAGCTCTCGCGCTCGGCCGCCCACTCGGGACCGAGATCGTCGATGGACGCGATGCTCACCGGTTCACCCGCGCGCAGCTGCTCGCGCATGCGCGGCGCCGACCTGTCGGAAATGCCGGTGACCAGGTGTCGGACCGATGAAACCCCCTCTGCGCACCACTCGTGGGTCATGTCGAAGATCGAGCTGCCGGGCCGGTACAGCACGAGGTACGTGCGGTCGACGCCGAGCGAGTGGCCGAGGTCTTCGAGGGCCGCCTCGATGCCGGCGTCGAACTCCTCGGAGCGCATGTCGATGAACCGCAGGCTCAGCGTGGTGACGAGAGCGAGGATGTCGGAGTGGTCGCGGATGGCGATCTCGGCTCGCTTGCGGTCGGTGATGTCGATGCCGACCGCCTGGATCTCGGTGATCTCACCGTCCTCGACGACCGCCGAGGTCGTCCACTGCTGCCATCGTTGGGTGCCGTCGGGTGCGATGAGGAAGCCCTCGTCGGTGATGGTGGGCCGCTCGGGGGAGAGCGACCCGATGGTGAGGGCCGCCGGCTCGCGACGCGCCTCGGGGATGAGGTCGATCATGCGCTTGCCGACCAGCTCGTGGGGTTCGTGGTCGTAGTAGCGGGCGAACGCCTCGTTCGCGAACAGGATGGTGGTGTCGGGGAGGAACCGGCACACGAGCTCGGCCTGGTGCTCGACGAGCTCGCGGTAGCGCTGCTCGCTCTCGGCGAGGAGGTCGAGCGCGTCGTGCTGGTGGGTGACGTCCTCGAGGGAGACGACGACCTCGTCGCCCTGGGGCGTCGCGGCGATCGACAACCAGTGTCGGGTCCCGAGCCGGAAGTCGACCTCGAGCTCGGCGCTCGTCGGTCGGCCGGATTCGACGGCGTCGACGAGGAGCTGGAAACGCCCGTCCTCGAGGGTGTTGGGGAGGTGGGAGCGCAGCGTGTGGCCCACCCAGTCGCCCCCCGGGTCGATCATCGTCTGGAGGACCTGGTTGAGGAAGACCATCTCGAAGTCGACGATCTGCCCCGCGTCGTCGCGGACGGCGCGGCACACGAGGATGCCGTCGCGGGTCGCGTGGATGACCCGCTCGAAGAACTCGGCGTCGTGGGCGGGTGTGGTCACTGCCACTCCGGAGCGGGTCGGGTCGTCATGGGGATGGGGGGAGGTGCGGGCACCATGGCTCCCGTCGGCATCGCCAGGGGTCAGATGAGGGGCCGAAGGTCCTCATCTGAAGTCGCGGGAGCGGCCCGTGGCACCCGGCAGCGGGAGGGGTTCGATGCGCTCGGCGATGACGTTCACCACTCCCCCGTCACCCCGTTCGAGACGACCGCGCACCAGCAGGGCGGGTGAGCCACGGACCACCGGGCGGAACCGGGCCCAGCACCCCGTCGAGACGACGATGTTGACGAGGCCCGTCTCGTCCTCGAGGTTGACGAACGTGGTGCCCGACGCCGTGGCCGGTCGCTGGCGGTGGGTGACCACCCCGCCGACGCAGACCTTGGTGTCGTGCGCCAGCTCGGCGAGCTCGGCGGCGGTGCGCACCCCGCGGCGGCGGAGGTGGTCGCGGACGAAGCGGGTGGGATGGCCGTCGGGCGACACGCCGGTGGCCCACAGGTCGGCCATGGCCAGCTCGTGGTCGGACATGCCGGGAAGGGTGGGAGCGTCGGCCCCGGTGACGAGCCCCTCGAGTCGGTCGTCGCGGGCCTGGGCCATCGCCCCGGCCGACCACAGGGCCTCACGGCGGTCGAGCTCGAAGCACCCGAAGGCACCGGCGGTGGCGAGCGCCTCGAGCACCGCGGTGGAGGGGCCGACGCGTCGGGCGAGGTCCTCGACCGAACGGTACGGGGCGCCGGCGACGATGCGCTCGGCGAGCTCGATGCTCACCCCGCGCACCGACGACAGCCCCAACCGCACCACCGGCCCGCCCTCGCCCCAGCGCTCGGGGGGCGTGCCCGGAGGCGCCGGCGCCCCCGCCGGGCCATCGAGGGTGGCGTGGACCCCGGAGCGGTTGAGGTCGGGGGTGGCGACGGGGACGCCGTGACGACGGGCGTCCTGGACGAGCGAGTGCGGGGAGTAGAAGCCCATCGGCTGCGCGCCGAGCAACCCGGCGCAGAAGGCCGCCGGGTGGTAGCGCTTCAGCCACGAGCTCGCGTAGACGAGGTAGGCGAACGACACCGAGTGGCTCTCGGGGAACCCGAAGTTCGCGAACGCCGCGAGCTTGTCGTAGATGGCGTCGGCCACCTCGCCGGTGATGCCTCGCTCGGCCATGCCGTCATAGAGGCGCTGGCGGAGCCGCTCCATGCGCTCGGCGCTGCGCTTGGCACCCATCGCCTGGCGCAGCTGATCGGCCTCGCCCGGTGTGAAGCCGGCGACGTCGATGGCCATCTGCATGAGCTGCTCCTGGAAGAGCGGCACGCCGAGGGTCTTCGCGAGCGAGCGTTCGAGCAGCGGGTGCAGGTAGGTGACCGGCTCCCGGCCGTTGCGCCGCCGGATGTAGGGGTGCACCGACCCGCCCTGGATGGGGCCGGGCCGGATGAGGGCGACCTCGACGACGAGGTCGTAGAAGCACCGGGGGCGCAGCCGGGGCAGGGTGGCCATCTGGGCCCGGCTCTCGACCTGGAAGACCCCGATCGAGTCGGCCCGGCAGAGCATGTCGTAGACCTCGGGGTCCTGGGGCAGGGCGCCGAGGTCGATGTCGATGCCCTGGTGCTCGCGCACGAGGTCGATGGTGAGATGGAGCGCGGTGAGCATCCCGAGGCCGAGCAGGTCGAACTTCACGAGGCCCACCGCGGCGCAGTCGTCCTTGTCCCACTGGAGCACCGTGCGCCCCTCCATGCGGGCCCACTCGACCGGGCACACCTCGATGACCGGGCGGTCGCAGAGCACCATGCCGCCCGAGTGGATGCCGAGATGACGGGGGGCGTGCTCGATCTCGAGGGCGAGGTCGAGCACGTCGGGAGGCACCGAGGTCTGTGACCGGTCGGCCACCGCCGAGACCGGCCCCCACCGGTCGACCTCCTTGCTCCACGCGTCCTGCTGGCCGGGGGCATAGCCGAGCGCCTTGGCCATGTCGCGCACCGCCGACTTGGCCCGGTAGGTGATCACGTTGGCCACCTGGGCGGCGTGCCGGCGCCCGTGGCGCTCGTAGACGTACTGGATGACCTCCTCGCGCCGGTCGCTCTCGATGTCGATGTCGATGTCGGGCGGCCCGTCGCGCTCGGGCGAGAGGAACCGCTCGAAGAGCAGGCCGAGGGAGACGGCGTCGGCGTTGGTGATGCCGAGGGCGTAACAGACCGCCGAGTTGGCGGCCGAGCCCCGCCCCTGGCAGAGAATGTCGTGGCGACGGCAGAACTGGACGATGTCCCAGACGATGAGGAAGTAGCCGGGGAACCCGAGTTGCTCGATGACCTGCAGCTCGTGGTCGATCTGGCGCCAGGCGCCCGGCACCCGCTCGTCGTGGCGGGGGCCGTAGCGCGCCGTGGCGGCCTCCTCGGTGAGGCGGCGCAAGTAGGCCATCTCGTCGAGGCCGGGCGGGCACGGGAACGGGGGCAGGTCGGGGGCGACGAGGGCGAGATCGAACGCGCACGCCCGCCCCAGCTCGGCCGCCCGCTCGACCACGCCCGGATAGCGGGCGAACCGTTGCGCCTGCTCGGCTCCCGACCGCAGGTGGGCCCCCGAGCACGCGGGGAGCCACCCGTCGATGTCGTCGAGGCCGCGGCGGGCGCGCACCGCGGCGACGGCGGTGGCGAGCCGGCGATCGCGCGGGGTGGCGTAGTGGACGTTGTTGGTGGCGATCGGCTCGACCCCCACCCCGAGGGCGAGCTGGGCGAGGGTGTCGTTGCGGGCCGAGTCGAGCGGGTGCCCGTGGTCCCACAGTTCGACGAACACGTGCTCGGTGCCGAAGCGCTCGACGAGGCGGAGCAGCTCGCGCCGGGCGCCCGCCGGCCCCTCGGCTTCGAGCGCCCGGTTCACCGCGCCCTTGCGGCACCCGGTGAGCACCGCCCAGTGCCCGGGGGGACCGGCGTGATGGGTGAGGGTGTCGAGGTCGAGCCGGGGCGCCCCCTTCTCCCCCGCCAGCTGGGCCTCGCTGATGGCGCGGGCGAGCGACGCGTACCCGGTGGGGTCGCGGGCGAGCACGACGAGGTGGGTGCCGGCGGGATCGGGCACGCCCATCTGGGGGGCGGTGGCTCCCAGCGTGAGCTCGGCGCCGAACACGGTGGGCAGACCGTGGGCGCGGGCGGCCTCGGCGAAGCGGACGATGCCGTAGAACCCGTCGTGGTCGGTGAGGGCGAGGGCCTCGAGGCCGAGACGGACCGCCTCCTCGACGAGCGCCTCGGGGTGGGAGGCCCCGTCGAGGAAGCTGAAGTTCGAGTGGCAGTGCAGCTCGGCGTAGGGCACGGTGGCCCGCGGTCGGGGCAGCGGCGCCGGCTGGTAGGGGTCACGCCTGCGCGACCAGGCCGGGCTGTCGGAGCCGTCGCCGGGGAAGGGGTGGTCGCCGCGCGAGGTGCCGGCGAGCCGTTGCTCGAGCACCGACCAGGGCACCGGGGGGTTGCGCCATCCCATACCCCCACCGTATCGAACACCTGTTCGACCTGCGAATGGATCTCGACACGCCGACAACCCGCTTTCGCGCCACCCTCACGGCCGATAGCGTGCTCCGCCCCACACGCAACCTGTCCACCCCCCCGTCGCGCCGGCGACGGGCCGTCGGCGCGCGTGCGCGCCGAGGAGGTCACATGCCTGAGCTCCCGCTCGAGGCGGGCGAGCCGACCGATCCCGTCGAGCCGACCGATCCCGTCGAGCCGACCGATCCCGTCGAGGACGCACGACGGGCCGAACAGGCCCACCTCGACCACGCCCACCGCTGCCTCGAGGCGATGCGCCGACGCACCGACGCCGCGCTGTCGATCGAGGGTGGGGCCACCGCCCTCGACTCCGAAGCCGCCACCTACCACCTGCGCCGCCGCGCGGCGTCGTTCGACGGACGCGCGCCGCTGTGCTTCGGTCGGATCGACACCGAGGAGGGCGACCGCTTCCACGTCGGCCGCCGCCACGTCGAAGACGACGACGGTGAGCCGGTGGTGGTCGACTGGCGGGCGCCGGTCTCGGCCCCCTTCTACCGGGCCACCTGGCGCGACCCGCTCGGCCTGGTGCTCCGCCGGCGGTTCTCGGTCGAGGACCGCACCATCGTCGCCCTCCACGACGAGGACTTCACCGACCCCGACTCGATCGGCTCGGGCGGCGGCATCCCCGACCCCCTCCTCGCCGAGCTCGGCCGCAGCCGTACCGGCGAGATGCGCGACATCGTCGCCACCATCCAGGCCGAACAGGACGAGATCATCCGGGCGCCGCTCGACCAGCTCACCATCGTCCAGGGCGGGCCCGGCACCGGCAAGACCGCGGTCGGGCTCCACCGCGCCGCGTACCTCCTCTACGAACACCGCCAGCTCCTCGAGGAGCGACGGGTGCTCGTCCTCGGACCGAACCGGGTCTTCCTCCGATACATCTCCGACGTGCTGCCGTCACTCGGTGAGCATGCGGTCGCGCAGAACACCATCGACGGTCTCCTCGCCGCCCGGTTCCCCGTGCGGGCCGACGAGCCGGCAGCGGTCGCGGCGCTGAAGGGCGACGCCCGCATGGCGGAGGTGCTGGCCCGCGCGCTCGCCGACCAGCGCTCGCTCCCCACCGAGGCCGTCGAGCTCCACCTGCCGTGGGGTCGGGTTCGCCTCACCCCCGACGACGTCGCCGACGCGCAGCGGGCGGCGGCGTCCCGACGCCTCGACGACACCGCGGCGCGGGAGGTGTACCGGACCCTGCTCGCGCGCCGGGTCGAGGCCCGGCTCCTCCCCCAGTACCGCGGCGAGGCCCCCGCGGGGTCCGACTTCGCGCGCGACGCGAAGAACGACCGTGTCTTCCAACGGCTCGTCACCCGCACCTGGCCCACCACGAGCGCGGCTGCGCTGGTGCGGCGGGTGCTCGGCAACCGGCGTGCCGCCGCGACCGCCGCCGACGGGCTGTTCGACCGCGACGAGCTCGCGCTGCTGCACCGACAGCCGGCGCGCCGCCTCGACGACGAGCGGTGGACCGCCGCCGACATCCCGCTCCTCGACGAGGCCGACGCTCTCGTGGGCGGGGTGCGCGCCACCTATGGCCACGTCGTGGTCGACGAGGCCCAGGACCTCTCGGCCATGGCGCTGCGGATGGTGGCCCGCCGGTCGCCGTCGGGGTCGATCACCGTGCTCGGCGATCTCGCCCAGGCCACCGCTCCTGGCGCCCAGTCGAGCTGGGAAGAGGTGGCCGCCGCGCTGGCAGCGCCGGCCGAGAGCACAGCCGCCGCGCTGGCAGCGCCGG
>CAZAVX010000016.1:12252-13923 GCA_964488835.1 uncultured Iamiaceae bacterium | reverse complement strand
GCCGCCGCGCTGGCAGCGCCGGCCGAGAGCACAGCCGCCGCGCTGGCAGCGCCGGGGCACGCGATCGCCGAGTTGGAGATCGGATACCGCGTGCCGGCCCCCATCCTCGACCTGGCCTCGCGCCTGTTGCCCCTCGCCGCGCCGCAGGTGGCGCCGTCCCGCTCCATCCGCACCGTCGGCGACGATCCGTGGATCACCCGGGTCGCGCCGCCCGACGATCTCCTCGCCGAGCTCGTGCGTCGCGTCGGAGTGCTCGGTGAGGCCTGGGGCTCGATCGGGGTCGTGGCCCCCGGTCGGTGGCACGCGCCGGCACTCGAGGCGCTCGCCGCCGCGCGCCTCGACGTCGCCGCCGGCGACCGGGGTGGCCTCGACCACCAGGTGGCCGTGCTCGAACCACCCACGGCGAAGGGGCTCGAGTTCGACGCGGTCGTCGTCGTCGAGCCGGCCGACTTCCTCGTCGACGGCCCGACGGGGGCGCGCCTGCTCTACGTCGCGATGACCCGGAGCGTCCAACACCTCAGCGTCCTGCACGCCGACCCGCTGCCGGCGGTCCTGGCCGGCGGTCACAACTCGCGAACGTACTGACACATAGGTGTCAGTAGTAGACCGATCCAGCGTGCCCCTTGTCACTCACGGGTTGTCATGTTACTGTCACGTCACCCGACTCCCGGCCGCGACCGACCGGGACGAGGGGCGAGACCGGAGGCCGTCTCCGGCGGCTCGGCGACACGGGGGCGACCGAGCGCCACGGCATTCGGCGCGCCCGACGCGCGCCCGTGGTGTGTGCCGCACCCGGCGTCGGACCGTCGCGCGTCGACCGGTTCCGCAGCCCGTGTCCACGATCCAAAGGATTCAGTTCCGATGACCACTTCACTCAGGCGACGCGCGGGGGTACTCGCCGCGCTGGCGATGCTCGCCACGAGCCTGTTCTTCATCACCACGCCGGCGAGCGCACAGTCGGTGGCCAACCCGGCCAACTCCGGCCCGCTCAGCGTGTCGACGAGCAGCGTCTCGTCGCTCGTCAGCGGCTTCGGTGGCGGCACGATCTACTACCCGTCGAGCTCGGGCACCTACGGCGGCATCGCCGTGTCGCCGGGCTTCACCGCGAGCAGCTCGAGCTTGAGCTGGTACGGCCGCCGCCTGGCGAGCCATGGCTTCGTCGCCATCGTCATCGACACCAACAGCCGCCTCGACCAGCCGAACAGCCGGGCCACCCAGCTGCTGCGGGCCCTCGACTACATCACGAGCTCGAGCGCTCCGAGCGCGGTCCGCAGCCGCCTCGACGGCAACCGCCTCGCGGTCGCGGGTCACTCGATGGGTGGCGGTGGCTCGATCGCCGCGTCGAACAGCCGCAGCTCGCTGCGTGCGTCCAACCCGCTCACCCCGTGGCACACCCAGAAGACCTGGTCGAGCAACACCGTGCCCCAGCTGATCGTCGGCGCCCAGAACGACTCGGTCGCCGCCACCAGCAGCCACGCTGTGCCGCTCTACAACGGCATCCGGAGCGCCACCCCGAAGATGTACGTCGAGCTGCGCGGCGCGAGCCACTTCGCCCCCAACAGCACCGACTCCGACATCTCCCGGGTCGCCGTGTCCTGGATGAAGCGGTGGGTCGACGGCAACACCGCCTACAACACCTACCTCTGCGGCGCCCAGCGCCCCACCACCGGC
>CAZAVX010000016.1:0-12152 GCA_964488835.1 uncultured Iamiaceae bacterium | reverse complement strand
CTCGGCATCGCGTACGCCCGTGGGTCCGCCGACCGCCTCGGACTCAACAGCAGCCTCGTCTTCACCTCGCTGCGCCAGTCCGCACCCAACTACTGGAGCGAGGTCAGCTCCTGTTAGGACGGACCGTCCACCGCTCGTCCTGAGCGGAGACGGTCAGGGGCCCCGGCCGCGGCCGGGGCCCCTCCGCGTCCGGAGCGGAACGCTCGGCATCACCCGAGCACGAGCGCAGGGTCAGCCGACGGCGGCGACGGCGGGTCCGTTCTTCGCCATCACCACGACGCTGAAGCTCGCGCCGTCCGCGACGAAGGAGCTGGTGACGAGCCGCTCGGCGCCGGGCACGCTGAGGTCGAGCTGACGGCCGACCACGACGGTGGGCAGCGACAGGCGGGTGTCGCCGGCCACCATGGCCTTCACGTTGCCGCCCGCCATGTTCGCGAGCTCGCCCATCACGTCGTGGATGTCGGACTCGGCCGGCTCCTCGTCGTCGAGGCCGAGCATCGCCGTGGTGAAGGTGGCGGCCGCCTCCTCGTCGCACTCCACGATCACGGCGCCCTCCCAGGCCCCGGTGATCTGCACGGCGGCGAACACCTCGCGCCCTCGGCGCGGGGCGTCCTCGGCGCCGGTCTCCACCGGCAGTCCGAGCATCGACTCCCAGATCTCGGCGACGATGCCTTCCACCTCGCCAGTCGGGATGTTCATGGGCAGCTCCTCTCCGGAGTGCGCGACGACGTCGTCGCCGGCGTTCGGTCGACACCCGCACCGTCGGTGAGAGCCGTCCGCAGCTGGTAGCAACCAGCCCGGCTCGGCTCGACCCGCTGGTAGCGATCGTCGAGGTTCATGGTCGTCTCGGCGTTGCCGAGGAACAGGTAGCCGTCGGGACGCATCGCCCCGTGGAGGCGGTCGAGCAGGCGCCGCTTGGTCGCCACGTCGAAATAGATCATCACGTTGCGGAGCATCACGACGTCGGCCGGCGGCATCGACGGCCAGGGTCCGATCAGGTTCGCGACGCCGAACCGCACCATCGAGCGGATCACCGGGCTGATCGTCCAACAGGCGCCGTCGCGGGTGAAGTGGGTGGCGAGCTGGCGGGCCGGCAGGCCCCGATTGACCTCGAGCTGGCTGTAGACGCCCTGCTCGGCTCGGGCGACCGCCGCCCGTGAGAGGTCGGTGGCCACGATGCGGACGTTCCAGTTCGCGAGCTCGGGGAACTCGTCGCGGATCAGCATGGCGATCGAGTACGGCTCCTGGCCGGTCGAGCAGGCGGCAGACCAGATCGTGAGCGCACGCTCGTTGCGGCGCCGCTCGACGAGACGTGGCAGCACGTGGGTGCGCAGGGCGTCGAACGGGTGGACGTCGCGATACCACGAGGTCTCGTTGGTCGTCATCGCCTCGACGATGTCGCGATGGTGCCGGCCGAGCGGGTCGCGCCGGGCGGCAGCGATCAGCTCGGGGATCGTCATGCCGTCGAGCCGGGCGAGGGGCCCGAGGCGACTCTCGATGAGATACCGCTTCGACGGTTCGATGACGATCGCCGCAGCGGCGTGGACGACGGTGCGGACGAAGTCGACATCGGCGTCGCTGAGGGGTGCGGTCACCTCGCCGCTCCCACTGCCGGGGTGGCGGGCACCCGTCCGAGGGCGACACGCCGCTCGATCTCGGCCGGGATCTGGTGGAGGGGGACGACGTCGTCGGCGAGGCCCTCGCGGGCGACCGAGCCCGGCATGCCCCAGACGACGCTCGTCGCCTCGTCCTGGACGATGACCTGCCCACCGGCGGACACGATCTCCTCGCACCCGCGGACCCCGTCGCGGCCCATGCCGGTCATCACGACACCGAGGACGTGGGGACCGTAGGTGGCGGCCGCCGTGCGGAAGAGCACGTCGACCGCCGGTCGACACGAGTTCTCGCGGGGTCCGTCGTCGAGGACGAGTCGCGGGGCGGCGGCCGAACCCTCGAGCACGAGGTGGCGATCTCCGGGAGCGACCCAGCAGGACTGGGCGCCCGGTGCCTCGCCGCCTGCCACCTCCCGGACCGACAGCGTGGTCGATCGGTCGAGGCGCTCGGCGAGCAGTCGGGTGAACATCGGCGGCATGTGCTGGACGATCAGGACGGGGACCGCGAGGTCGGCGGGGAGTTGGGGGACGATCTCGGCGAGCGCGCTCGGGCCGCCGGTGGAGATCCCGACCACGACGACGTCGACGCGAGACGGTGCCGACGGCGACGGCCGACGGACGGCGCGGTCGCCGAGGGGGGATGTCTCCTCGGGGACGCTCCCGGCCGAGGTCGGACCCGTTGCCAGGTGCGGACAGAGCGTGCGGATCCGGGGCACGAGCTCGGCGCGCACCCGCTCCATCGCCTCGGACACGCTCCCGACGTTCGCCGGCTTGGTGACGTAGTCGTTCGCCCCGCGCATCAGGGCCTCGATCGTGACCGCGGCGCCTCGCTCGGTGAGCGTGCTGAACATGATCACCGGCAGATCGGGATGCTGTTCGCGCAGGGCGACGAGCGTCTCGATGCCGTCCATGTCGGGCATCTCGATGTCGAGGGTGACGAGGTCGGGGTCGAGCTGCTCGATCTTCGCGAGGGCGATACGGCCGTTCGGCGCGGTGCCGACGACCTCGATGCCCGGGCTCGACGACAGCACGTTGGTGACGAGACGTCGCACCACCACCGAGTCGTCGGCGACGAGCACGCGGATCGGTCGGGTGGTCATGACACACCCAGCCCGAGGAGCTCGAGCTTCTCCTTGATGATCTCCACGTCGAAGGGCTTCATCGCGTACTCGTCGGCGCCCGCCTCGAGCGCGGTCGTCACCTTCGCGATGTCCGCCTCGGAGGTGACCATCATCAGGCGAGGGCGCGACGCCCCGCGCTCGGCGTTGACGCGTCGGACGAACTCGACACCGTCCATCTCCGGCATGTTCCAGTCGACGAGCGCGACCGCCACCTCACCGGCCCGCTCGAGGACCTCGAGGCCCTCGCGGCCGTTCTCGGCCACGAGCACCTCGAAGCCGAGGGCGCGCAGCATCCTCGACAGGATCATGCGCATCGCCTTCGAGTCGTCGACGACGAGCGCACGCGGGGCCTGCGATGCCTCGGCGAGCACCTCGAGCGGGGCGTCCACGGCCGATCAGTTCCCTGCGGCGACCGCGGCGACGGCCTGGTCGGCCCAGACGGGAGCGGAGGAGCCACGGCTGGAGCTCGGCTCACCACCGAGGGGCGTCCCGTCGCTCTCGCCGTCGACGGTGCTGCCGAGCAGCGCCTGGAGGTCGGCGGCGACCTTCGCGAGCTCGGAAGCCGCGGAGCGGGTCGCCGACGCGGCGTCGGTGGTGCCCCGGGCGGTCATGGCCACCGAGGTGATGTTCTCGGCGATCTCGGCCGAGCCACGAGCGGCTTCGGTGACCGAGCGCGAGATCTCGTTGGTCGTGGCGGTCTGCTCCTCCACCGCGGCAGCGATGGTGGTCTGGAGGTCGGCGACCCGGCTGATCACCTGGGTGATCTCGGCGATCGCGTCGACGGCGCCGCCGGTGTCGGCCTGGATGGCGGCGATCTTCTGGCCGATCTGCTCGGTGGCCGTCGCCGTCTGCTTGGCGAGCTCCTTCACCTCGTTCGCGACCACGGCGAAGCCCTTGCCGGCCTCGCCGGCGCGGGCGGCCTCGATGGTGGCGTTGAGGGCGAGCAGGTTGGTCTGCTCGGCGATCGAGGTGATCACCTCGATGACCTCGCCGATCTCGGCGGAGGACTCACCGAGCTTGCTGACGGTGTGGTTGGTCGTCTCGGCGGTGGTGACCGCGGTGGACGCCACCCGGGTCGCCTCCGAGGCGTGGCCGGCGATCTCGGCGATCGACGCGCCGAGCTCCTCGACGGCGGAGGCGACGGTGGCGACGTTCGACGAGACCTGCTCGGCGGCGGCGGACACGACACCGGCCTGGGCGGCGGTCTCGTCGGCACCGGCGCTCATCTGCGTGGACACCGCGGACAGCTCCGAGGATGCCGAGGTGAGGGCGAGGGCGCTCTGCTCGACCGAGCGGGAGACCCCGCGGGCGAGGAGGCGACCGCCGAGCATCGCCGCGGCGATCACCGCGAGGGCGGCACCGATGCCGATCATCCGGGCCTGCTCCCAGTCGGACTGGGCAGCGGCGCGGACCTCTTCGACGTGTCCGGCGACCGCGACCTCGAACTTCTCGAGCGCCTCGACCTGGGCGAGGGCCGACTCCACCGACTCGGGCGTCATCATCGCCCCGATCGCACCGGCGGTGTCACCGGCCTCGAACGCCGCCGTCCACACCTCGGTGGCCTGGAGGGTGGTGTTGCGATGGGCGAAGAACTCGCGCAGGGCCGCTTCCTCGTCCGGGTTGAGATCGCCGGAGGCGAGGTCGGTGGCGAGGGCGTCGAGCCGGTCGCTCTGTTCCTTCATGCTGGCGACCTGGGACTCGAGGTCGTCGGGCATGACGACGAGCGCCAGCGCGGAGACGTGGCTGTCGGAGAGGATCTTGCGCATCTCCGACGCGAGCAGCTGCTCCTCGTACTGCTCCGCGACCTTGTCGAGGTTCGCGTTGACCGACGACGAGGTCTGGACGAGCACGAAGGTCGAGGCGACGGCGATGAGGCCGACGACAGCCATCGTGAGGATCACCCGGCGGGCGAGGGTCATGGTCTTGGTCTTCATGGCGGGTCCTTCGAGGGGTTGGCAGGGGCGGGGTCGGGCGTGGCGGGGGTCAGGCGGGGACGGCGTCGACGGCTGCGGTGACGCGGGCGACGTCGACGACGAGGATCAGGCCGGTCGGGTGCTGGCAGGCCCCGACGAGGTGGGAACGCAGCAGCTCGGGGGCCGTTTCGGGCACCGGTTCGAGCGCGGCGTCGTCGAGCTCGACGACGTCGCCGATCTGGTCGACGAGGAGGCTCACCGCACCATCGGGGGTCCGGACGACCACGTTCATCGGATCGCGACCGTCGGGTCGCTCGGCGAGCCCGAACCGGCGGCGGAGGTCGAGGGCGGTCACGATCTGGCCCCGGAGGTTCAGGAGGCCGCCGACCACCTCGTGGGCGCGGGGCACGGGGGTCATCTCCTGGTGCCGGATGGCCTCCTGGATCTGGCCGACCGGCACCCCGAAGATCATGTCGTCGAGCGTGAACGTGCAGTACTGCATGACGGCTCCTCGGTCAGCTCTGGCGAGCGGGGGTCAACAGGCCGACCGCGGTCGACCCGGTCGTCGCGGTGAGCAGGGCGGCGACGTCGATCACGTCGGTCACGTGTCCGTCGACGACGGCGACGACCGAACCGTCGCTGCCGACCGACACCTGGAGGTCGTCGTCGACGATGTCGAGGATCCGGTCGACGACGAGGCCGATCTGGCCCTCTGGACCGGTCCACACGACGACGTCGAGATCGTCGACCTCCTCGCTGGCGACGAGGGGCCGACCGGTGCCCATGCCGGTCAAGGCGGAGAGCGACACGAGCGGCAGGAGCTCGCCCCGGTACTGGACCACCGGGCCCCGCGAGCTCGCCTCGATGGCGGCGCTCGAGAGCTGCTCGAGGCGGGCGACCGTCGAGAGCATCAGCGCACCACGGTGGCCGTCGCCGAGGTCGACGACGAGGACCGCCTCGCGGGCGCGACGCGACCGGTCGTCCGCCTCGTCGACGAGGTCGGCGTCGCGGGCGACACCGGACCCGACGTTCGCCTCCTGGGCGAGGCCGACGGTGTCGAGGATCAGGGCGACACGCCCGTCGCCGAGGATCGTGGCGCCGGCGAACATGTGGAGGTCCTTCAGGTGCGAGCCGAGCGGCTTGACCACGATCTCCTGGGTGTCGGTGATCTCGTCGACGACGAGGCCGAAGCGCCGGCCGTCGGCCTGGAGGACGACGACGTTCACCGCCTCGCTGCCGTCGATCACCGTGGTGCCCGAACCGAGGACCTGGGCGAGGTCGACCAGCGGCAGGAGCTGGCCCCGCAGACGGTGGACCGCCGCGCCGTCGATCCATTCGATCTCGGTCGCCACCGCCTCCCGGTCGATGCGGACCAGCTCGTCGAGGCTCACCTGGGGGATCGCGAAGTGGCCGCCGCGGCACCCCACCATGAGGGCGGGGATGATCGCGAGGGTCAAGGGGATCTTGATGCGGAAGGTCGTGCCGACGCCGGGCTCGGTCGTCACGTCGAGCACGCCGCCGATGCGCTCGATGTTCGTCTTCACGACGTCCATGCCCACGCCCCGACCCGAGACGTTGGTGACCTCGGTGGCGGTCGACAACCCCGGGAGGAAGATGAGGTTGGTCAGCTCGCGCGGCGACAGCTCCTCGGCGCGGTCCCGGGCGATCAGGCCGCGATCGACGGCCTTGGCCCTCACCCGTTCGACGTCGATGCCCGACCCGTCGTCGGACACCTCGATGATCACCTGCCCGCCCTCGTGGAACGCACGCAGGGACAGACGACCCTCGGGGTGCTTGCCCGCCGCGGTGCGCACCTCGGGGAGCTCGATGCCGTGGTCGACCGAGTTGCGCACGAGGTGGGTGAGCGGGTCCTTGATCGCCTCGACGATCGTCTTGTCGAGCTCGGTGTCGGCACCGTCCATCTCGATCTGCACCTGCTTGCCGACCGAGCGGGCGAGGTCGCGCACGACGCGGGGGAACCGGTTCCAGACGTTGCCGATCGGCTGCATGCGGGTGCGCATCACCCCTTCCTGCAGCTCGGTGGTGACGAGGTTCAGGCGCTGGGCGGCCGCGGCGATCATCTCGTGGTCGTCGGACGCGGCGATGCGCACGATCTGGTTGCGGGCGAGCACGAGCTCGCCGACGAGGTTCATCAGCCCGTCGAGGAGCCGCACGTCGACCCGGATCGTCGACTCGCTGACCGTCCCGTTCTTGATGTCCGCCTGGTTCGACAGCGCGTCCTGCACCTCGTCGGCGGCGACCACGCCGTGGTCGACGAGGATCTCGCCGAGGGGGCGGGTGTCGCCGAGCGACTGCTGGGTGATCGCCAGCTCGACGTCCTCCTTGGAGACGAGCTCCCGCTCGACGAGCAGGTCGCCGAGCCGGGGAGGCGGCGCCGGGGCCTCGCCCTCCTGGAGGCGGGTCAGCTCGGCGACCAGCGCGGCGTGGTCGTCGTCGCCGTCGGAGCCGGTGCTCTCGATCAGCGCGAGCATCGACCGGATGGCGTCGACGGTGGAGAGGAGGGCCGTGGTGATCTCGGCGGTCACCGCGAGCTCGCCCTCGCGCAGCTTGCTGAGGAGGTTCTCCGCGGTGTGGCTCACCGCCTCGAGACGACCGAACCCGAGGAAGCCACACGTCCCCTTGATCGTGTGCACGGTGCGGAAGATCGAGGCGATCGTCTCGGGGGTGGGATGCTCCTCGAGGGCCACGAGATCCTGGTCGAGCTGATCGACGCCTTCGTGGGCCTCGACGAGGAACTCCGCGACCACCTCGTCGATCAGGTCGTCGTCGGTGTCGCTCACATCGGCTCCGTGGGGGGTGGGGGGCGCGGGCTCCGCGCCCGTGGGGCGGTGGGTCGCCTGGGCAGTCGGCGTCCGCCACCGTCAGATGAGCCTTGAGGTCGCACACATCGCCACGGTGGGCCGAGCGGCCTAGTGTCGGGAGCCCGACGACCTGGAGGTGACCACGTGACCCGCATGCCCGCCGTCTGCCTGACCGCCGTGCCCGGCAAGAAGCACCGTGCGCTGGAGGTGGCCGAGGAGGTGGAGCGCCGGGGGTTCGCCGGCATCTACGCCGCGAGCTTCGGCGACGGCATGGGCCTCTGCCAGGCACTCGCCCACCGCACCACCACCATCGAGTTCGGCACCGCCATCCAGCCGATCTACATGCGTCTCCCCTCCGAGCTCGCCACCCACGCCGGCACCATCCACGAGCTGTCGGGCGGCAGGTTCCGGCTCGGCATCGGGGTGAGCCACGAGCCGGCGCTCGCCCGCCTCGGGGTGAACACCGGCAAGCCGCTCTCGGACATGCGCAGCTACGTCGAGGGGCTGCGGGCCGCCGAGCGCCAGGCGGGCGAGCTGCCGCCCATCGTGCTCGCCACCCTCCGCGACAAGATGGTCGACCTCGCGGTCGAGGTCGCCGACGGCGCGGTGTGGGCCAACGGCTCGCTCAGCCACATGGCCCACTCGCTCGGACGCATCCCGGCCGAGCGGCGCGACGCCGGGTTCTTCGTCGGCAACATGGTGCCGACGGTGATCGACGACGACATCGACGCCGCCCGAGCGGTGAACCGGCGCACCCTGTCGGGCTACGTGATGCTGCCCAACTACCGCAACTACTGGAAGGCGGCCGGGTACGTCGAGGAGATGGAGGCCATCGAGGAGGCGCTCGAGCGGCGCGACCGCGACGCCATCCCCGGTCTGATGTCGGACCGCTGGCTCGACGACTGCACGATCGCCGGCCCGGCCGACCGGGTGCGCGAGCGGATCGAGGCGTGGTTCGACGCCGGGGTGCTCCCCATCGTCGTGCCCTCCTCCACCAAGGGCGGCCAGTTCGTGGCCTTCGAGGAGCTCTTCGCCACGTTCTCGTCGTAGGTCGCGAGGTCGTCGGGGCCCCGACGTCGGGGATCAGCGGTACTCGGCGGTGATCCACCACCGGCCGCCCTCGAGCACCACCACCCGCGCCACCCCGGTGGTGTCGACGATCTGGAAACGGGCGAGGCGGCGCCGCGTGGCCGCGTCCCACCAGCGCTCGTCGACGGGCCACGGACCGGCCCACGCCGAGATCGGCACCCGGGCGCCGTCGACCACCAGGGTGTGCGGGGTGGCCGTGGGGGTGCCGCGACCCTCGACGCCCACGCTGGTGCCCGAACCGTCGAGCACGTCGGCCGGGAGCGGGGCGGGGTGCACCACCGCGGGCGCGGGCGGGGGGAGGGCGCCCGGCCACGGCGCCTCGAGCGACGGGTGGCCGTCGACCCTGCGGGGTTCGGCGAGGTCGACGCCGTCGGCGGGGACGGGCGCCACCTGGTCGGCGGGGTCGCGGCCCCCACGCAGCTCGGGGACCTGCACCGACCCCGGACCGAGGATGCCCTGCACCCGGGTGAGGCCCCGGGCGGCGCGGTCGCTCTCCGCGGAGCGGCCACCCCAGAAGCCGAGCTGGCGCCCGCTCGCCATCCGGACCTCGTCGGGAGCGAGCACCAGGCGGGAGATGGCTCCGGTGGGTCGGGCGGCCGCCGAACCGTTCAACCACCCGTCGAGCTGCCAGCGCACCCGCTCGGCGATGGCCGCCGCGGTGAGGGCCCCGTCGTGACGCCAGCGCCGTTCGAGGTGCTCGCCGTGCTCGGTCTCGGCGCCGATGACGAGGCGGGTGCAGGCGAGGCCCATCGCGTCGAGGCGGGCGTGGAGCTGGTCGGCGAGCGCCTTGGCGACGAACGCCACCTGGTGGACCCGCTCGGCGGGCGGGTCGAGCTCGGTGGCCATCTCGAAGGACGGTGGCACCGGACGGGTGTCGGGTGGGTGCTCGTCGAGACCCGACGCCAGGCGGTGTGCGGCGAGGCCGTCGGCACCGAACCGGGCGACGACGTCGCGGGGGTCGAGGGCGGCGAAGTCGCCGAGGGTGACCAGGCCGAGGCGGACGAGCACGCTCGCCAGCTCGGGGCGGTCGAGCGCGGTGACCGGCAACGGCGCGAGGAACGCGGCGGATCCTCCCGGCGGGACGATGCGGGTGGCGGGGTCGACCGGGTCTCCCGGCTCGAGACGGGCGGCGAGTCGGGCGGCGAAGGGGCCGTCGGCGGTGCCGGTGCGCGCCGTGCCGAGGGGGCCGAGCACCGCCGCGACCCGCTGCTCGACCAGGGTCATCATCGCCAGGTCGCCCCCGTGGTAGCGCGAGGGGCCACGGGTGGCGAAGGCGCACAGACCGGGCTCGACGATCTCGATGAGCGGGGTGACGGTCTCCACCGCGGCCACCACCGGCTCGAAGGCGCGGGCGTCGAGGGAGGGATCGTGGTCGAGCACCTCGAGCTCGGGGCACCGGGCCTGGGCTTCGCGGCGGCGTTGGTCGGGGACGACCCCCTCTGCCCGGGCGGCGGGAGAGGCGGCGATCACCCGGTTCGCCCGTAGCACGGCGACGGGTCGGTCGGGGCGGCGGCCGGCGGCGACCACCGGCCAGTCGGGCACCCACACCACCGTGGTGCGGGTGGGTGGGATGCCGTGGACGGACGCCACCGCTAGCCCACGGGTCGGAGGTGGGCGCGGCGGGCCTCGCCCGGTGTGCCAGCGAGGCTCGGATGGTCGACGGTGGCGACCCCTCCCCCGGCGGCAGGGAGCCAGAGGTCGACCCGTCGGGCGCGGGCCGCGGCGCGGCGGCCGCCCGATTCGATCCTCACCCGACGGGCCCCGAGATGGCCGTGGCCCTCGCCGAGGCCGTGCCAGCGGGTGCGGGTGACGGTGAGCTGCAGGTCGACCGGCTCGGGCCACCACCGGCCGACGGGGACGAGCACTGCCCCGGCCTCCCGGGAGCGGGCGACCACCCGGCGCACGTCGGTGGGACGGACCGTGGCGGGACCGACGAGGACGAGGTCGACCGCGTCGACGAGCGCGGCCACCACCGTGGGCCACCCCTCGCGCGGCACGTCGGGTACGAGGGCGAGGCGGTCGATGGCAACCCCGAGCTCGGCGGCAGCGGCCAGACCGAGGTGGGGCATGCCGACCGCCGCGACCCAGGAGCCGGCGGTGGTGGCCTCGGCGACGAGGGCGAGGGCGAGGGACATCGCTGCGTCGCCGTCGGTGGCGATGCTGGTGCCCCGACGCAGCCCCTCCCACGGCAGGAGCGGGGCGAGGTGGGTGCTGACGGGGAGCACCTGGCGGTCGGCGAGGGTGACGGGACGCACGCGCTGGTCGAGCGCGCGCAGGACTTCGAGGGCGTGATCGCGGTCGACGAGAGCCATGAGCCCAGTATCGAACAGGTGTTCGATCACTGCAAGCGGGCCCGGACCCTGGTTCGGAGGCACCGGGCTGGCGCTGTCAGGGATCAGGTCAGGTCAGGCCAGGTCCGGTCAGGTCAGGTCAGGTCAGGTCAGGTCAAGAGGCGCACCGCTGCCAGCACCGCGGCGACGACCGCGACGAGGATCATCACGACGGCGAGCAGGACGCCCACCGCGAGCGCGAGGTCCGAGCGGACCGGCACCTCACCGTCTCGACCTCGGAGGCGTGCGCCGATCCCGCGCATCGCCGTGGCCTCTCAGCCCTCGGCGACACCCTCGGGGACGACGACCTCCACCCCGGGGCGGTAGTAGATGTAGAGGTTCTCGATGATCTCCTGGAGGCCGGAGACGTCGGCGTCACGCTCGTGGTGGATGGTGATGACGTTGCCGTAGATGTGCACCGACAGCACCCCGCCGTGCTCGAAGAGGGCACGGGCCAGACGGTCGGGCGGACGGTTCTCCTCGATGGGTTGGCCGACCACGTAGCGCTCGTGGTCCATGCCGGTGAGGTTCCGGTTGATGTCGAAGCGCAGCGTGTCGTGTCGGGACGACTCGGTGCGGATGGCGGTGATCGGCTGACCCATGGTGATCGGATGGTAGCTGCCGGGCCGACGGGGCACCCAGCCCGCCTGTTCGGGCAGACCTGCCTGTGCGCGTCGAACGGTCAGCCGACGCGCGTCGGCGGGGCGACGGGCCAGGTGCGGCGCAGACCCCAGGCCGCGGTGCCCGCCACGACGAGCGAGCCCACCATCAACACGGTGTGCACCACCTTGAAACCGGTGTCGTGGTTCGGGTCGACGAGGATCCCCACGCCCTGGACCGTCCACACCACCGCCGTCCACCCGGCGAGGCCGGTGGCGAGGGTGAGGCCCCAGGCGGGAAGCCCCGGTCCGACGGTCCAGCCTTCGGCGGTGCGTCGGGCGAAGTGGCGCCAGTTGCGGTCGCGCCAGCCGGCTCGGCACGCGACGAGCAGCGCCGCGCCAGCCGCGACGAACGACACCGCGAGGACGAGCCGGAACGCCCGCCCCACCCCGACGAGCGACTCGTCGCCCACGATGTTGCGGATCCTGCCGGTCCACATCGCCACGCTCAGCAGGCCGAGACCCACGAGCGGCCAGGTGCGGTGCCACCAACCGGGAAGCGGAGACGACATCGCAGGCGACATGCCCGAGGACCGTACCCCGGGCGCCTCGCCGCGCGGAAGTCGGCGCGGGCGCGCCGGTGAGGCCGGCGGTGCCGGCCTGCA
>CAZAVX010000015.1:0-42399 GCA_964488835.1 uncultured Iamiaceae bacterium | reverse complement strand
CCGCGACGCGCAGGTGGCCGTCGTGCTCGGACATCGAGAACTGGTTGAGCAGGTAACCGTCGACCGATCCCGAGGCGAGGTAGCGGGCGGGGCCCGAGCCCGACGTGTCGAACTGGTGGAGGTCGGTGCGCTGGGAGCCCTCGACCGGCACCGGCATGATGTCGGCTGCCTGGGTCGTGTCGAGCTGGTCGGTCCAGTGGGTGGTGGCGACATAGAGGCTGGTGGGGGAGGCGTAGACGGTCTCCCCGCTCGAGAGCACCCCGACGCCGTCGCCGGTGCCGAGCCCGGACCCGCCGAGGTCGGCGGTCAGGACGCTCACCATGCCGAACCCCGAGAAGCGCGACGGACGGAAGAGCTCGTCACAGGGCGCCACGGTGTCCTCGTCGAGGACCGCGCCACTCGCATCGGTGACGGTGAGCACCGGCACCCAGTCCTCGACCGTCGATGCCTCGATCACCGCCCGGTTGGCGATCTCCGCGGCGTCCTCGGCGGCCGGACCGCTCGGGTAGACGAAGGGGAGCCGGCTGGTGACGTCGCTGCGGAGCACGATCCTGGCCGTCCCCTCGACGAGCCGGGCGCTGAGGTAGGTGCCCTCGACGGTCCAGGTCCGCTCGGTGCGGGGCGAGGCGGGGTCGCTGATGTCCACCTGGGTGATCGTGCTCTGGCCCGGGCCGTGCCACCCCGGTGCGATCCGGCTCGCGTCGCCGGGCCGCTCGTCGTCCGATGCGGGGGTGGTGGCCGGGGCGCCGATCACGTCGCCGCGGGCGTCGGCGGGCACCGGACCGTCCCAGGAGCCTTGGACCTGCTGGAGCACGAGCAGGCGATCGCCGTGGAGGAGGAGCTCGGCGTTCCAGCCGGCGAGCGGCGTCGTCGAGCGGAGCGTCGGCTGGGAGGGGTTCGAGACGTCGAGGAGGCGGAGCGACTGACCGGTGACGACGGCCATCACCTCGCCGTCGGTCTTCACGATGTCGGGCTCGTCGACGCCGCGTTCCTGCACGTTCGTGCCCGACACGCCCGTGTCCGGTCCGGCCGACCCGCTGTCGACGTCCCCGGCGTTCGGCGGGGCGGCGGCTTCCGCGCCGGCCATGTCGTCGCTGGTGGCCCGGGCGAACCCATCGGGGACCGGGCCGTACCAGGGCGAGCTCCCGTTGAGTCCGTAGGGGCCGACGCGCTCGAGGGCCTGGGCCTTCACCTCGTCGAGGAACGCCTCGCAGGAGTCGTAGCGCTCGAGCGCGGCGACGAGCGTGAGGTCGTCGAGCTCGACGGTGCCCGAGGGTCGCCCCCAGCCGGGGTCGGTGGTGCGGGCGGCGCCGCCGCCGGGCGGGTCACCGCCGCCGGTGCAGGCTACGGCCAGCAGGGCCACGGCCGCGGTGAGGGCGCCGATCCGGCGCCCCCTCGTCAACATCCACCCGCGCGATGCGTTCATGTCGGCTGTGACGGTTCGCACAGCCGTCTGGTTCCCGGGTCGGGCGGATCAGCCGAGCGACGGGGTCCAGGAAGGTCGTGTCGCCTCGTAGGCGTCGATGGCGTCGGCGTGGCGGAGGGTGATGCCGATGTCGTCGAGGCCCTCGAGGAAGCGCTCCTGGGTGGCGTCGTCGAGTGGGAAGCTCGCCTCGATGCCCACCGCCGGAGCGCTGATCGTGCGCCGCTCGACGTCGATCGTGATCTCGAGCGTGGGGTCGGCCTGGACGGCTCGCATCAGCGCCTCACCGACCTCTGGCTCGACCTGGACCGGCACGAGGCCGTTCTTGGTGGAGTTGTTGCGGAAGATGTCGCCGAACCGGGGTGAGACGACGGCCTGGAAGCCGTAGTCCATGATCGCCCAGACCGCGTGCTCGCGTGACGAGCCGGTGCCGAAGTTCGGCCCGGCGACGAGGATCGTCGCCCCGGCGTGCTCGGGCTTGTTGAGGACGAAGTCACGATCGTCGCGCCATTCCGAGAACAGCCCGACGCCGAAGCCGGTGCGCTCGACCCGCTTCAGCCAGTCCGAGGGGATGATCTGGTCGGTGTCGACGTCGGAGCGGTCGAGGGGGACCGCGGTGCCCGTGACGATGCGTACTGCCTGCATGAATGTGGGTCCTCTCAGTCCTGGCGGGTCAGTGGCTCGCGACCGGCGGGAGGTCGTCGGGGGTGGCGAAATGGCCGGCGATGGCGGTGGCCGCCGCGACAGCGGGGGACACGAGGTGGGTGCGCCCGCCCCGGCCCTGCCGGCCCTCGAAGTTTCGGTTGCTCGTCGAGGCGCAGCGCTCGCCCGGGGCGAGCTTGTCGGGGTTCATGGCGAGGCACATCGAACACCCCGGCTCGCGCCAGTCGAACCCGGCCTCGCGGAACACCTCGTGGAGGCCCTCGGCCTCGGCCTGGTGCTTGACGGCGAAGCTGCCGGGCACGACGAGGGTGCGAATGCCGGAGGCGACCCGGCGGCCCCTGGCGACCTCGGCGGCGGCCCGCAGGTCCTCGATGCGGCTGTTGGTGCACGACCCGATGAAGACCGTGTCGACCGGGATCTCCTTCATCGGGGTGCCGGCCTCGAGGCCCATGTACTCGAGGGCCCGACGGGCGGCGTCGCGGGCGGACGCCTCGGCGAAGCTGTCGGGGTCGGGCACCACGTCGGCGATCGGCACGACCTGGGAGGGGTTGGTGCCCCAGGAGACGTGCGGCAGGATCTCCGACCCGTCGATGACCACTTCCTTGTCGAAGGTGGCGCCGGGGTCGGTGACGAGGGTGCGCCAGTCGGCCACCGCCGCGTCCCAGTCCGCACCGGTTGGGGCGTGGGCACGGCCCTTCAGGTACTCGAAGGTGGTCTCGTCGGGGGCGATGAGGCCGGCCTTCGCCCCCGCCTCGATCGACATGTTGCACACCGTCATCCGACCCTCCATCGAGAGGTTGCGGATCGCCTCACCCCGGTACTCGATGATCGAGCCGATGCCGCCACCCGTACCGATGCGGCCGATGATGGCGAGGATGATGTCCTTGGCGGTCGTGCCGGCGGGGACGGGGCCGTCGATGGTGACCGCCATGGTGTTCGGCCGCTGCTGGGGCAGGGTCTGGGTGGCGAGGACGTGCTCGACCTCGCTCGTGCCGATGCCGAAGGCGAGCGCGCCGAACGCCCCGTGGGTCGAGGTGTGGCTGTCGCCGCACACGATGGTCATGCCGGGCTGGGTGAGGCCCTGCTCGGGGCCGATGACATGGACGATGCCCTGTCCGGGGCTGCCCATCGGGTGGAGCGTGATCCCGAACTCCTCACAGTTGCGGCGGAGCGTCTCCACCTGGGTGCGGGAGACGGGGTCGGCGATGGGCTGGTCGATGTCGGCGGTGGGGACGTTGTGGTCCTCGGTGGCCACCGTGAGGTCGGGGCGGCGGACCGGGCGGCCGTTCATGCGCAGGCCGTCGAACGCCTGGGGCGAGGTGACCTCGTGGACGAGGTGGAGATCGATGTAGAGGAGGTCGGGCTCCCCATCGCCGCGGTGGACGACGTGACGCTCCCAGATCTTCTCGGCGAGGGTTCTCGGCCGGTCGCTCATCTCTGCTCCTCGACTCGCAGGTCTCACTATTCGGGACTATGCTCCTGTCCCGTGGAACCCACGGTAACCGGTGTCGGAGTGTTGGACAAGGCGGTGCGGGTGTTGGAGGCGGTGGAGCAACGCCCGCTCGACCTCGCGGGGCTCGTCGCGGCCACTGGCATCCCGCGGGCCACCGCGCACCGGTTGGCCGTGGCGCTCGAGGCGCACCGACTGTTGCGGCGTGACGGCCAGGGGCGGTTCGTGCCCGGTCTCCGCCTCGTCGGGCTGGGCCGAGCGGCGGCGACGGCGGTCGCCCTGCCCGACGCGGCACGCCCGGCGCTCGAGGCGCTGCGCGACGACACCGGGGAGAGCGTGCAGCTCTACGTCCGGGACGGCGACCGGCGGGTGTGCATCGTGTCGCTCGAATCGCCCCATGGGCTGCGGACGATCGTGCCGCTCGGGGCGGCACTCCCGCTCGGGATCGGTTCGGCCGGGCGCATCCTCGCGGGGGAGCCGGTGGGCGACCCGGGCGGCTGGGTGCAGAGCGTCGGGGAACGTGAGGCAGGAGTGGCGTCGGTCAGTGCCCCCGTGTGCTCGCGCGACGACGGGCTCGTGGCTGCCGTGTCGATCTCCGGACCGATCGATCGGCTCGGCAGCGAACCGGGCCGCCGCCACGGCGCCGCCGTCGTCGCCGCCGCCCGCCGCATCGAGGCCTCCCTCGCCCCCTGATCCCGCCGATTCCTTCGGCGCCGATTCGGCGCCGAATCGCTCCTGGGGTGGCCGCGCCGAATCGCTCGGATTCCGCCGAATCGCCGCCGAATCGCCGCCGAATCGCCCCCGGACCTCCTTTGCGCCGAATCGGTGCCGAATCGCTCCCGAGGGTGGCCGCGCCGAATCGCTCGGGTTCCCTCGGCGCCGAATCGGCGCCGAATCGCCGCCGAGGGGGCGTCAGGTGGGGGTGGGGGAGCGGCGGCGGAGGGCGGCGCGGGTGGCGACCGAATCGCACGCGTCCCGGAACACCGGCGCGAAGAGGTGCGGATCGGTGGCGCACACCGTGTGGTCGCCGGGAACCCGGTGCACGGTCGCCCCGGGGATGGCGGCGGCGAGCTTCTCCTGGCGGTGCGGCGGGATGACCCGGTCGCGCTCGGTGACGACGACGGCGGTGGGCACGTCGACCTCGCCGATCCACTCGTGGGAGGTGAACCGACCGATCGCGCCGCCCGCCTCGGCGAGCGCCACGGGATCGTGGCGCATCGACTCGCGGTGGAACCACGTGCCATCGCCCCCGTTGCGCCGCACCATCATCCGTTCGAGCGCCCGCTGGCGCACCGTGGCCGGGGTGAGCCGCCCGGCGAGGGCGATGGTCGGGAAGAGCGTGAACGTCGCCTTGGCCATCGGGCTCCCCGCGAAGTTGCGGCTCGTCGCGCACAGCACCAACCCATCGACCCGTTCGCGGTGACGCTGCCACATCAACTGGGCGATGGGCCCGCCCATCGAGTAGCCGACGGCGATCACCCGGTCGAGCCCGACCTCCTCGAGCACCGCGGCGGCGTCGTCCGCGCAGTCGGCGAGGCGGAACCGCCGGGAGCTGCGGATGCCCCGCCCGTGGCCGCGGTGGTCGATGGTGATGACGCCGAACCGTCCGGCGAGCTCGGGGAAGACCGCGAACCAGTTGAGGTCGGCGCTCGCCATCCATCCGTGCAGCAGGAAGAGCGTGGGCGCGCCCGGCGGCCCCGGCATCTCACGGATGAACGTCGTGCCCCGGCCGGGGAGCTCGAGGTGACGTCCCGGCGGAAGCTTCGGTGCACGCACGGGACGACCGGGTCAGCGTTCGATCTCGACGATGGTGACCGTGAGCTTCATGCCAGTCGGGGTCTCGTAGGAGACCTCGTCGCCGACCGAGCGTCCGAGGAGCGCCTCGCCGAGCGGCGACGTGAGCGAGACCACCTCGAGGTCGTCGTGACGCTCCTCGATCGACCCGACGAGGTAGCGCTCGGGGGTCTCGTCGTCCTCGTAGACGATCGCCACGATCGAACCGGGCCCGACCACCTCGGACCCCTCGGGCGCCTCGACGATCTCCGCGTTCTCGATCATGGCCGCGAGGTGGGCGATCCGGCCCTCCATCTGGCCCTGCTCCTCCTTCGCGGCGTGGTAGTCGCCGTTCTCGGAGAGGTCGCCGAGCTCTCGCGCCGTCTCGATCTTGCGGGCGATCTCGATGCGGCCGCGGGTGGTGAGGTCGTCGTACTCGGCCTTCAGTCGGTCGAAGGCCGCTTGGGAGAGGTGATGGGTCTGTGCCACGGCGACAAGGGTAACGGCGGCGTCCGCGGCACGGTAGACAGCGCGTTTGACCGCCACCGTGCGCTGATCGACACTTTGCTGTCCACCGCTGGTGGCCAGTTTCCCGTTTCGGAGAGAGGTTCGCGTCGTGAGTCAGCAGGGTGGCCCGTACCGCATCGGAGTGATCGGCGGTGACGGCATCGGCCCCGACGTCGTCGCCGAGGGCCTGAAGGTCGTCCGAGCGGCGGGCGTCGAGCTCGACACGGTCGACTACGACCTCGGCGGCGCGCGCTACCTCCGCGACGGCACGATCCTCCCCGACGAGGTGCTCGAGGAGTGGCGGGCGCTCGACGCCCTCTACCTCGGTGCGGTCGGCGCACCCGGCGTGCCGCCCGGGGTCATCGAGCGCGGACTCCTCTTGAAGATGCGCTTCGAGCTCGACCTCTACGTGAACCAGCGGCCGTTCCTCAAGGCGCCCGACATCGACATGATCGTCGTGCGCGAGAACACCGAGGGCACCTACGCCGGCGAGGGCGGCTTCCTCCGGAAGGGCACGCCCCACGAGGTCGCCACCCAGGGTTCGGTGAACACGCGGATGGGCGTCGAGCGGTGCATCCGCTACGCGTTCGACCTGGCGAAGAGCCGGCCCCGCCAGCACCTCACGCTCGTGCACAAGACCAACGTGCTCACCTTCGCCGGCGACCTCTGGCAGCGCACCTTCGAGGAGGTCGCCGCCGAGCATCCCGAGGTCGCCACCGCCTACCACCACGTCGACGCCGCGTGCATCTACTTCGTCGAGGACCCCGGCCGCTACGACGTCATCGTCACCGACAACCTCTTCGGCGACATCCTCACCGACCTCGGTGGAGCGGTGTCGGGCGGCATCGGCATCGCGTCCTCGGCCAACCTCAACCCGAGCCGCACCGGCCCCTCGATGTTCGAGCCGGTCCACGGTTCGGCCCCCGACATCGCCGGTCAGAACACGGCGAACCCCGTCGCCGCGATCCTCTCGGCGGCGATGATGCTCGACTTCCTCGGTGAGACCGACGCCGCGGAGCGAATCCGCCGGGCGTGCGCCGACGCGCCGACCGGCTCCACCACCGACATCGGCGACGCGATCGCCGCCCGGGTCCAGGGAGACTGAATGCCACTCGAAACCGTCGACAAGATCTGGATGGACGGCGAGCTCGTCGACTGGGCCGACGCCAAGATCCACATCCTCACCCACACGCTCCACTACGGCAGCGGCGTCTTCGAGGGCATCCGCGCGTACGCCACCGACCGCGGCCCCGCGATCTTCCGTCTCGAGGAGCACATCCGCCGCCTCCTCGACAGCGCGAAGATCTTCATGATCGACGTGCCCTACAGCTACGACGACCTCGTCGCAGCCACCGTCGAGACCGTCCGGGTCAACAACGTCGAGAGCTGCTACATCCGGCCGCTCGTCTACCTCGGCTACGGCGAGATGGGCCTCAACCCCATGCCGTGCCCGGTGAACGTCGCCATCGCGATCTGGCCGTGGGGCAGCTACCTCGGCGACGAGGGCGTGAAGCACGGCGTCCGCATGAAGGTCAGCTCGTGGAAGCGCCACGACCCGAACATCATGCCGCCGGCCGCCAAGGGCACCGGCATGTACATCAACTCCTCGATGGCCAAGGTCGAGGCCCTGAAGGCGGGCTACGACGAGGCGATCATGCTCTCGCCGCAGGGCTATGTCAGCGAGTGCACCGGCGAGAACATCTTCCTCGTCAAGCACGGCCGCATCGTCACGCCGCCGGTGAGCGCGGGCGCCCTCGAGGGCATCACCCAGGACTCGGTGCGACGCATCGCCGAGGACCTCGGCATCCCCTATGAGGTCGGCAACATCCTGCGCTCCGACCTCTACACCGCCGACGAGGCGTTCCTGTCGGGCACTGCCGCCGAGGTCGTGCCGGTGCGCTCGGTCGACGACCGCGAGATCGGTGAACCCGGGCCCATCACCCGCCGCATCCAGGAGACCTACTTCGCCGCGGTGAAGGGCCAGGACGACCGCTACAAGGACTGGCTCACCTATGTCAACGACTGAATCGGGCGAACCCACCGCCGCCCGGCGCCCGCCGGTGCGCGACCCGCGGTGGCCCGAATCGGTCGAGATCTTCGACACCACCCTGCGCGACGGCGTCCAGTTCGAGGGCATCTCGGTCACCGTCGACGACAAGCTGCGGATCGTCGAGCAGCTCGACCGCCTCGGCGTCCACTGGATCGAGGGTGGCTACCCCGGCGCGAACCCGAAGGACGAGGAGTTCTTCCGGCGGGCGGCGAAGGAGCTCACCCTCGATACGTCGACCCTCGTCGCGTTCGGCTCCACCCGCCGGGCCGCCGGGCGGGTCGACGACGACCCCACCCTCCGCACGCTGGTCGAGGCCGGCACCTCCACGGTCTGCATCGTCGGCAAGTCGTGGGACTACCACGTCACCGAGGCGCTCCGCACCACCCTCGACGAGGCGGTCGCCATGGTGTTGGACTCGGTCCGCTACCTGAAGGCCGAGGGGTTGCGGGTGTTCTTCGACGCCGAGCACTTCTTCGACGGCTACAAGCGCAACCCCGAGTTCGCACTGCGAGTCCTCGAAGGCGCGGCGATGGCCGGCGCCGACGCGCTCGTCCTCTGCGACACCAACGGCGGCTCGCTGCCCCACGAGGTCGAACCGATCGTCGCCGAGGTCGTCCGCCACTTCTCCGGGGTCACCGTCGGCATGCACACCCAGAACGACACCGGGTGCGCCACCGCGAACGCCATCGCGGGGGTCGTCGCCGGCGCCACCCACGTGCAGGGCACCATCAACGGCTACGGCGAGCGCACGGGCAACTGCGACCTCACCCAGCTCGTTCCGAACCTCACCCTCAAGATGGGCATCGCCACCCTGCCCGAGGGTCGCATGGAACTGCTCACCCCGGTGTCCCACCACGTCGCCGAGCTGGTGAACATGCCGCTGCTCAACCAGGCGCCCTACGTCGGCACGTCGGCGTTCGCCCACAAGGCCGGTCTCCACACCAGTGCGATCGCCCGCCGGCCCGACAGCTACGAGCACGTCGACCCGGCGTCGGTGGGCAACGGCACCCGGTTCCTCGTGTCCGACCTCTCGGGGAAGGCCACCGTCGAGCTGAAGGCCCGCCAGCTCGGGGTCGAGCTCGCGCCGGAGCAGATGGCGGCGGTCGTCGCCCAGCTGAAGGACCTGGAGCACCGCGGCTACCACTTCGAGGTCGCCGACGGCTCGCTCGAGCTACTCATGCGCCGGGCCGGCGGTTGGGAACAGACCTTCTTCGAGCTCGAGTCGTTCCGGGTCATCGTCGACCACGCCGGCGGCGGGCAGGTGAACACCGAGGCCACGGTGAAGGTGCGCGTGAACGGCGACCGCATCATCGCCACCGGCGAGGGCAACGGCCCGGTCAACGCGCTCGACGCTGCGCTCCGGGCTGCCATCGGTCCGCGCTTCCCCGAGCTCGCCGACCTCCACCTCGTCGACTTCAAGGTCCGGGTCCTCGACACCGGTGCCGGCACGGGCGCGGTCACCCGCGTGCTGCTCGACTCGACCGACGGCGAGTCCACGTGGGCCACCATCGGCGTCAGCGAGAACATCATCGAGGCGTCGTGGCAGGCGCTGCTCGACTCGCTCGTCTACGGACTCCTTCACGCCCGGGACTAGTCTCGACGGCGATGGCCGCACCCGAGTACGTCCCCGTCCCACCCACCGAGGATCCCCGCGTCTACGGCTCGCCGCCCCGCCTCGAGGAACCGTGGTGGCCCGACCGGCCGGGCGAGCTCGTCGACCGCGGCCAGCCGTCCGGACCGCTGCTCGGGGCGCAGGGACCCGACCTCGGCTACGCCCTCAAGCTGGCGAACTCGTTCCGCGACCGTCTCGTCCTCACCGAGCACGAGCACGCCGACGACGTGATCTCGGGCTGCACGGCGGTGGCGATGAAGCGTTCGGCGCTCTTCGGCCGGGCCCCGGTCATCCACGACCTCACGGTCGCCTTCACGATCTGGGGCTACCTCGAGGAGGCCCCCGACGAGCTCGTCGCCTTCCGGGCCCCGCTCTTCGCCGAGGTGTCGCACTACCACCACTGGGCCGAGCGGCGGCGCATCGTCGACCTCGTCCCCGAGGACCTGCTCCGGCGGTCCCACACCGAGGTCTCCATCGCCGACTGGACCCGCCTGTCGACGGTGGACACCGCCGCCTAACCTCAGGACGTGACCACCTCCACCCCCCGGGTGCGGTTCTCGCCCGCGCCCACCGGCTACCTGCACGTCGGCGGCGCCCGCGCCGCGCTGTTCAACTGGCTCTACGCCCGCCACACCGGCGGCACGTTCATCGTGCGGATCGAAGACACCGACACCGAGCGGAGCCAGCCCGAGCTCACCGAGGCGGTGCTCGACGCCCTGCGCCGGCTCGGCCTCGACTGGGACGAGACCTACCACCAGTCCGACCGCTTCGACCTCTACCGCGAGGCGGCCGAGCGCTTCCTCGCCGAGGGTCGGGCCTACCGCTGCGACTGCACGCAGGAGGCGGTGAAGGCGCGCAACGAGGCGGCGGGCGGCCCGCCCGGCTACGACGGCCACTGCCGCGACCGAGACGTGCAGCCCGGAGAGGGTGTCGTCGTCCGGTTCCGCACCCCCGACGAGGGCGTCACCGGCTGGGACGACGTCATCCGCGGACGCGTCGAGTTCGAGAACCGTCACCTCGAGGACTTCGTCATCGTCCGTTCGAACGGCGTGCCGATGTTCCTCCTCGCCAACGCGATCGACGACATCGACATGGCGATCACCCACGTCATCCGGGGCGAAGACCTGGTGAACACCACCCCGAAGGTGCTGCTCCTCCGCGAGGCGCTCGGCACCACCGAGCACCCGGTCTACGCGCACCTGCCCCTCATCGTGAACGAGGCGCGCAAGAAGCTCTCGAAGCGGCGCGACGACGTCAATGTCGCGAGCTACCTCGACCGGGGCTTCCTCCCCGAGGCGCTGCTCAACTACCTCGCCACGCTCGGCTGGGGCGCCCCCGACGGCGTGGAGATCCGGCCGATCGGCGAGATCATCGAGCTGTTCGAGCTCGACGACATCGGCAAGTCGTCGGCGCTGTTCGACCTGAAGAAGCTCACCCATTTCAACGGCGAGTACATCCGAGCCCTCGACCCCGCGGAGTTCGTCGCCCGGGCCGAGCCGTGGATCACCGGACCCGACGTGCCGTGGCCGGCCGAGCGCTTCGACCGCGAGGCGTTCGAGCGGCTCGCGCCGCTCGTGCAGGAGCGCACGAAGGTGATGAGCGAGATCCCCGAGCTCGTCGACTGGTTGTTCCTCCCCGACGCGCCCGACGACCCCGACAGCTGGTCGAAGGAGATGGGCAAGCCCCACGCCGTGGCAGTGCTCGACAGCGCTGTCGCGGGGTTCGAGGCCGCGGGGGAGTGGACCGCCGACACGGTGCGGGCCGTGGTCGAGCAGGCGGCTCGCGACGCCGGGCTCGTCGGAGCCGAGGGCAATCCGCAGCTCGCCAAGGCCCAGGCGCCCGTGCGCGTCGCCGCGCTCGGCCGGTCGAAGGGCCTGCCGCTGTTCGAGTCGCTCGAGCTGCTCGGCCGCGACGAGACCATCCGGCGGCTCCGAGCGGCACGGAACCGCCTCTAGCCGGTGAGGATCCCGCGGACGTGGGCCGGGAGGGTCCTGTTCCTCGCGGGCGCCCTCGGGGTCCTCGGCGTCCTCTACCTCGGCGTCACGTTCGTCCAGGTCTGGCGCACCTCTGGGGTCGCGCACGGCGGTGATGCCGACGCGATCGTCGTGCTCGGTGCCGCTCAGTACGACGGAGAGCCGTCGCCGGTGCTGCGGGCTCGTCTCGACCAGGCCGTGCGCCTCTACCGCGACGGACGGGCCCCGCTCATCGTCGTCACCGGCGGGCGTCAGGAGGGGGACCGGTTCACCCAAGCCGTCGCCGGCTACCGGTACCTGCGCGATCAGGGGGTGCCCGAGGACGCCCTGCTCCTCGAGGTCGACGGCACGAGCACCTACACCGAGCTCGCCGCGACCGCCCGCATCCTGCGGGCGCGTGGCCTCGAGCGGGTCCTCATGGTGAGCGACGGCTACCACTCGCAGCGCCTGCTCGCCATCGCCGAGGAGGTCGGGCTCGACGGGGCCGTCTCGCCGACCGACACGGGGTTCGGGGTGCGCGAACTCGCCCGCGAATCGCTCGCCGTCGGGCTCGGCCGTCTCGTCGGTTTCCGACGCCTCGACTCTCTCGGATAGACTGCTCGTTCACCCGATCGGGGGTGGTGTAATTGGCAACACGTCTGGTTCTGGCCCAGTTATTGGGGGTTCGAGTCCTCCCCCCCGAGCTCTGATCGACGCTCCCGCTCAGCCGGGAGCGTCGTCGCGTCCGGCCCCTGGGGTTCTCGCTCTCACGTTGGGCCGACGGCGCGCTTCTTGCTAGAGTCGTGCGGCTCCCACTCGGAGCGACCACCCGCCCCCATCGTCTAGCGGCCTAGGACACCACCCTCTCAAGGTGGCGGCACGGGTTCGAATCCCGTTGGGGGTGCCACACGAGGCCCCAGGTGAGCGACTGCCCAACCCCGCTGACCTGGGGCTTCGTCGCGTCCGGCGACGCGACGGCCGGTGGCGTCGTGTGTCGGTGAGCCTCAGAGGATCGTGACCGGGGTGCCGAGAGGGAGGATCGCCTCGAGGGTCACGGCGACCTCGTTCGGCACCCGGACGCACCCGTGGGAGACGTCTCGTCCGATGCTCGTCGGATCGTTGGTCCCGTGGATGCCGATCTGGCCCTCGCCGCCGGCGAACTCGGTCAGCACGTCGGAGTAGCCCGACAGCCCGAAGGCGAAGGGTCCGTACGGGCCGTCCGGGGCGGCGGTGTCGAGCTTGTCGACGATGTAGAACCGTCCGCGGGGAGTGGGAGAGTCGGCGGAGCCGATCGCGACCGGTGTCTCGAGCACGGTCTCGCCATCGGAGAGGACCGTGAGCGTGCGAGCGTCGAGGTCGACGGTCACCTCGGTGTCGATCGTGCGCAGGTCGACGTCGGCCCGGCGGATCCACCCTGTCGATCCGTTGGGACGGACGGGGAGGAGGACCTCCAGCCAGTCACCCTGGTCCGCGAGCACGAGCAACGCGCGGCGCGAGCCGAAGCTCGTGGTGGCGGGCAGGGTCTGGGTCGGCGTCGCGTCGCCCGGCGCGGCGAACACCTCGAGGGGCTGCTCGGCGCGGGCCACGGTCGACTGGTGAGCCGAGACGGGCGTGTCGACGATCTGCACGACCTCGACGGTGGTCGGCGTGGGGGCGGCGGTGGTCGTCGTCGCCGCCGACTCGCCGGGGGTGTCCCCACCACCGCAGGCCGCCGCCGTCATGAGGATGACGGCGGCGACGAGCAGGGCGAGGAGCCGCCGTGGCGCCGCCGACCAGGAGACGGCGCCACGGCGGACGACTGCGGGGGTGGCGTGCATCTGGGCTCCTCGATCCACGGATTCGGCGATCAACCGGTGAAGTTCGGCTGGGCCACGACGGTGTCGGATTCGACCTCGGTCTCGGGCTCGTCGTCGCCAGGCTCGTCGTCGCCGGGCTCGTCGCCACGGTCGCCGTCGCCGGGCTCGTCGCCACGGTCGCCGTCGCCGGGCTCGTCGCCACGGTCGCCGTCGCCGGGATCGTCACACGGCGCAGCCAGGCAGTTGCCCGGCTCGTCGCCACGGTCGCCGTCGCCGGGATCGTCGCAGGGCCTGCCGGGGACGCAGTCGTTCGGCACGGTGGTCTTGTCGCCGGGGATCTGCGGCCCGGGGCCGGGATCCGGGGTGGTGTCGGGAATGGCGATCGCGCCCGGGCCGATCGGCTGGGGTGCGGGCGGGGTCAGGGCGAGGGCGGTGCTCGCCGGGACGAGCGCACCGGCGGCGAGACCGGCGGCCAGCAGGAAGCGGAAGAATCGAGTGGTGCGGAACATCGGGGTGGGATCTCCTTCGGGTCATCGCCGGTCCGTCCGGCGTGTCGAGGGTCCTGACCGCCGTCCACGGAATCCCTTACACCCCCTCTCCGGTGAGGCCGGTAGCGTGCACGGCGATGCAGGAGCTCACCGTCGCCACCGACCGGGATGCCGAGGTCACCGGCCGGCTCATCGCCGCCGCCTTCGAGGACGACCCCGTGATCTCGTGGATCTTCGCGACCGACACGAGGGAGAAGCTCGACGTCTTCTTCGGCTTCCTCGCCCGCGAGGCCTATGTCCCGTTGGGAGCGACGTACCTCGCCGATCCCGCCTGCGCGGTGTGGACCCCACCCGGGTCCCCCTCGTGGCCCGCCGAGCGCCGCGAGCGGTTCCGCGCCGAGCTCGAACCGGTCTGCGCCGCCGACGATCTCCGCCGCCTCGCCGCCTTCACCGAGACCACCGACGCGGTGTACCCCGAGGAACCGCACTGGTACCTCAGCGTGCTCGCCGTGTGGCCGGACCGACGAGGGCAGGGCGCGGGGAGCTCGCTGCTCGCGGCATGCCTCCGCCACGTCGACTCCCTCGGTCTGCCCGCCTATCTCGAGTCGACGAACCCGAAGAACGTGCCCCTCTACGAGCGCCACGGCTTCGTCGTGACGGGTGAGTACCCACTGCTCGACGGCCCGTCGTTCACCACGATGTGGCGGGTACCGGCGGGCTGAGCGGTTCGCGGCCGGGCAGACGGGGTACGTCGGATCCGATGCTGATCAGGACCTTCGGCCACGGCACGCTGTCGGCCGACGACCTCACTCACCTGCTCCGCGATGCCGGCGTCGACCAGGTCGCCGATGTCCGTCGCTATCCGGGCAGCCGGCGACACCCGCACGTGAAGGCCGAGGTGATGGCCGGTTGGCTCGGCGAGGCCGGCATCGGCCACACCTGGATCGAGGCGCTCGGCGGGCGCCGACGGCCCGACACCCGCTCACCGAACGTCGCGTGGACGAACGACCAGTTCCGTGCCTATGCCGACCACATGGCGACCGCGGAGTTCGCGGCCGGCATCGCCCGGCTCCTCGATCTCGGCGCGCGGGGGTCGGTGGCGGTGATGTGCTCGGAGGCGGTCTGGTGGCGGTGCCACCGGCGGCTGCTCGCCGACCACCTCGTGCTCGTCGAGCAGGTCGAGGTCGAGCACCTGTTCCACGACGGCCGACTCGTCGCCCATGACCCGATGCCCGAGGCGCGGGTCGTCGACGGCCACCTCGTGTACGACGCCGGTCAGGGTGAGCTAGCGCTCTGAGATGGTCCCGTCGTCGTCGACGAGGTGCGCGAGGCAGGGTCCCTCGCCGCCCTCCTCGCGACCGTCGGCGGGACGCCCGATCGTGAGCGGCCCCCGTCGCCGGTGGACGGTGAGGTAGCTGAGGCCCGGTGGGTGCTCGTCGGCGGCGATGCGCCGGCTGGCCCCCTTCGGGATGGGGACGACCGCGTGGGGTCCGACGGCGTGGTCGACCCCCTCGATACGCACGGTGCCCGCACCGGCGACGACCACGACGAGGACGTCGACCGCGTCGTTGCGGTGCTCGCCGATGGCCGCTCCGGGCTCGAGGCGCACGAGGTTGGCGTTGAGGTCGGCCGAGTCCTCGAGGGTCCAGTGCACGCCCGTCCCGGCGGCGTCGAGCACGCCGGAGAGGTCGACAGGCGCGTGGGCCACATCCTCGCGGGCGGGGTCGACGGTCACCTGTCCGAGGGTACCGGGACGCGCCCGCCGTCGCCGGAGTGGGACCTCGGCGGCTCGTCCACCTAGAGGGGCTTGGTGTACCGCACGGCCTCGATGGCGCTCAGCGGACCGGACACCGCCATGGCCTGGCTCCCGTAGATCTCGAAGGTGAAGCCGAGCAGTCCGGACTGGATGATGTCGCCGTCGCGCTCCCAGGTCATCTCGCCGATCTCGAGGCTGCCGTGCTTGATGCTGTACCAGTCCCCGCTGACCTTGACCTCGGACACGATCTCGGTGTCGATGACGATGTGTGTCATGATGGCCGACGTTAGCCGTCGGGGGACGTTCGGCCCGGCACTGCGGGGAGCGCGACCGCGCCGCGGAGGCGCTCGGGCGCGGCGTGCACGAGTGTGGCGGCGAGCGCGACCGACCCGGGCGGTTCGGACGACCACCACGGGCCGACGGGCACCTCACGCCGCGCGAGCTCGGCCTCGAGGCGGCGGCGCGCCGGGACGCCGCCGACGAGCTGGACGAGGCGGATCAACGCCGCACAGAACCGCGGGCCGTGGGCCGGCTCGGCCCCCGCGGTGGTGCAGGCCACGAGGTGGTGGGCCAGCTCGTGGGCGATGGTGAGGGCGTTCCGCCCGCCCTCCGCGATGCGGATCTCGCGACCGTCGGCCGACGAACGGAGCGAGTCGACCCGAGCCGTCCTCAGCACGGGTTGCGTGGCCCCGATCGCCAGCCACCAGGCGTGATGGACCACGGCGTGGAACGTGGCCTCGACATCGGGCCAGCTCAGCCGCTCGGCGAGGTGGGTGCCGCCGAACGCCGCCTCCTCGGCGTCATAGACCCGCTGGCGATGGAGGTCGCGGGTCATCGCTGCAGTGCCGGCCGCGAGCGGGGGACCCGTCGCCCACCCAGATCGGCGCGCTGGCCCGCCACGGCGCCGCGCTCGAGCGCGTCGCCCCGCACGGGCGAGGCCGGGCCCAGCCGGCCGACGCGTGGGTATCGCTCGTGGATCCAGGAGTCGACCGCGTGACGCCGGTCGGCGAGGACCACCGCGACCGACGGTGTGTCGCCGGGTTCGTCGGTGGAACGGGTGTGGCGGACGGCCTCGGCGACCTGGGCCCTCAGGCGTTCGCCGACCTTCACGGCGAAGCCCATGAGGAACCCCCGGCGGAAGGTGACCTGCCGGTGCCCGCGGGGACCCGGCTCGGCGTCGGCGGCGCGGGTGGCCTGCAACAGGAGCGAGGTGTACATCAGCGAGACCTGCTCGGTGTCGGACGCGTGGCCGATGACATGGCCGACCCGCCCGTCGGGGGTGGAGGAGGAGAGCAGCCGGCAGCCGAACGCGTCGGCCACCTCGCCGAGCAGGAGCAGGCGCGCCCGGACGTACTGGCCCCGCCCGAGGAGGATGTCGTGCTCGACGATGCGGTGCGGGTCGCCCGTGCGGCGGTGGAGCATCGCGGCGTCGACGTGGTAGCGGGCCATCAGCTCGGCCGCCTTCGCCGCGAACGTCTCGGCTTCGTCGGGGTAGGGCGTGCCCTCGGCCTGGTCGAGCAGGGCGCGGATGCGGCGCAGGATCGTCTCGTCGTGAGTGGTGTCGGTGGAGGTCATCGGAGCTCCGGTGCGGTGCAGCGGGTGGCGTGGGGGCGCCGAAGCACCCGATGCCCCAACCCTAGGAGGGGGGTGTGACAGCGACGGCGATGGCTGTGGCTCGCACGGTCAGGCTCGGGCGAGCACGACGAGGAACTCGAGGTCGCCGTGGTCGTCGGTGGTGATGCCCACGGTGCTCGGGTTGGGGATGCCCCACTCCTCGAACACCACGTCGATCGTGCCGTTCACCTCGAGGAGAGGGCCGTTGCGTCGTGCCTGGAGTGACACGGGGACGACGCGGGCGGTGCCGCGCAGGGTGAGCTCGACGGAGGCGGTGAGCTGGACGACCTCCCCGTCGTCGGGCACGCCGTCGAGCTCGATCGGATCGACCAACCGCAGCGTGGCCGTCGGATGGTTCTCGACGTCCATGATGCGGCCCCGGAACTGGTTGTCGCGACGGGACTCGTCGCTCGTCACCGAGGCCATGTCGACCTCGAACTCGACCGATCTCACCGTGAGCCCGTCGATGACCACCTCACCGGCGATCTCGTTCGTGCGTCCGACTCCCTCGGTGCGCTGGCCGAAGAGCACCTCGCCCACGCGGTAGCCGACGACCGAGTCGTCGGTGGGGACCCAGGTGCCGGACACCGGATCGGCCTCGGCGCCGTCGTCGCTGACCACCTGGGGACTCGGGCTGCTCATCGTCGTGGTGGAGTCGTCGAGGGGCTCCGGTCCGGCATCGAACGTCAGGCGTTCGGGTGGGTCGTCGCGGACGACGTTGAGGTAGACCCACGTGCCGCCGACCACGAGGACCACGACCGCCGCCACACCCGCCAGCACCCACTTCAGCTTCCCCACCACGGTCCTCCTCCTTCGACGGCACAGTCTGTCGGACGAGGGGAGGGGAGCGGCGTCAGGCGAAGGCGGGGTCGCTCTGGCGGTTGAACTCGTCGACGTGGACGACCCGAGGTGCGAAGCCCTCGAGCTCGGCCTCCTCGTAGTCGGCGTAGCTGACGACGATGATCTTGTCGCCGGGCTGCACGAGTCGGGCCGCCGCGCCGTTGAGGCACATGTCGCCCGGGCCGCCGGGGATCACGTAGGTCTCGAACCGGGCACCGTTGTCGATGTCGAGGACGTGCACCTGCTCGTTCTCGAGCAGGTCGGCCGCCGCCATGAGGTCGGTGTCGATGGTGATCGACCCGACGTAGTTGAGGTTCGCGTCGGTCACCGTCGCGCGGTGGATCTTCGACTTCATCATGCGGCGTCGCATCGACGTCTCCTGGGTGGGTGGGCGCCTCACGGGTCGCCCCCGGCTGGTCGTTGCCAGTGTATTGCCCGCAGGTGGAACGCGGGCAAGCTCGCGGCCCACGAATCTGCGGCTCCCTGGGTCCCTCGACGGGGCCCCGGACGCGACGAGGCCCCGGCCGCCGTGGCGACCGGGGCCTGTTGCCCGCGCCCGACCTACCGCCGCAGGTAGACCTGCGAGAAGTGCATGTGGCCACCAGGGGTGCCGTTGCCCGGCGTGCCGTCGGGGAGCACCCAGTCGGTGAGCCCCACGACGTCGTCGCGGAACCCGACCACCGACGGAGTGGCGATGCTCCAGGTCATGATGGCGTTCTCGTTGGCGATACGGCCGATCGTCTCCACCGCCTCGTAGCGGATCTGGAAATCGAGGTTCGTGCGGAGGCGCTCGATGGCCTCGTCGATCTCCGGGTGGTGGAAGTTGGTGAAGTTGAGTGGGTTCGTCTCCGGGTCGCTGAAGAAGCTCGACAGCTGCGACAGCGGGTCGCCCGCGCCGGCACCGGCACGCCAGCAGCTGATCATGTAGTCACCGGTGATCGCGTTGTTGACGAGCTGGGCCTGCTCGACCTGCCGGAGCTGGACGTCGACGCCGATGGAGCCCCACTGGCTCTGGTAGTACTGGCCGATCTCGATGAGGCTCGGGTCGGGCGGACAGGCGTACTCGACCTGCACGGGCTCGCCGACAGCCTTGCCGTCGGAGCGGTTCGGGTCGTTCACGTACTCCTCGATGAGTGCGGTGGCCCGATCGGGATCGGTGCCCTCACGGGCGAGGTAGGCCTGGCCGGCGACCTCGGAGTACCACCCGCTCTCCGGGGCGAAGAAGCTGTCGGTGCGGGGCACGCCGAGGGCGTCGTCGCCGAGGATCCGGGCGACGTCGTGGCCGTCGCTCATCAGGATGAGCGCCGAGCGGACACGGATGTCGTCGACCGGCGGACGGGTGATGTTGAAGATCGAGGCTCCGGACTCGTTGCCGATGCTGAGGTTGGCGAGGTACTCGCGCTCCTCGACGAGCTGGAGCACCTGGCTCGCGGTGCTGCCGCGCTTGGTGACCATCACCTGCACCGAGTCGGCGGCGAGGCTCTGGTAGCGGCTGTCCTCGTCGGGCAGCGGCCGGAACTCGATGGCGTCGAGGTAGGGGAGCTTGTTGCCGTCGTCGTCGGTGCGCCAGTAGTTGGGGTTGCGGACGACGACGAAGCGGTCGTCACGGGTCCACTGCTCGAACATGAACGGACCGGTGCCGACCGGCTGCTCGCCGAGATCCTCGCCGAGCTCCTCGTAGGCCTTCTGGGAGGTCGGCCAGCCGAGGCTGCCGCGGAGGGAGTCGGGGAAGGCGGCGTTCGGCTCGCTGAGGTGGTAGACGACCGTGAGACGGTCGACGACCTCGAGGTCGGTGATGCCGGCGCTGTTGATCGCGCCGAAGGTGTTCGAGGTGGGGATGTTGTGGAGCGTGTCGAAGTTCCACTTCAGCACCTCGGCGTTGAGCTCGGAGCCGTCGTGGAACCGCACGCCCGAGCGCAGCTTCAGCGTCCACTCGGTGAGGTCGCTGTTCGGCTCGAGGCTCTCCGCGAGGTAGGGCTGGGGCTGGTCCTCGTGGTCGAGGATGATGAGGGGGTCGTAGATGGCGTGGGCCACCGAGGTGCCCGAGGGGATGACGAACTGGCCGACACCGGGGAGCCAGTTGGCGGTCTCGGCCTCGAGCGCGACGGAGATGCGTCCGCCGTACTGAGGGCCCTCACCCGTGTCCTGACCGGTGTCGTCGTCGCTGCCGCCGATCAGGCCTGGTGGCACGGTGCTGCCGGTCGCGGCCTCGCCGCCGTTGCTGTCGCCGCTACCACACGCCGTGGCGACGAGGGTGAAGGCGACAAGGGTGGCGAGAAGCTGCCACCAGGTACGCCGCATGTGAGTCATCGAGCTCCCCCAGGAGAGTGTCGTGGGTGGGTCAGGTTGGTTCGGGCCGTGCGCAGGCACCGGCTGTGATCTATCGGCAGCAGGCGCGCGGAATCAAACCCTTGGCGACCACGCGGGGTGTTCGCCGACGAACGTGCGTTCTGTGTTCACGGGCGAACGTGCGTTCGGGGTCTTCGCCGACGAACGTGCGCGCTGTGTTCGCGGTGTGTGCCTCAGTCGTCGCGCGAGGGCACGACGACGACGGGGCAGTGGGCGTGGCTCGCGCACTGGTGGCTGACCGAGCCGAGCAGGAGGCCCCGGAAGCCGCCGTAGCCGCGGGAGCCGACGACGAGGAGGTCGGCGTCGCGGGAGCGCTCGATGAGGAGCCCGGCCGCGGGTCCCTCGATGACGACGGGCTCGACGCGCACGTCGGCGACCTCGGGACCCATCGCCGCGACCTCCGAGGCGATGGCCTCCTGGAGGGTGGCCGAGGCGGCCTCGGCGAGCTCGACGACCGGGGGCATGACCGCCACCCCGGTGTACGCGTAGGTGGGGGTCTGCCAGGTGACGACGGCCTCGACGACGGCGTCGCGGAGCGCTGCCTCGGCGAGCGCCCAGCGCAGCGCCGCCCGGCTACCTGGCGAGCCGTCGACCCCGACGACGATCGTGCCGGCCATCAGCTCTCTCCCCTCGTGAGGTCGATGAGCGCCTCGAGCTCGTCGACGCCGATGCGGCCGCTGCGCCGGTCGACGACGTTGCCGTCGCCGTCGACCGCGACCCAGAACGGGTAGCCGCTGAGCCCGAACGCGTTCGCGGCGGAGTTGGCGAGGTCGTCGAGGAGGGTGGGGATCTGCCAGTCGACGCGATCGAACCAGGCCGAGGGCGGGTAGTTGCCGGCCGCGGGGTTCACGCCGGTGCTCACGGCGTAGAGGTCGACGTCGTCGGGGGCGTTCCCGGCGTTGACCCAGTCGGACACCTCGGGCACCTCGGCCTGGCAGTGCGGGCACCAGTGGGCGAAGAACCCGATGACCTTCGGCCGGCCGTCGTTGGTGATCTCGAGGGACCCACCGCCGAGCGCGGTGCCCGACACCTCGGGCGCGGGGCCCGCCTCGCCGCCGTCGGTGAAGCGGGCGAGGGGTTCGCCGCTCACGGTGACGGCCGCGGTCTGCTCGCCGGCGTCGGGACGGTCTTCCTGCGCGAGCGCGATGGCCATGATGACCGTGAAGCCGACGACGAGGAGGCCCGCGAGGACGATCCAGACCGTACGGGAGCTGTTGCCGGCGTTCGCCGCCTTGCTGACCGCCGACGAGCGGCTTCGTGGGGCGCGGGTGGAGCTCATGGGCGGGCTGATCCTCCGGTGTGTCAGGGGGCCGAGGTCTCGGCGAGCGTGGGATCGGTCGAGTCGGCGGAGCTCGCGGGGAGGTCGGCCCGACCGGGACGTGCGATGGATGTTAGAGCGATGATGGCGAGGAACCCGGTCAGCGCCATGAAGGCGAGCGAGACGAACCCGAACACCTCGAACCAGCGCACCGTGCACGGCACGGTGGCCGAGCAGAAGCCCGACGACTGATCGGGGAACATCTCGAGCTGGTAGTGGTACACCGAGATCGCGGCCCCCACCGTGGCGATCGGGATCGCGAGGTAGCGCACCCGGGGGTCGCGCAGGATCGCGGCGATGCCGAGGATGGGTGCGAGCGGGTACATCGCGGCCCGCTGGTACCAGCAGAGGCGGCAGGGCGTGAAGTTCGCGATCTCGGAGTAGTAGAGGCTCCCGAGGGTGGCCACGGCAGCGACCGCGAACGCGAGCCAGAGGGCGAAGGGGCGGAGATCGTCGAGCGCTCCCGCCACCGCGCCGTCGGGGTCTCGGCGGGCGAGGAGCACTGCGACGGGGACCGCGATCGCCCCGCCGAGCGCGACGAAGCTGAGGAACGCGAACAGGTGGTTGGCGAGCTCTGTGTCCATCGGGGGCCATGCTTCCACGCGCGCGGGCGTCGACGGGAGGCGGCCCGATCGTGAGGTCCCGAACGGCGAGGTCGGGACGGGAGCCGGGCGGGTGCCTACGATCACGCGCATGGCTTCTGCCGCGATCGACCTTTCCGACCCGCTCGCCGCGGCGCTGTTCGACTCGTCGCCCGACGGGATCGTCATCGTCGATCGCCGGGGCACCATCGTGCTGGCGAACCAGGGCGCGCACGCGATGTTCGGCTACGAACCGGGCACGCTGGTCGGTCGCAGCGTCGAGGATCTCGTCCCCGCTGCCATGCGCGGCACCCACGAGGGCGAACGCGACCGCTACCACGCCTCGCCCCACGCCCGACCGATGGGGATCGGGCTCGAGCTGAGCGCGGCGCGGGCCGACGGCTCGGAGTTCCCGGTCGAGATCAGCCTCAGCCCTCTCGAGAGCGAGCAAGGGCCGCTCGTCGTGGCCGCGGTCCGCGACCAGACCGAGCGCCTCGCCGCCCAGGCTCACGCCCGCCGCATCCAGCAGAGCCTCGATGCCATCAGCGAGGGCGTCTTCATGTTCGACCCCGACACCTTGCGGTTCACCTACGTGAACCAGGGTGCGATCGAACAGACCGGGCGGACCCGCGCCGAGCTCGACGCGATGGGCCCGCTCGACTTCCTCGTCGACTACGACGAGGTGGCGCTGCGCTCGCTCCTCGCCCCGCTCGTCGAGCACCGTGTCGGTTCGCGCAGCCTGACGACGCGCTTCAGGAGCGTCGACGGGCGCGTGTTCCCGGTCGAGGTGGTCATCCAGTGCCCGCGGCTGAGCCGCGGTCTGTCGCCCGTGGTGGTGGCCCTCGTGCGCGACATCACGAGCCGCCTCGAGTCCGAGGCACGGCTGCGGGAGGCCCACGAGGCCGTGCAGCTGCTCGAGGATCGTGAGCGCATCGCCCGCGAGCTGCACGACACGGTCATCCAACGCCTGTTCGCCACGGGCATGTCGACCCAGGCGCTCATCGGCCGCGTGTCCGATCCCGAGGTCGCCGACCGTCTTCGCGGGGTGGTCGACGAGCTCGACACCACGATCCGCGACATCCGCACGGCGATCTTCGGTCTCCAGGGCGGCGCCTTCGGAACCGGCGTGCGTGCCAAGGTGCTCGAGGTCGTGCGGGAGATCACCCCCGTGCTCGGATTCGAACCCCGCGTCCATTTCGTCGGGCCCCTCGACGCCACCGTCGACGCCGAGGTAGCCGAGCAACTGCTCCCCACCCTCCGCGAGGCGCTCGCCAACGTGGGTCGGCACGCGAAGGCGACCCACGTGGAGGTGATCCTCTCGGGCACGCCCGACCGGCTCACCCTCGAGGTGATCGACGACGGAGTCGGACCCCACGGCGCGGCCGAGCGGCTGGCGGACGGGCACACCGGGCACGGTCTGGTGAACATGGCCCGGCGTGCCCAGACCCTCGGCGGCACCTGTGAGCTGCGGGCCTCGCCGGTCGTGGGCGCGACGCTCGTCTGGGAGGTGCCGCTCGACTGAGCCGGCCCGCCGCCGGCGCGGAACCCGCACCCGCCCCGGAGCATGCGCCAGACTGGAGTCATGTCCCTCACACGGGTGTTCCTCCTCGACGACCACGAGATCGTCCGGCGCGGCCTGCGGGAGCTGCTCGAAGCCTCCGGCGAGTTCGACGTGGTCGGCGAGGCGTCCACGGCGGAGGAGGCGCTCGGCCGCATCCCCGCCACCCGGCCCCAGGTCGCCGTGCTCGACGTGCGGTTGCCCGACGGCGACGGCGTCGAGGTGTGTCGCGAGATCCGCTCGCGCCACCCCGAGATCAACTGCCTGATGCTCACGTCCTTCGCCGACGACGAGGCGCTGTTCGACGCGATCATGGCCGGCGCCTCGGGCTACCTGCTCAAGCAGGTGCGCGGCACCGATCTCGTCGACGCGATCCGGTCGGTGGCGGCGGGCCAGTCGTTGCTCGACCCCGCGCTCACCCAGAAGGTGCTCGAACGCATCCGCACGGGTTCCCAGGAGGACGAGCGCATCGCCCAGCTCACCGACCAGGAGTTGAAGATCTTCGAGCTGATCGGCGAGGGGCTCACGAACCGTCAGATCGCCGAGCGGGTGCACCTCGCGGAGAAGACGGTGAAGAACTACGTCTCCAACCTCCTCATGAAGCTCGGCATGGAGCGCCGCACCGAGGCCGCGGCGTACGCGGCTCGCCTCGACGAGCGTCGCCGCCGGCGGGGCCGCTCGGGCTGACCTCGTCGATCCCGCGGTCGTCCCGTCTGCCGCGCTCGCCCGGCGGTGGTGGTGGCGTAGGGGTCAGCGGGTGACCACCACCGGCACGGTGGCGTGCTGCACGAGGTAGTAGCTGGTGGAGCCGAGCACGACGCCCTCGGCCGAGCCGATGCCGCGGGTGCCGAGCACGACCATCCCCGCACCGGTGCGTTCGACGAGGCGGAGCAACACGAGGCCCGGTGGGCCGTCCTCGAGGACGGTGGAGAAGCGCACGCCGGCCTCGCGGAGCCCGGCCGTCCAGGTCTCGACCGCGGCCTCCAGCTCGTCGCGAACCTGGTCGCTCGGCCGGGCGACGCCGTCGAGCACGGTGAGGAGGCCGACCGCGTGGGCGGCGACGACATCGGCCTCGAAGGCCGTCGCGAGCATCGCGGCGTAGGCCACCGCTCGTTGGGACATCTCGGACCCGTCGAGGCCGACGAGGACGGTGCTCGGGGGGCTGATCGGGTTGGCGCTCATCGGGCCGAGTCTCCCATCCCGGCGTCGCTCGTGTCGTCGAACGACGCGTCCAACTGTCACATCCCCGGTGCACGATGAGATCTCGCGGCACGCGACCCCCGCCGCAGTCCTGGGTCGCCTCCCACGTCACGTTCCCGGGAGGTGTCCCGATGTCGTCCTCCGTGCCCTGTCCCATCTCCGGCGTCCCCGCCGCCGACCCCGACCTGCTCGGTCGCTTCGTCGAACTGCTCGTCCGTGCTGCCGGCGGCACCATCGGCCCGCCGCTCCTCCTCCACCTGCGTGCGTCCGACGGCGGCATCGAGCTCGCCACCACGCCCGTCGACGACCTCTACGCCGCGGTCATCGGGTCCGACGTTGCCGACCACTGGCACGGCGCGGGGGTGCTCGTCGCCGGCCGGGCCCGCGCGATGGTCGCGCCCGACGACCCACGGCCCGTGGGCGAGGCGCTCGGCAGCGCGGTCAGCGCCCTGGTGGTGTGGCGCGACGGCACCACCGCCAGCGCGCTGAGCATCGACGGTGGGACCCCGACGGTGAGCGTCGAGGAGCCGGACACGGCGCGCGACGAACGCTGCCTCGGCAGGCTCGTCGACGTCGTGCGCCGCAGCCTCCGACTGCCCACCGCCGCGCCGGTGGCGCCGGTGACCGAACTCGTCATCCGCCTGTGGCTGCACCGCCTGCTCGCCGTGGCCACCGCGGGTCACGCCGTCGAGGTGTCGACGGCGGTCGCGCTCGAGCCGCCCTTGCCCGCGTCGTGGGAGGGGTGTCGACAGCAGTGCGCCTCGGGCAGCTGGCCCGAGATCGGTGTCGGGCCGGCCGACGCGGCGTGGATGGACGAGGGCATCTTCTCCCGCGAGGCGCTCGCCGCGTTCCCCGATCCCGCCGAGGTGCTCGCCCACCTCGCCGAGCTGCTCCCCGACGCGTCGTGGCAGGAGATCCACGCGCTCCTCGCCGGCGACCCGGGCCCTCGCAGTAACTGACATGCGGTCCAGTCAGCTAGCCTCCGAGCGTGCCCGATCTCGCGCCGAACGCCCACCGCTTCGAGCCGTTGCCGCCCGAGCGCGCCGCGCGCTGGGACAACTTCGCCAACTGGCCCGATCACGTCTTCTTCCCGACCTTCATCGGCCTGGTGAAGGAGGAGATCCGCACCGACTACTGCCGGATGCGTCTGCCCTACCGCCCCGAGCTGAACCAGCCCGCCGGGGTGGTGCACGGCGGCGCGCTCGCCACCCTCGTCGACACCGTCGTCGTGCCGGCGGTGGGCGGGGCGTACGACCAGCGGCCGGTGATGCTCACGATCTCGATGACCCTCAACTACCTGTCGGCGGTGCGCGAGCAGGACGCCATCGCCGAGGGGTGGGTCGAACGGCGCGGGCGCAGCACCGTGTTCTGTCGGGCCGAGGTGCGCGACGAGTCCGGCGACTTGGCGGTCACCGGCACTCTCGTGTACGCCGTACGCCTGCCGAGCAGCTGATCACCGTCCACTCCGAGGAGCGATTCGTGCCACCACGCCGACCGGTTCCGAGCCCCACGCCCGAGACCCAGCACTTCTGGGACGGCACGCGTGAGGGCGAGTTGCGCATCCAGCGCTGCACCGACTGCGACCACGCCTACTTCCCGCCGCGGCCGTTCTGCCCGGCGTGTTCCAGCCGTTCGGTCGAGGTCGTCGCCGCGAGCGGGAGGGCCACCCTCCACAGCTACGTCATCCACCACCGCGATGCGCCGGGCTTCACCGCCCCGTACTCCATCGCCGTCGTCCAGCTCGAGGAGGGGCCCCGGATGATGACCAACATCGTCGGCTGCGACCAGACGCCCGAGGCGCTGGTGCTCGACATGGACCTCCAGGTCACCTTCGAGCCGATCAGCGACGACATCGTCCTGCCGCTCTTCACCCCGGTGAACGAGCAGTCCACCGCCACCGTGGGGGGTGCGTCGTGAGGCCGAACACCGTCGCCATCGTCGGGGCTGCCGAGACCACCCAGATGGGCAAGATCCCCGACGTCTCCCAGATCATGCTCCACGCCGATGCCGCGCTGAACGCCATGGCCGATGCCGGGCTCACGGCTCGCGACATCGACGGCATCGCCACCGCGGGTGAGTCGCCCACCAACCTCGCCCAGTACCTCGGCATCGTCCCCACCTGGGTCGACGGCACCGGCGTGGGTGGCTGTTCGTTCATGCTCCACGTCCGCCACGCCGCGGCGGCCATCAACGAGGGCCTCGCCTCCACGATCCTCATCACCCACGGCGAGAGCGGGCGCTCCCGCGTCGGTGTCGGCGGATGGGGCATGGCGCCCGGCTCCCTCAACGGGCAGTTCGAGATGCCCTACGGTCCGATGGGCCCGCCCACCCTCTTCACGATCCCGTGGCTCCGCTACGCGAAGACCTACGGCGCGAGCGAGGTCGACCTCGCGAACGTCGCGGTCATCCAGCGCGAGTGGGCGGCGCTGAACCCCCGCGCGTCGTACCGCGATCCCCTCACCGTCGACGACGTGCTGAACGCCCGGATGATCGCCTGGCCGTTCACCAAGCTGATGTGCTGCCTCGTCACCGACGGCGGCGGCGCCCTCATCCTCACCTCGGCCGACCGGGCCAAGGACTTCCCGCAGAAGCCGGTCTACGTGCTCGGCACGGGTGAGAGCGTCGAGACGCCGATGGTCAGCCAGATGGACGACTTCACGAGCTCCCGGGCCTTCCGCGTCGCGGGCGAGCGGGCGTTCGCCGAGGCCGGCATCACCCATGCCGACGTCGACCACCTGATGATCTACGACGCCTTCGCCCACCTGCCGATCTACGGCCTCGAGGACCTCGGCTTCGTCGGTCGGGGCGAGGCGCCGGCGTTCATCGCCGAGCGCAACACCGCCATCGGCGGCTCACTCCCGCTCAACACCAACGGGGGCGGGCTCTCGTACATGCACTCGGGCATGTACGGCATGTACGCCCTCCAGGAGTCGGTGCGCCAGATGCGCGGCACGGCGCCGGCCCAGGTCGAGGGGGCCGAGATCTCGGTCGCCCACGGCGTGGGCGGCATGTTCGCCGCCAGCGGCACCATCGTGCTCTCGAACGTGGAGCCGAGCTAGCCGTACCGGGTTCGCTCAGCCCGCGTCGGCCACCGGGTCGACGCGGGCGGGGCGCCGGTCGAGGGTGCCCGGGGCCTCGACGCCGGTGTCGAGGCGGGTGACCCCGTCGGGCACCGGCCGGGTGGGGTCGAAGGTCGGCGCGTCGGTGGCGGCAGCCGCCCGCGCGGCCTCCATCGCCGCGAGGCGGCGGCTGTGGTCGATCGGCGGGGCGAGCACCGTGGGCTCGCGGTCGACGGCGCGCCGTGCCGAGGCCCACCGCCGCTCCGTCAGCACCCGCGCGAGGCGGGCGTCGCTCGACGCGTACGCGTGTAGAGCCTCCTGGTTGAGGCCGTGGATCTGGGTGCGGTCGACCTCGACGACCGGGAGCCCGACGAACCGGGCGATCGACTTGAGGCCGCACGAGATGCGCAGGGCGGGGCCGACGTCGGCCTGGTAGACCCGGAAGGCGTCGAGGTGGGCGTGGTGGTGCCAGGCACACCGGTAGGCCCCCCGGTGGCCGGGCAGGCAGCGGCCGCGCACGAGGATGCGGGGGTCGTGTTCGAGGCGCAGGCCGAGGCTGACCCCCGCGAGGGCGGCCCGGTCGGCGATGAACGGCAGGTCGAAGGCGGCGCCGTTCCAGGTGGCGAGCACGCCGGGTGGGAGCGTGCGGAGGCGTTCGTCGAGCTCGGCGAGCAGCTGGGGCTCGGGGCCGGTGAACAGCTCGTCGACCTCTTCGGAGGAGAGAGCGACGGTGAGGATCCGGGCCACGCCCGGGTCGAGACCGTCGACCGTGGTGTCGGTCTCGATGTCCAATCCGTACACCGGAAGCCGTCGTACCACCCACACGACGCTATTGACGCGGCGCGCGCGGGTGGGGGATGGTCGGTGACCGATGTCTCGTCTCGCCCGCCGTGGGAGGCAGGGCGCGGCGGGTCAGAGCCGCAGGGCGGCGAGGTTCGCCACCTCGCTGCGCTCGCAGTGGGTGAGCCGCACGTGGCCGAACACGTCCTCGCCGGCGAAGGCGTCGATGAGCACGGCGATCGCGTTGTTGTGCTCGGAGAGATACGGGGCGTCGATCTGACTCGTGTCGCCGGTGAACACCACCTTGGTGCCCTCGCTGACGCGGGTGAGGATCGTCTTCAGGGTGGGCGGCTCGAGGTTCTGGGCCTCGTCGACGAGCACGTAGGTGCCCTGGAGGGACCGGCCCCGCAGGTAGGTGACCGCCTCGAGCGACAGCTTGTCGCGGTGGGTCATCTCCTCGAGGAGCGTGCGCGCGTCGGCGTGGCTGCGCCGTTCGGTGAGCGCGACGAGGGCATCGTTGACCGCGGTCATCCACGGGTCGAGCTTCTCCTCGAGCCCGCCAGGGAGGAACCCGAGCTCGGCCCGCCCGACGGGCACCACCGGCCGGTACACCGACACCTTGTCGTAGAGGGGCGCCTCCATCACCTGCTCGAGACCTGCCGCGAGCGCGAGGAGGGTCTTGCCGGTGCCGGCCATGCCGTCGAGGGCGACGACGCGCACGTCGGGGTCGAGGAGCAGGTCGAGTGCGAACTGCTGCTCCTTCGACCGCGGTCGCAGACCCCAGGCCTCGACGGGTCGGGAGAGCACGACGAGCCGGTCGCCCTGACGGCGGACGAGTGCCGACTGGCTGCTCGCGCGGAGCACGGCGAACTGGTTGGGGGCGAGCTCGACCGGGGTGCCGTCGACACCGACGAGCGCCTCGGCAGGGCTGCCGTGGGGGGCGGCGAAGACGTCGTCGATCAGCTCGCCCGGCACCTCGACGGTGGTCCAACCGAGTGGACGGTCGCGCTCGGGGCGACCGCGCAGGCGGTGGTGCTCGGCCGCGTCGAGCCCGAGCTGGGCGGCCTTGATGCGGAGGGCCGCGTCGTTCGACACGACCCGCACCGGCCCGTGGTCGGCGAGACCGAGCGCAGCGGCGAGGAGGCGGTTGTCGGGCTTGGCGGGATCGAGCCCCTGGGCCTCGAGGCGGTCGAGGTGGAGGCCGTTGGTCTCGATGCGCACCGTGCCCCCGCCGGGGAGGGCGACGGGCTGACGGATGTCGCCCCCGTTGGAGGTGCGGAGATCTTCGAGGGTGCGGATGACCGCCCGTGCCGCGCGACCGACGTCGTCGAGGCGGGTCTTGTGCTGGTCGAGCTCCTCGATGACGACGAGCGGGATGACCGAGTCGGCCTCGGGAGCGCAGAACACGCACTCGGGATCGGCGATGAGCACCGACGTGTCGAGCACGACGCACTGCCGCTGGCGGGTGATCACCTCCTCGGTGTCCGTGTGCGACGAACGAGGGAGGAGATCAGTCACGAAGCACTCCTGGGAGAGATCAGCCCGACGGCTCCATCCAATCGCGCCACCGCGGAGCGCGCGCGGATGGGCGCGGCGGGCTCAGGAGGGCGCCGGTTCGGTGACCGGGTTGGGGATCCGGTCGAGGAGCTCGGCGAGGCTGGCACCGAGGCCCTCGGCGAGGATCCACGGGTCGTCGACGAGGTCGGGGCAGGCCATGATCCCGACGTCGACCTGGTCGAGGTAGCTCATCACCGTGATGTTGAGACCGCCGCCGTCGTAGATCGGGCCCATCGGGTAGTTGTGCACCATGCGCCCACCGGCGAGGTAGAGCGGGAACGGTGGCCCGGGGATGTTCGAGATCGTGAGGTTGAAGATGGGCCGGTGACGGTCGGCCATCCGCATCCGCGAGTAGAGGCGCGCGGCGCGGCCGAACACCGCGGGAGCGGCGAACTCGGCCCAGTCCTGGAGCGTGGTGGCGCCGATGAGCTCTTGTTGCGCCTTCACCTGGCGCATCGCCTCGGACACCGCGAGCAGGCGCTCGACGGGGTCGTCGACGTCGGTGGCGAGCGAGGTGAGCGCCGACGACACCTGGTTGCCCATGTCGCCGTTCTGTTCGGTGGTGCGCACCGAGATCGGCACCATCGCGACGAGCGGCGCGTCGGGGTGCTCGTCGCGGCGGTCGAGGTAGCGGCGCAGCGTGCCGGCGCAGAGGGCGAGGATCACGTCGTTCACCGTGGTGCCGAAGGCGTTCTTCACCGCCTTCACCTCGGGGAGCGAGAGCGTCGTGGAGGCGAACGCCCGATGACGGGTGAGCGCGGCGTTGAACGAGGTGCGGGGCGCCGCGAAGGGTGCGGGGGGTGGGTCGACCTCGGGCTCGCGGTTGCGCCGCCGGATGTCGAGGCCGGCCCCGATCGAACGCTGGAGCGAGCGGGCCACGCGCACCGGTTGGCGGGCGAAGGAGCTGACCGCGTACCCGAGCAGTTCGGCCTCGTTGGGGACGTGGTCGGGCACCCACTCGGACTCGGGTTCGTGCACCGCGACCTCTGGCCCGAGGTCGAGCGTGGCGACGGTGAGCTCGGCGCCCGAGGCGCCGTCGATCGCCGCGTGGTGGACCTTCGAGAGGACGGCGACGTGACCGTGCTCGAGCCCGTCGATCACCCACATCTCCCACAGGGGCCGCGAGCGGTCGAGCTGGATGGCCACGAGACGCGAGGCCAGCTCGGCGAGCTCACGAGGGCCACCCGGAGCGGGAACGGTGACCTGGTGGAGGTGCTGGTCGATGTCGAAGTCGGGGTCCTCGATCCAGAGCGGGTGGTGCAGCCCGAACGGCACCTCGACGAGGCGCTGTCGGAAGGGCGGGGCGAGGTGGAGGCGCGAGCGGTACACCTCGCGCACCTTCTCGAAGGACCAGCCGCCCGGTGCGTCGGACGGGTCGTACACCGCGAGGGCGCTCACGTGCATGTGGCACGTGGGTGTCTCGAGGTAGAGGAACGAGGCGTCGAGCCCGCTCAGGCGCTTCACACGCCCACGTTCACACGCCGCGGTGCGGCGATCAAGGGCGGTCGCGGCCTCGGACGGCGCTCAGAGGTCGTCGACGGTGAACCGGGGAACCCCGTCGGTGACGACGAGCGTGCCGGGCATGCCCATCAGGTCGATGGGGTCCCGGTCGAGGCCGGTGGCGAGCAGATCGAGGACCTCGCTCTTGTGGTCGCCGGTGAGGATGGTGAGCGAGACGTGCAGCTGACCGGCGTCGTCCTCGTCGGCGTCGACGACGAACACGTGGTAGGTGCCGTCGGGCAGCAGGGGTCGGGGGGCGTCGGTGCTCACAGCGGCGAGATGAGCTTGTAGCGCTCGGCCGGGCCGAGCCCCGCGTGGGCGCCGGCCTCGGCGAGGCGGGTGCGGATGCGTGCCCGGAATGCCTCGAGTTGGGTGCCGTCGTCGTCGGGTTCGACGTACATCGTGGTGCGGAACTGGCTGACGTGGCACTCGAGCCCGGCGAGCTTGGCGGCCACGGCGGCCTCGTCGACGGTCTCGTAGTGGTCGGGCTCGTCGGCCTCGAAGAGGAGGAGCGCGTCGGGGCGGTGGTGGACGAGCCCTTGCTCGGGGAAGAAGTGCGGATCGCGGGCGGCGACCACCGCGTCGACGGTGAGGAAGCCGGCGGCCCGGTGGTCGGGGTGCAGGCGGTACCGCTTCCACGGATCGTGGCCGAGGACGACCTGGGGTCGGAGCCGCCGGATCCAGGCGGCGACCTCGGCCTGGGTGGCGAGGCTGGTGTCGAGTTCGCCGTCGACGCGCCCGAGGAACACCACCTGGCCGGTGGCGCCGAGTGCCTTCGCCGCGGCGCGCTGCTCGTCCTGGCGGGTGGCGACGAGCGCGGCGAGATCGTCGGCGGGCTCCCAGGAACCCTTCGATCCGTCGGTGAGCACGAGGTGGCTCACCTCGCAGCCGGCTGCCGCCCATTTCGCGAGGGTCGCACCGCACTGGAACTCGACGTCGTCGGGGTGGGCGCCGATGGCGAGTGCCCGTTCGGGGACGGGCAGGTCGACGGAGGGGGAGGATCGGTCGCTCATCGTCATTCGCGGGTGGGGAGGAGGTCGAGGGGCAGGTCGAGGTCGGCGGGATGGTCGACGTCCCAACCGAGCCGACGTTCGCGCACCACCCGGACCGGGAGGCCGAGGCGCTCGGCTTCGGCGTGGTGGCGGCCGAACGAACCGGGGCCGTACGCGAACCCGAAACCGGAGCCGGCCGGCACGCAGATGACGTTCGTGCCGTCGTCGCGGCGGTCAGGGACGAGGGTGACCCCGTCGAAGTCGCCGACCCAACCGAGGTGGGTGGCGAGCGGGAGGTCGGCGTGGGCGACGATGACCCGCTCGACGCCGCGCTCGGCATAGCGGGCCACGCCGTCGGCCACCGCGCCGTTGAGGCCGCGCTCGGGTCGCCAGAACACCTCGGCGCCCTCGCCGCGGGCCCACTCCGCGACCTCGGGGTCGTCGCACACGACCGCCACCGGCAGTGGGGCGGCGGCGGCGACGACGACGCCGGCCATCTGGCGGGCGAGCACCGCCCGACTCGGCACGTCGAGCGCGGGAGCGAGTCGGACCTTGGCCTCGGTGAAGGACTTCACCGGGACGAGGACGGCGCAGCGCACGGCCATGAGCGCCGAGCGTACAGTCGTTCCATGCGGATCCGAGTTGCGGTCATCGGGGCGGGGTCGTGGGGTACCACGGTGGCGCACCTCGCCGCACACAACGCCGACACCGTGCTGTGGGCCCGATCGGCCGAGGTCGCCGAGGAGATCAGCACCGCGCACGTCAACCGCCGGTACCTGCCGGACTACGCGCTCCACGAGTCCCTGGTGGCGACCTCCTCCCTCGCCGAGGCCGTCGGCGGGGCCGACGTGCTCGTCATGGGCGTGCCGTCCCACGGCTTCCGCGCCACGCTCGAACAGGTGGCCGAGCACCTCCGGCCGTGGGTGCCGGTGGTGAGCCTCACGAAGGGCTTCGAGCAGGGCACGAGGAAGCGGATGACCGAGGTGGTCGCCGAGGTCACCCCCGGCCATCCCGTGGGGGTGCTCACCGGGCCGAACCTCGCGAAGGAGATCCTGTCGGGACACGCCGCCGCCTCGGTCATCGCCATGACCGACCTCGCGGTGGCGAGCGAGCTGCAGCGCATCTTCGCTGGCGACCGCTTCCGGGTGTACACGAACACCGACGTCGTCGGGAGTGAGGTCGGGGGTGCCCTGAAGAACGTCATCGCCATCGCTTCGGGGATGGCCGACGGTCTCGGCGCCGGCGACAACACCCGGGCCGCGGTCATCACCCGCGGGCTCGCCGAGCTCACCCGGCTCGGTGTCGCCATAGGGGGCGACCCGATGACCTTCGCGGGACTCGCGGGCATGGGCGACCTCGTCGCCACCTGCATCAGCCCCCAGTCGCGGAACCGCCACGTCGGCGAGCAGCTCGGCAAGGGGCGCTCGATCGACGACATCGTCGCCGAGATGGACATGGTGGCCGAGGGCGTGAAGGCCGCACCGGTCGCGGTCGAGCTGGCGGCCGAGCACGGCGTCGAGATGCCGATCGCCACCGAGGTCGCGGCGGTGTGCGCGGGCCGGTGCACGGCCGTCGAGGCCTACCGGCACCTCCTCGCTCGGGGCCAGCGGCCCGAGATCTACCGCTGAGGCGGCCAGCCGCGCGCCGTCCGGCGGCGTGAGGCTCGGCCGCGGAGGGGGTGGCGCTTCGCCCCGGCGGGGGTGGCACCGGTACCATCGCCGGTTCCATGGCACGCTCCGACCACATCGACCCGGCGCGCACCAGGGTCCTCGCCGAGCGGTGGGGCACCTGGATCCTCCCGCACTGGTTGGAGCGCCAGGTCGATCCGGCCAGCCCCGCGTTCACCGCGGCGCCGGCCACGGGCGGCATCCTCAACACCACGTGTGTCGACCGCACCCCGGTGGGGGTGCTCGACGGGTCGGTGCTCGCCACGGTCGATCCCCGCGGGCTCGTCACTCCCGTCGGTGCAGGCTGGTCGCTCGACTGGTGGGTCGGTGCCGACGACCGGTGGCACGTCCCGGCGCGTGAGCCGGCGGTGCGCCAGAGCCTGGTGGGCGGGGCACCGGTGGTCGAGACGAGGATGCGGGTTCCCGGGGGCGACCTCGTCGAGCGGGTCTGGGCGGTGCACGACGGGGCCGCGGGAGAGGTGGTCGTCGTCGAGCTCGAGAACGCGAGCCGCGTGCCGGTGGCGGTCGCCGTGGCGATCCGCCCCTACGACGTCGACGGCGCCGGGCGCGTCGACCGCGTCGAGGTGCGCGACGACCGGATCCTGGTCGACGGGGAGCTCGCGGCGTGGTTGCCGAAGCCGCCGTCGCGGGCTGCTGCCTCCGACCTGGCGAGCGGCGACGTCGCCGAGGTCGTGCTCGGCGGGAACGCCGGGGCCGACCCCCTTCCACCGCAGGTGTGCTCGGCGGGATTCGCGACGGCGACGGTCGTCTACCCGCTCGCCCACACCGCCACCCTCCAGGTGCTCGTGCCCGCGCGACGCGACGGTGGTCCGGTTCGACCGGCCACCGCGCCGCCACACGACGCGGTCGCCCGCGGATGGGCCAGCCACCTCGCCACCGGCGCGCGGATCGAGCTGCCCGACGACGAGCTCGCCGAGGCCCTCGCCGCGGCCCGGGCGCAGTTGATGATGGCGGCGTCGGGCCGCGAGCTCGCCGGGTCGGGGTCGACGATCGAGACCGCCGCCATCGTCGGCGCACTCGACCGGCTCGGCGCGGCCGAACCGGCCTCGGCCATCGTCGCCACGTTGCCGGCCGGTCAGGGCAGCGGAGGCCGCCTCGGCGGCGCCGACCCCGACAGCGCGGCCACGGGTGCTGCGCTCGTCGCCGCGGGGCGCCACTGGCGTGTGGCGCGCGACGATCGCCTCCTCGCCGAGATCGCCGGCCCGCTCGCCGCGGGTGGCCATTTCCACCTCCGAGGCCGCAGCTTCGTGCGCCGAGCGCGCGTCGAGCCCGACACCGTCGTCGGCCTGGGCTGGCGGTTGCGCGGCCTGTTGGACGCGGCGTCGGCGCTCGAGCCGTCCCAGCCCGACGCGGCACGCGAGCTCACCCGCCTCGCCGCCGACGTGCGGGTCGAGCTCGAGGCCGCGGTCGCCGCGGTGGCCCGTGTCGACGGGTCGGTGCTGCCCGCGCTCGCGCTCGTCGCGCCGCTCGAGGTCGTCGCACCCGATGCGCCGTTCACCGACGCGCTCCTCGCCTGGGCAGTCGAGCACGCGTCGCACGACGGGGCGATCGCCTCGCTCGTCGGCGCCACCGGACTCTCGCCGCTGCTCACCTCGCTCGCCGGCCGGGTCGAGGCACGGCGGGGCGACCGCCGGGTGATCGAGCGCCTCGACTGGTTCGTCCGCGCCGGGGGACCCACGCGCACCTGGCCGGGACTCGTGCACCCCCGTCTTGGTACCGGGTGTCATGGCGACGGCGCCTCGCCGGGCGCTGCTGCCGCCTTCGTCGAGCTCGTCCTCGACGTGCTCGTGCACGAGGCCCACGACGGCACCGGCCTCGTCCTCTGCCCGGTGTGGCCCGAGGCGTGGCTCGGGGCCGGGGTCGAGGTCCACGGTCTGCGCACCACCCTCGGCGTCGTGTCGTTCGCCGTGCGCTGGCACGGCGAGCGTCCGGCGCTGCTGTGGGAGGTCGAGCCCCACGCCGCGCAGGAGCCCGTGAGGCTGACCGCGCCGGGGCTCGATCCCGGGTGGTCGAGCACCGAGGCACGGGGCGAGGCGCTGCTCGCCGCACCAGCCGTCGCCACGCCGCCGGCGGAGCGTGGGGCGACCACCGACGCGGTCCCGACCGACACGCCGGTCGTGCTGCGCCCGTCCGAAACCCCCGAGTCCGATCCCGGCGGAGGTTTCAGCTGAACCTGTCCGCGCCGGCGGGATCAGGGGTCGAGGGAGAGGGTCGCGAGGCGCCAGGGGCCGAGGGTGACCCGACCGTCGAACCGCTCGACCGCCCGGCCCGCGAGGTCGTGCACCCAGCCGGTGCGGCCGATGACCTCGACGGTGGCCGGCTCGGCGGTGGGGTTGAACACCCGCACCTCGGCGCGCGCGCCCCGGTGCAGCACCGCCGACACCTGGGCACCGCGGACGTCGAGCACCGCATGGCGGGTCGGGAGCTCGCCCCCGCCACCGTTCGAGCGGGTGACGACGAACGGGACGAACGCGTCCTCCACGAGCGCGTAGGGGTCGAGCCGCTCGGAATCCGCAGCTGGCTCGACGTGCACGGCCCAGCGCAGCTCGTGGGGACCCTGGAGCTGAGCGCCCGGCGTCTCGACCTCCGGCCCCGCCGGCAGGGGGCGGTAGGCCATCGGGCCGCGGGACAGCCAGCCGGTGCAGCGCAGGAGGGTGATCGCCAGGGTGTGCGCCGCTTCGGTGGACGTGTCGCCGGGTCCCTCGGCCGGTGCGAGGTCGACGAGCTCGTACTCGAGGAGTCCCTCGTGGGCGACGGTGAGCCCGCCCGCTCGCACGAAGCGGCGTGAGGGGAACGTCGGGAGCCCGTGTTCGGTCTCGCCGCCCTCGGCCGTGAGGCCTCGGGTGACGACGGCGAAGGCGCACTCGGCCTCGGAGGTCGTGGCGGGACGGGGGAGTGGGAGGTGCACCCGCAGGCGGTGGTCGCGGGCGAGGTTGTCGAGCGCGGTGGTGACCCGCACGAAGCGTTCGCCGGCGTGTAGCTCGAGGGTGGTGGTGACCTCGGTGGTGACCGAACCGACGCGCTCGCCGTCGACGATCCGCGCCGGCCACGTGTGGGTGGCGACCACGGCGAGGCGCGCCCGCAGCGGGCCCTCCTCCAGCACCTCGACCCGCACGGCGTCGGGGCGGTCGACGACCTGCTGATGGGCCGGCGGCGAGTAGTTGTAGGTGTCGCCCTCGTCGCCGTCGTCGACGAGGCGGCCGAGGCCCCGGTGGCCGTCGACCGCGAAGGTGCCGTCGGCGGGGTCGACCTCGACGGTGACGAGGCCGTTGGTGAGCGAGGTGCGGTCGGCCCCGACGGTGACCGGCTCGACCGCGGGCGGGGTGGGGTCCCAGGTGGCCCACCCGAGGCCGGGGACGTCGGTGATGCGGACGAGGGCTCTGCGGGTGGGCGGCTGGCGCACCCACACGCGCACCGGGGCCGAGGGGTCGTCGGCGGCGAGGGTGCGCAGCTCGGCGATCGCCCATCCGAAGGTGGGGAGTCGCCGGTCGGCCGGGTCGACGTGGAGGGTGACGTCGAGGGCACCGTCGTCGGCGTGGTGGATCTCGATGCCCTGCACGCCGAGGTGGATGTCGAGCTCGCGCTCGACGACCGTGGGGGCGTCGGCGCGGGTGACGGTGTGGACGTGTGCGAGCTCGGGCTGCTCGTCGAGCAGCTGGAGCCCTGGCGCCTCGCCGTTGCCGGGCAGGCGCAGCTCGACGAGTCCGCTGCGGGTGCGGGCCGAGGTGTTGACGATCACCGGGCCCGGCTCGGCGACCCGGGCGGCGATGGCGCGGGCCGCGCGCCGAGCGACGGCCTCGGCGATGCGGGTGGCCTCGGCGTAGCGGACGAGCACGGCGTCGCACACCTCGTCGACCGAGCACGCGCACACCGAGTCGTGGGCGGCGTTGAGGACCAGGTTCCGCCACGCGAGGTCGAGGAACGTGGTCGGCCACGGCTCACCGGTGACCAGGCTGGCCATGGTGGCGAGGGGCTCGGCGAGGCGCTCGAGGGCGCGCTCGGCGCGGGCGGCGGCCCGGCGGACGTCGGTGCGGTTGGACGCGACGCCCATGAGGAGGTTGGCGCGGGCGCCCGAGCGCAGCTCGCCGGTCCAGGAGGGGAGGCCCTCGGTGGGGGCGTCGGCGAGATGCTCGACGAGGGGGCGGATGGCGATCTCGTACTCGTCGCTCAGGGCGTTCGCCTCGGCGACGACGCGGCCGAGCACGTCGGACGGCACGAGGTGGTCGGTGCCGTTCATCCAGAGGATCGGGCCGCCGGCGAGCAGCTCGCCCTGTACCTCGTCGAACTGGCGGATGTGGTCGAGCAGGTCCTTCGGGTCGTCGGGCAGGCGGGCCCCGTTGCCGTAGCCCTGGGGCAGGTACTCGGCCCGCACGGTGGAGCCGTCGGGGGCCGACCACCAGAACGCGGTGCGGTCGACCGCCGAGGGGGTGCCCCGCCACACGACGGCGTGCTCGAACCCGAACTGGGTGAGGATCTGGGGCATCTGGGCGATGTGGCCGAACATGTCGGGCAGGTAGCCGACCCGCATGGCGCCGCCGAACTGCGCCGCCCGGTCGAGCCCCATCTGCAGGTTGCGGACGATCGTCTCGCCGGAGACGAGGAACTCGTCCATGAGGATGTACCAGGGGCCGACGCCGAGCCGCCCGGAGGTGGCGAGGGCACGGAGGCGGTCCTCGGCCTCGGGGCGGATCTCGAGGTAGTCGTCGACGACCGCCATCTGACCGTCGAGCATGAAGTGGGCGACGGCGGGGTCGGACTCGAGGCGGGGAAGGAGATCGTCGAGCAGCTCGACGAGGTCGGCTCGGAAGGACTGGAAGGGGCGGTACCACTCCCGGTCCCAGTGGGTGTGGGGCACCACCGACACCCGGCGGCTCTTCGCGGTCATCGGGCCAGCGTAGGCTCGCGGCATGCGACGGCACGGCTCGGAACCCCTGCTCGCGGCGTGAGGCCGGCATGAGGATCGCGTTCGGCACCGACGAGGCCACCCCGCTGACGGCCGCCATCGTCGAGCACCTGATCGACGGCGGCCACGACGTGGTCGTCGTCGCCGAGGGCGATCCGTGGCCCGACGCCGGACGCCGGGTCGGCGAGGCGGTGGCCCGCGGCGAGGTCGAGCGCGGGGTCGTGTGCTGCTGGACCGGCACCGGCGTGTCGATCGCGGCGAACAAGGTGCCCGGGGTGCGGGCGGCGCTGTGCACCGACGCGGCGACCGCACGGGGCGCCCGCCGGTGGAACGACGCGAACGTGCTCGCCATGGGACTGCGCCTCACCTCCACCGAGGTGGCGAAGGAGATGCTCGACGCGTTCTTCGCGCCCGACGTCGAGGTCGATCCCGACGAGGCGGCGAACATCGCCCGGGTCGAAGGGGTGGGCGCGGGCGGGGGAGCGGACTGAGATGGCGGTCACCAGCACCGCGCCGAAGCTGCGCAAGGCCCTGAAGTCGTCGTCGCCCTCGCTCGCCGTCGAGCGCGAGCTGTGGGCCGCGGGTCACGAGGTGGTCGTCGGCGTCGACGAGGTGGGCCGTGGGGCGTGGGCCGGGCCGCTCACCATCGGCGCGGCCGTCGTGCCCCGCGACCGGCGGGTCTACAAGATCCGCGATTCGAAGATGCTCACCGAGGCCGAGCGCGAGGCGCTGTTCGACCGGGTGGCCGACTGGTGCGTGGCGTGGGCGGTCGGACACGTGAGCCACGAGGAGTGCGACGAGCTCGGCATGTCGGCCGCGCAGCGGCTCGCGGCCCAGCGGGCCATCGACGGCTTGGGCCTGGCGCCCGATCAGGTGCTCGTCGACGGCAACTGGGACTTCGTCGGAGGTGGCAACACCCGCAAGATCGTGAAGGGCGACGCCCGGTGCCTGTCGATCGCCGCCGCGTCGATCCTCGCGAAGGTGAGTCGCGACCGCCTCATGCGAGAGCAGGCCCACCAGTTCCCCGGGTACGACTTCGATGCGAACAAGGGGTATCCGTGCCCCCGCCACAAGGTCGCCCTCGCCGGCTACGGGCCCACGTCGATCCACCGGCGCAGCTGGGTGTTCATGGACCACATCCCGTGGTCGGGCGTGCCCCGGTATGTGGCGCCCGACCCGCAAGGCTCCCTGTTCGAGACCTGAGCCGTCTGCCGTCGTCTCCCTCGACCCCTCGTTCCTGGCAACTGGGCGGCACCGCAACTGCGTGAAATCCGCGGCCCATCGGCCCGGATCTCACGCAGATGCACCGTGGAGGACCGACCTGCACGTCGTCGTCGATCAGGGCGTGATCCGGGTGAACAGGGGCTCGGGCGGGGGAAGGACCGGGCCGGTGAGCTGGCGGCGAGCGGCGGCGGCGAGCGAGGGGACGATCGGCTCGAGCGCCTCTGCGATCAGCCGGGCGCTCGCGACGTGTCGGGCGAGGAGCGCGTCGAGATCGGCCTCACGGCCGGGCTCGCGGGCGAGGCGCCAGGGTTGGGTGCGCTCGAGGTCCTGGTTGCAGGCCGCGACCGCGTCGACGACCACCTGGCAGGCTCGCCGCAGCTCGAAGCGTCGTAGGAGCGACCGCACCCGGTCGGGCAGACATGCCGCATCGTCGAGTGGCGGGGCGTCGCCGGCGAGCCGGCCCCCGCGGTAGCGGTGGACGAGCGTGGCGAGCCGGTTCACGAGGTTGCCGATGCCACCCGCCAGGTCCTCGTTCGCCCGGGCGACCAACCGCTCCACGGTGAAGTCGGTGTCGGCGAACTCCGCGACGTCGCGGGCGAACCACCATCGGAGCGCGTCGGTGCCGTACGCGGCGACGATCTCCTCGGGGTCCACGACCGACCCCGACGACTTCGAGAGCTTCCGGCCCTCGACGGTGAGGTAGGGATGCACCCGGAGGTGGGTGGGGAGCGGGAGGCCCGCCGAGAGGAGGAACGCCGGCCAGTACACGGCGTGGAACCGGAGGATCCCCTTGCCGATCACGTGGGTCCGCTCGTCGGCGTCGAGCCACCACGTGCGGTACGCGTCCGTGCCGTCGCCGTCGCTGTCGACGTCGCCGAGCCCGAGGGCGCTGAGGTAGTTCGCCAGCGCGTCGAACCACACGTAGACGACCTGGTCGGGGTCGTTCGGGGTGGTGATGCCCCACCCCTTCGCCCGCGCGACCGAGCGCGACACGCTGATGTCGTCGAGCCCCGCCCTCACGAACGACAGCACTTCGGCCCGGAAGGTCTCGGGCGTGATCCGCAGGTCACCGGTGGAGATGAGGTGGTCGAGCTGGTCCTGGTAGCGCGACAGCCGGAAGAACCAGTTCAGCTCCTCGACGGTCTCCACCGGCGTGAGGTGCTCGGGACAGCGACCGTCGACGAGCTCGTCGGGGTCGACGAAGCGTTCGCAGCCGACGCAATAGTCGCCCAGGTACGAGCGCTGGTAGAGGTCGCCGTTCGCCGACGCGGCGTTCCAGAGCCGGTGGACGGTGGGGAGATGACGTGGGTCGGCCGACGTGCGGATGAAGTCGTCGAACGACAGGTCGAGGGGCCCGGCGAGACCCTCGAAGCGTCGAGCGTGGGCGTCGACGAACTCCCGGGTGGGGATCCCCGCCGCCTCCGCGGCGACGACGTTCTTCAGCGAGTGGTCGTCGGTGCCGCCGATGAAGCGGGTCGCGACGCCGTCGAGCCGGCAAGCACGGGCGTGGATGTCCGCGAGGACGAGCTCGTACGCATAGCCGAGATGGGGCGCGGCGTTCACGTAGGGGATCGCCACGGTGAGGTAGGTGGTGGTCATCGGGTGTCCTCCGAGGGAAGGGCCTCGGGGTACCCGGGGGTGACGTGCTCGACGTGTCGGCCCCGGGAGTCCCGAGGCCGAGCGGATCGCGTCAGTGCGTGCGCGTCTTCGGCCCCGAGTGGGGCCGCATGATCTCCGTGCTGGGGAGCGATCGGACGTGCACGATG
>CAZAVX010000014.1:0-43843 GCA_964488835.1 uncultured Iamiaceae bacterium | reverse complement strand
ACCGGAGTCGGCTCGGAGGGAACTGCTGCCACCGGCTCGGTGGGCGGCGGCTCGACCACCGGCTCGACGTCGACGACCGGCTCGATGTCGACGACCGGCGCTGGCTCGGCCTGCGGCTCGACGGGCTCGTCGAGTGGTCCGGGCTCGGCGGGCGGCACGGTCTCGTCGGCGATCGCGGCGACGACCGCGTCGTCGGCAGTCGAGTCGCCCGCGCGCTGCGCGGCGACGAGTGCGGCGCCGAGGGCGATGCCGTGCTTGGGGTGGGCGTCGACGGCGACCGGCCGCCCGAGCTCGGCGCCCACCATCTGGGCGACGAGGGGGATGCGCGACGAGCCGCCGACGAGGAGGATGGCGTCGACCTGGTCGGGCTCGACCCCGGCCGAGCGCAACGCCCTCGCCATGGTGGTGATGGTGTCGGTGAGCGCCGGTCGCATCATCTGCTCGAGCTCGGCCCGGGTGAGGCGCACCTCGGTCTGGAGATTGGGGAGCAGCACGGGGATCGACACGTCGGTGTCGGACGACAGCGCCTCCTTCGCCTCGACGCACTCCTGGCGGAGGCGGGCCACGGCGGCGAGCGCGGTGGGATCGTCGGGATCGAGCTCGGTGACGACCCCGTCGGTGGCGGCCACGACGTGCTGGAACACCGCCTCGTCGAAGTCGACCCCGCCGAGACGCTCGATGCCCTGCGGGTCGCCGAGCACCTCCCAGCCGGTCTCGGTCTTGCGGAGCACCGCGGCGTCGAAGGTGCCGCCGCCGAGGTCGTAGGTGGCGACGACCGCGCCCGGCTCGACCCGCTCCTGGGAGGCGTAATGGATGGCGGCCGCCTCGGGTTCGGTGATGGTGACGACGCCGTCGAGGTCGGCGCGGGCGATGGCCTGCTGGAGCAGGTCCTGCTTGTAGGAGCCCCAGTTGGCGGGGTGGGAGATCGCGATGCTCGCTGGCGGTCCACCCTCGAGTTCGGTCACCTTGTCGACGACCCAGCGGAGGAGCTTGGCCATGAGGGCGTCGGCGGAATAGGGGACGCCGCCGACGATGATCGGGGTGGGGTCGCCGATGCGCCGCTTGAACTCGCGGGCCACGCGTTGAGGTTCGGTGACGGCCCGACGGGCCGCGGCCTCGCCGGTGAGTACCTCCTCGTCGTCGCGGAGGAGGACGACCGACGGGACGACAGGCGCCCGGTTCCCGAGGTTCACGATCGACACCGTGCCGTCCCTGTTGACGGCCGCGGCGGTGTAGGTGGTTCCGAGATCGATACCGAGGTGGTAGCTCAACGTCCCTCCTGTGCGGCCACGAGCGTACTGTGCCGTCCGGGGCGGTTCGGCGTTCCCCCGGTCGGCCCCTGCCCGCGCCCCGCTTCCTACACTTGCCACCATGCAGTCGGGCACGGGCGACGAGACCCTCGCGGTCCGCATCATCGATCTCGCCATCGCCGCGAGTCGCGCCTATGGCCGCGACGACCTCGTCGGCCGCCTCGAGCGGCGTCGCGAGGTGGCCGCCGACCCCGGTGTCACCGTCGTCGTGCTCGGCGAGTTCAAGCAGGGGAAGAGCACGCTCGTCAACGCCATGCTCGGCATCGAGCACTGCCCCGTCGACGACGACATCGCCACCGTCGTCCCCACGCTCATCCGCCACGGCGGCGACGACCACGCCCTCGTCCGCTTCGCCCCCGACGACGACCATCCCGGCATCGACACCGAAGACCTGCCCTTCGACGAGGTGCCGGCGGCCATCACCGGTGGCGCCGCGCACGAGCGTCCGGTGCAGTCGGTGGAGATCGCCGTGCCCCGTCGCCTCCTCGCCGACGGCCTCGCGCTCGTCGACACGCCGGGCGTCGGAGGACTGGTCAGCGCGCACGGGGCCGCGGCCATGGGTGCGATCACCCGGGCCCGTGCCGTCCTGTTCGTCACCGACGCGTCCCAGGAGCTCACCGCCCCCGAGCTCCAGGCGCTCCAGCGGGCTCGCGAGCTGTGTCCCGACCTGGCGGTGGTCCTCACCAAGACCGACCTGTACCCGCACTGGCGGCGCATCGCCGAGCTGAACCGCGAGCACCTCGCCCGGGTGGGCCTCGACCCGCCGATGTTCGCGGTGTCGTCGGTGGTCCGACAGCGGGCGATCGCCACCGGCAGCACCGACCTCAACCTCGAGTCCGGCTTCCCCGCCCTCCTCGACTGGCTGCGCGGCGAGGTGCTCGCCGATGCGGAGCGGTCCCTCGCCCGCGCCGCGGCCCGGGAGGTCGACGAGGTGGCCGCTCAGCTCGCCGCCCAGTTCGAGGGGGAGCTGCGCGTGCTCGACGCCCCCGACGCCGCCTCCGGGGTGCTCGAGGAGCTCGCCGAGGCCCGCCGGCGCGCCGAGGCGCTCGACTCCGGTGTCGCCCGCTGGCAGACGGCGCTCGCCGACGGGACGGCCGACCTGACCGCCGACATCGACCACGACCTGCGCGGCCGCTTCCGGCACATCATGGCCGAGGCCGACGAGCGGCTCGAGGCCGCCGACCCGATCGAGATCTGGGACGAGTTCGAACCCTGGTTGCGTCAACTCGTGGCCGAGGAGGTCGCCGCCAACCATGCGATGCTCGTCGAGCGGGCCACATCCCTCGCCGAGGAGATCGCCGACCTCTTCGCCGCGGAGGCCGACCCGGGCGCGTTCGCGACGCTCGGCGGACCGTCGGCGCGCCTCGACGACATCGGCATCGACCTCGAGCTCCACGCGTCGAAGTCCTCGCTGCTCGACGCCGGCCTCGGCGTGCTCCGCGGTGGCTACGGCGGCATGCTGATGTTCGGCATGCTCGCCTCGATGGTCGGCATCACCCTCGTCGCCCCGGTCAGCGTCGCGATCGGCCTCGCGATGGGCCGCAAGCAACAGCGCGAAGAGCAGCGCCGCCAGCTCCAGCAGCGACGCCAGGCGGCGAAGCAGACCTACCGGAGCTACGTCGACGAGGTGAGCTTCGTCGTGTCGAAGCAGAGTCGCGACACGCTCCGCCAGCTCCATCGCGAGCTGCGCGACGGATGGAGCGAGCGGGCGAGGGAGCTGCAACGATCGGCCCGCCAGGCGCTCGCCGCGGCCGAGGAGGCCTCCCGCTCGGCCAGCGCCGGACGGGAGGCCCGTCGCGCCGATCTCCGTGCCGAGCTCGAGCGCATCGACGCGCTGCGACGCGAAGCACGGGCCCTGCTCACCGACGAGGCGGCCACACGATGAGCCTCGCCGACGAGGTCCGGGCCCTCGCGGCCGAGGTGGTGGGGCGTCTCGGCGAGCACCCGCTCGCCGCCGAGCTGCGCGCCGGCATCGACCGGCTCGACCAGCCCCTCCGGGTGGCCATCGCCGGGAAGGTGAAGGCCGGCAAGTCGACGCTCCTCAACGCGCTCGTCGGCGAGGAGCTCGCGCCCACCGACGCGGGCGAGTGCACCCGGATCATCACCTGGTACCGCGACGGGCTCACCTACCGGGTCGTCCTCCACCCCGTCGACGGCGCTCCGCGCCAGGCCCGCTTCACCCGCGACGGAGGCGCCATCGAGGTCGACCTCGACGGTCTCGATGCCGCCGAGGTGTCGCACCTCGACGTCGAGTGGCCGTCGTCGCGCCTGCGGGAGATGACCCTCATCGACACGCCCGGCATCGAGTCGCTCTCCACCGACGTCTCCCAGCGCACCGTCGAGTTCCTGACCCCCGAGGACGAGCGCGCCACCGATGCCGACGCCGTCGTCTACCTCCTGCGTCACACGCACGCGAGCGACGTCCGGTTCCTCGAGGCCTTCCACGACGACGAAGTCGGACACCCGTCGCCGGTCAACGCCATCGGCATCCTCGCTCGCGCCGACGAGGTGGGGGCGTGTCGTCCCGACGCGATGGAATCGGCGGCCCGCATCGCCGCCCGCTACCGCGACGACCCCAAGCTGCGGCGTCTCGTGCAGACCGTCGTGCCCGTCGCTGGGCTCGTGGCCGTCGCGGGCGCCACGCTCTCGGAGGCCGAGTACCGGGCGCTCACCCGTCTCGCAGAGCTCCCCGACGAGCGCCGCGACGACCTCGTCCTCACCGTCGACCGCTTCGTCGCCGACGACCCCACCCTCCCCGTCACCGCCGTCGAGCGGGAAGACCTCCTCGGCCGTCTCGGCCTGTTCGGGATCCGCCACGCGCTCACCGCCCTCGCCTCCGGGGCGGCGACCACGAGCCAGGAGCTGGCTCGGTCGCTCCTCGCCGTGTCGGGCATCGACGAGCTGCGCCGCACGCTGCTCACCCGCTTCGGTGAGCGTGCCGACGTGCTGAAGGCCCGCTCGCTGCTCGGTCTGCTCGACGCCCGTCGTGGTGAGCTGCCCGCCGAGCTCGCCGCCCACGTCGACGCCGAACTCGAACGCCTCACCGCCTCGGCCCACGAGCTCACCGAGATCCGTCTCCTCGACGCGGTGCGCAGCGGCGACCTCCGGCTGCGGGCCGCCGAACGGGAGGAGGCCGAGCGTCTCGCGTCGGGCGCGACGGCCGCTGACCGGCTGGGTCTCGAGCCCGACGCCGAACCGCCTGCGATACTCGCCGCGGCCTACGACGCGCTCGGACGCTGGCAGGCGCGAGCCGAGAACCCCATGTCGGATCGCGCGGTGCAGGAGGTCGCCCGCGCCCTCGTCCGCACCTGCGAACGCCTCGTCGCCGGCCTCGCCGAGGGCGCCGACCGCTGAGCCGCCGGTCGTCGAGTCCCGACCGGTCCCCCGGCAGCGACGAACCCCGAGCCCTACACTCGGCCCACGACCGACGAGACACCCCAGGCGGGTGTGGGAACGGAGGGCGAGATGTCGTGGTTGTGGGCGGCTGCGGAGCAGGCCGCGTCGGGCGACTTCGAAGGGGCGTGGAACACCGCCTCGGAGGGAGCCCAGGAGACTGCCGAGGAGATCACCGGGGCCGTCGGCGCCGCCATCGACGAGGCCGCCGAGGCGGTCGGGCTCGGGGGAGGGTCGTCGTCGGGCGCGAAGTCGGGCGGCTCTGACGGCGGGATCGTCGGCCGCATCTTCGGTGCGCTCGACGATGCGTCGGGCGGCCATCTCTCCGAGGCGGTGTACCAGTGGGGCACCGCAGTGGGCGCCGCCGCGGAGGGCGACTTCGCCGGCGCGATCGAGCACGGTTCGAACGCGGCGGGGAGTGCGTTCGCCGCGGCGGGGACGGCGGCGAACTCGACGGGGTTGACGCCGGGCCATCTCGCGGAGGCCGCCGGGCGGACCTACGACGAGGCGATGGACTCGGTGGAGAAAGTGGTCACCGTGACGGGCGACGCGGTGGCGAGGGGTGCCGATGCGCTCGACGAGGCGACCGGCCGTGTCGTCAGCGGCCACATCGAGTCGACCTACGAGACGCTCGACGAGGCGTCGGGCGGGAAGCTGAGCGAGACGATCGATCACGCGCGTGAGGCGACCAAGGCGGTGTTCGAGCGCGACGTCGAAGGTGTGATCGAGCACGGTGCGGACGCGGCGGGGAGTGCGTTCGCGGGGGCGGCGACGGCGGTGAACTCGACGGGGTTGACGCCGGGTCATCTCGCGGAGGCCGCGGGGCGGACCTACGACGAGGCGATGGAGTCGGTGGAGAAGGTGGTCACCGGGACGGGCGACGCGGTGGCGAGGGGTGCCGATGCGCTCGACGAGGCAACCGGCCGGGTGGTGAGCGGCACGGCCGAGCGCGTGTACGAAGGGGTCGACGAGGCGACGGGCGGGAAGCTGACCGAGACCGTCGACCATGCGCGTGAGGCGACCAAGGCGGTGTTCGAGCGCGACGTCGAAGGCGTGATCGAGCACGGCGCCGACGCGGTGGGGAGCACCGTCGAGGGCGCCGGCAACGTCGCCGCGGGGACGGCGTCGGCCATCCGCACGGGGGCGGAGAACGTCGCGAGCGATGTCCGCGAGGGGATCACCGACCTCGACGAGGCCACTGGGGGGCACGTCTCGACCACCCTCGACCGCCTCGAGGAGGGGATCGACCGCATCACCGGCGGCAACCTCACCGCCGGTGCCGAGCACGCCGGCGCCGCGGTGCGCGCCGTCGCCGAGGGCGACTTCGCCGGCGCCGCCGAGGAGGGCAAGGCCGCGGCCGACGCGTTCGGACGAGCCGCCGAGACCGTCGTCGAGCGGGTGTTCGACGAGGCCGATCAGCTCACCGGTGGACACCTCGGCGCTGCCCGCGAGGGCTTCGTCGCCGCGGCGGAACGCGCCGGCGCGGGCGACTTCGAGGGTGCGGCCGAGGCGGCTGGTGGGGCCCTCGCCTCCCTCGGCCAGGCGGGGGAGACGGTGGTCGACACCGGCCTCGACCGGTTGCGTGAGCGGAGCCGGTCGCTCGGCGAGGAGGTCCGCACACTCGTCGACGAGGCCTCCGACGACGCGGCGCAGCTGGCGACCTCGGCGGAGGAGGCGGCCGCCGGGCTCGTCACCGAGACCTTCGACGCCGTCGACGCTGCCGCGAACGGACGTCTCGGCGCGGCGCGCGATCGTCTGACGACCGCCGCGGAGCGCGCCGTGGCGGGCGATCACGAGGGTGCGCTCGACGCCGCGACCTCGGCCCACGACGAGCTCGTCGGCGCGGCGGCGGAGCTCGCGGAGAACGGTGTCGCGCTCCTCACCGATGCGGACACCCCCGCTCCCGCGGCCGACAGCGTCGAGGAGCTGCTCGACCGGGCCGCCGAGCGCACCGCCGAGGCGGCGGACGACGCGGACGAGGACCCCGAGGCGGCGGCGGAGGCGGCCGACGAGGCGGCAGCGGCCTACACCGAGGTCACGGCGCGCCTCGGCGCGGCGACCGCGGTCACCCTCGACGACGCGACCGGCGGCGCGCTCGGACGCACGGCGGCGTCGGTCGAGCGTGCCCGGGCCGAGCTCGCGAGCGGGCGCTACGACGATGCGCTCGCCGAGCTCGACCGCACCGCCGGCGAACTCGACCGCGTGCCGTCGGTGCTCCGCACCCGCGCAGCCATCGAGGTTCCGCCCCAAGGGACCGAGCCGCCCGCTGCCGACGACATCAGGGCCGAGGGCCACGTCCGGCTCGGGGCCATCGTCGACGCCGTGGTGCGACGGGCGCCGGTCGCCGATCCCGAGCCGAGCGACCACGGCGAGGCGTCGGCGTCGGTCGAGGCCCCCCACGTCGAGAGCCTGTCGGGGGGTCACCTCGCCCGGGCCGCGGCGTCGATCCGCCGAGCGGCCACCACTCCCGACGATGCCGACAGCCGGGGTCGGGCAGCGCTCGTCGAGGAGGCCGACAGCCACCTGCGACAGGTCGGTCCTGCGGTCGCGACCTCGGTGGTGGCGGCCGTCGACGTCGACGGTCATCTCGGCGACACGGTGGGGTTGGCCAGCCGGACCGCGGGCGCGCTGCGCACCGGCCACTACGAGGATGCGGCGACGCTCGCCCCCAGGGTCACCGAACAGGTCACACGCTCGGTCGAGGGGACGACCAGGCATGTCGAGGACCACGATCCCGCCCTCGACACGGCCCCGACGGCCGACGACGTGCCCGGCGAGGACCTCACCGACGGGCACGCCGACGCGGCGATCGGGTACCTCGAGACCGCCCTCGCGCACGAGGAGCGGGGTGAGACCGAGGAGGCCCTCCAGGAGACCACGGCGGCCGCCGAGGAGTACGAGGCGGCCATGGTCAGCTACGACCGCAACGTCGAGCGTGCCGTCGAGCGCCTGGTCGGCACGGATGCTCCGCCACCGGTGCGCGCCGCCGCCGTGTCGGCGCTCGACACCTGCGCCGGTGGCGCCCTCGGCCAGGCCCGGTCCGCGCTCGAACGCGGCGCCAACAACGCCCGTTCGGGCGAGGTGGCCCGGTCGCTCGAGGAGGGGCATCAGGCACGGGTGGCCCTCGGCGACGCCCGCACCGCGTACTCCCGACCCGAGATCGTCGATCGGGTCACCGCCGAGCTGCGCACGGCCCTCGCCGAAGCGGACGGCGACACGCTGAGCGCGGAGGAGTTCGGACGGGGCGCGCCCCACGACGACGCCATCGACGACGCGATCGACGACCCCGTCGACGACGCGACCGACCACGAGGCCGCCGAGACCGACGCCGAAGCCGGCTACGACGACCAGGGATACGACGACGGGTACGAGGTGGTCGCGGTCGAGCCGGGCACGCTCGCGGTGGCGGCGGTCGGCGAGTGGGATGCCGGGATCGGCGGAACCGAGGAGACCCCCGACCCGGACGAACCCCTCGAGGTCGAGTAGCGCCGGGAGGCGCCGCGTGAGTTCCGCCGCCGGCCTCGGTCCACCGAGGTCGCCCGCCACGGCGCCACCATGCGCCGTCGGTCGGTCAGCTGAGACGCATCACCCCGGCGACGGTGGCCACCGCGGTGCGGCGCGCCCCGGCGGGTTCGAGGTGCAGGCCGTCGGGGTTCCGCACCGGGTCGCCACCCCAGTGCAGCTGGAACGTGCCGTCCGAGACGGCCACCGCCCAGTCGATCCGGGCGAACCCGTGGCGTTCCGCCGCCTCTGCCGAGATCTCGTTGAGCCCTCGGACCAGCGCGTCCATGTCGGGGAATGCGGCGGGTGGGGTGTGCACCCACGCGAGCCGGGCGCCACGTGAGGTGAGGATCGCGACCGCTTCATCTACCGCAGCGGCCCACGCCTCGTAGAACTCCGGGGTGCCCGCGGGGAGATGCCGAAAGGGGTGGTCGTCGGGCTGGCGGTCGGGCCAGTGGTTGCAGCAGAACTCGACGACGACGATCTGGGGGTCGTACGCCTCGACGTGGCGGCGCATTTCGGCGAGCCAGTCGACGGGTCGGTGGCTGGCGAGGAGACCCGAACCGGGCCGGGCGTCGACCAGCGTCCGGTAGCCGAGCTCGCGGAGGCGCTCCTCGGCATACGGCCCGGTCTGGTCCATCAGCGAGTCGCCGATCAGCAGCACCCGGGTGCCGTGGGTGTGGCGGCCGGTCGCCCGCTTGTGTTCGGCAGAGTCGGAGAGCTCCACGAGCAGACGCGCCCGGCTGGTCCCCGAACCGAGTGCGCGGCTCCACCGTGTTCGTTCATCCTCGTCGGGCGCCCGATCGAGCACCGTCTCGAATGCCGCGTCGACGAACTCGTCGTCGGGCACGGCGCCGAAGGCCGTCGCGAGCTCCTCGGCCCGGAGCCACTCCTCGGCCAGGACCTCGAGGTCCTCACCGTCGGCGTAGCGCGCCGTCCACAGCTCGAGTGCCATCTCGTCGGGCTCCCGATCGAACAGGGCCTGGTGGAGACGCTGCACCGACAGACCGTCGGGGCCGGCGGCGATCCCGTCGCCGGGGCGGTCGACGCCGCGGACGACGAGGAACGCGACGAGGACCCCGAGCGCGACCGCGCCGAGGAGAAGGAGGGTCCGACGATGGGTGGTCACGGCGCCCGGTCTACCCGAGCGCCGCGGTCGCCACGCACATGGTCAGAGGGGCGGGGCGAACGCTCCGTCCGTTCCCCACCCCTGCCGACCGTGTCTCAGACGTTGGCGACCCGCCGGGCGATACCCGACGCGATGCGGCTCGACCGGTCGCGGGGCACCACGTGCCAGAGCTGCTCCTCGGTGCGGTCCCAGTTGGCGAGCAGCTCGCCGGCCCGCGCCGAACCCGTGAGCTCGGCATGGCGTTCGAGCAGGAGTCGGGCGTCGTCGAGGGCGAGCACATCGGGTTTGATCGCCTCGACGAGGTCGAGGTTCAGCCGCCGGATCAGGCGCTCGAGCTGGGGATCCCAGACGAAGGCCTGACCGCCGGTCATGCCCGCGCCGAAGTTGAACCCGATGCGACCGATGACGAGAACCGTGCCCCCGGTCATGTACTCACAGCAGTGGTCGCCCGCGCCCTCGACCACCGCGACGGCGCCGGAGTTGCGCACCGCGAAGCGCTCGCCGGCTGCGCCGGCAACGAACAACTCGCCGCCGGTCGCACCGTAGAGACAGGTGTTGCCGACGAGTGCCGGGGTGTTGTCGACGTGGGTGCCGTTCGCGAACGACGCGTCGTCGGCGGGGGGACGGACGACGATGCGGCCGCCGCCCATGCCCTTGCCGACGTAGTCGTTCGCCTCGCCGGTGAGGTCGAGCTCCACGCCGTTGCCGAGGAACACGCCGAAGCTCTGACCGGCGCTGCCGACGAGCTTCACCCGGGCACGGCCGCGGGGCGGCACCGAACCGAACTCGAGGGCGATCGCCCCCGACAGCGAGGCACCGATCGACCGGTCGCGGTTGCGGATCTCATAGGCGAGCTCGATCTGGTCGCCGTCCCAGACCGGACGGAACCCGTCGGCGAGGATCTGGTCGCCGAGATCGGAACGGGGGTCCTGGAGGGGGACACGCTCGACGAAGCGTCGGGGCTCGGCAGGGTCGCCCGCCGCGGGGTCGACGAGCAGCGGCGAGAGGTCGACCGAGTCGACGCGGGGATCGCCGGTGCGCCGCTGACGCAGGAGGTCGACCCGCCCGATGGCCTCGTCGAGGGTCCGCAGCCCGAGCTGGGCGAGGTAGCCACGCACCTCCTCGGCGAGGAACATGAAGTACGCCGCGACACCTTCGGGGGTGCCGGCGAAGTTCGCCCGGAGATGGGGTCGCTGGGTGGCGACGCCCGGCTTGCAGGTGTCGCGGTGACAGGCGCGCAGCATGATGCACCCCTCGGCGATCATCGCGATCGTGCCGAAGGAGTACTCGTCGGCGCCGAGGAGCGCCGCGGTGATCACCTGGCGCCCGGTCTTGAACCCGCCGTCGACCCGCAGCTTCACCCGGCTGCGCAGCCCGTTCTCGACGAGGGACTGCTGGCAGTCGGCGAGGCCGAGCTCCCACGGCATGCCGGCGTGCTTGATCGACGAGAGCGGACTCGCGCCCGTGCCGCCGTTCGCGCCGGACAGGTGCACGACATCGGCGAGGGCCTTCACGACTCCGGCCGCGATCGTGCCGACGCCGTCCTCGGCCACCAACTTCACCGAGACCTGGGCCGCGTTCACCTGCTTGAGGTCGAAGATGAGCTGGGCGAGGTCCTCGATGGAGTAGATGTCGTGGTGGGGTGGCGGGGAGATGAGGCCGACGCCCTCCTGGGTGTGGCGCAGCCGGGCGATCTCGGCGGAGACCTTGTGCCCCGGCAGCTGGCCGCCCTCGCCGGGCTTCGAGCCCTGGGCCATCTTGATCTGCAGTTCGTCGGCGAAGGCGAGGTACTCCGGCGTGACCCCGAAGCGGCCGGAGGCCACCTGCTTGATGCGCGAGTTCTTGTCGTCGCGCCCGAGGCCGCGGGTCCGGTACCGGTACGGGTCTTCGCCGCCCTCGCCGCAGTTGGCCTTGCCGCCGATGAGGTTCATCGCCTGCGCGAGGTTCTCGTGGGCCTCCTTCGAGAGGGCGCCGTGGGACATCGCCCCGGTGCTGAACCGGGCGACGATCGAGGTCGCGGGTTCGACCTCGTCGAGGGGGATCGGTTCGCCGGCGGGCACGAGTTCGAGCAGGTCGTGCAGCTCGGTGGTGGGCCGCTCGTTCACCAGTTGGGCGAACGCGTCGTAGAGCTCGCGGGACTCGCCGCGGATGGCCCGCTGCAGCAGGTGCGCCTCGGTCATGTCGGCGAGTTGGTCGGGCGTGGCCCGCATGTCGGCCTCGGCCGCGGCGGCCGCCGCGTCGCGCGCCGCGGCGGCGACCTCGTCGCCCTCGGCGTCTGGCGCATCGGGCTCGGCAGTGGCGGTGAGGGCGGGGTTGCGGCGGACCCTGGCAGGTCGGGCAGGTGCCGGCTGGGCCGCACCGGTGACCTGGTGGAGCGCGTCGATCATCTCCTTGTTGTTGGAGTGGTACTCGCCGCCCTTGCGATCGCGAACCCAGCCTGGCGAGTCGAGCTGCGGGTCGTCGCCGCCCTCGGGCCAGGCCGATTCGTGGAGACGGAGGGCGTCCTCGCCGAGCGCGTCCCAGCCCACGCCACCGACCACGCTGGTGGAGCCGGTGAAGCAGACGTCGACCACCTCGGCGCCGAGCCCGATGACCTCGAAGATCTGGGCGCCCCGGTAGCTGTCGACCGTGGAGATGCCCATCTTCGAGAGGATCTTCAGGACTCCCGACTCGATGGCGGCCTGGAAGTTGAACTGGGCCTCGGGGCTGATGCCGGCCGTGTCGTCATTGTCGGCCTCGGCGCCCACGGTGTGGAGCGCGAGGCGTGGGCAGATCGCGTCGGCGCCGTAGCCGATCAGGGTCGCGACGTGATGGACGTCGCGGGCATCGTCGGCGACGACCACGAGGCTGGTGTCGGATCGGCGGCTCACCGCGGTGAGTCGCTGGTGCACGGCCCCGACCGCGAGCAGCGACGGCACCGCGACGTTCTCGGGCGAGATGTTGCCGTGGTCGATGACGAGGATGCCGACACCCTCCTCGACGGCGGCGACGGCCTCGTCGGCGAGACGCTCGACCGCGGCGCGCAGGCCCCCGGGTCCCTCGCTCGCCTCGAACGTGGCGTCGAGGTGCTGGATCGGGAAGGGGTTGATGCTCGGGTCGTGGAGATCCTCGATCGCCGAGGGATAGAGGAAGAACGACGGCAAGGCGAGCAGCCGGGTGGCCTCGGGCGACTCGGTGAGGATCGGCTGTCGGGGTCCGAGCAGGGTGCGCAGGCTCATCACGGCACGCTCGCGGATCGGGTCGATCGGCGGGTTGGTGACCTGGGCGAACCGCTGCCGGAGGTAGTGGTGGATCGGCCGGGGGCGGGCGGCGAACTGGGGGAGCGGCGTGTCGTCGCCCATCGAGAACGTGGGCTCGTAGGCGTCGGCGGCCATGGCCTTGAGGACCATCGCCAGCTCTTCCTTGTTGTAGCCGTGCGCGGCCTGGCGGGACACCAGATCGGCGGGCGGGGTGAGCACCGCTTCGCCGGCGGACACGCGGCGGTAGCCGTCGGCGGCCCAGCGGCTGTAGGGGCCGAGGGCGGCGAGGCGCTCCTTGATCTCGGTGTCGAACTGGACGCCACCGTCGGCGGGGGAGACGACGATCATCTCGCCGGGGCCGAGGCGCCCGCGGCGCACGCTGCCGTGGCCGGTGATGTCGACCGCACCGACCTCCGAGGCGCAGACGACGAGGCCGTCCTCGCACACCTGGTAGCGGAGCGGGCGGAGGCCGTTGCGGTCGAGGGTGGCTCCCACCTTGACGCCGTCGGTGAAGACGACGCCCGCCGGGCCGTCCCACGGCTCCATCAGCGCGGCGTGGTAGCGGTAGAAGCCCTGCACCTCGACCGAGAGGTCGCGGTCGGCTTCCCACGCGTCGGGGATCAGCATGGCGATGGCGTGATCGACCTCGCGGCCGCCCCGGGTGAGCAGCTCGAGGGCTTCGTCGAGCTTGCCGGAGTCGGAGGTCGCAGGATCGAGCACCGGGCGGAACATCTCCTCGGGGCCGAGCCCCGCCTCCTCGGTGCCGAGGCGGGCGCGGGCGATCATGCGCCGCTCGTTGCCCCAGAGGGCGTTGATCTCACCGTTGTGGCAGAGCATCCGGAACGGCTGGGCGCGCTCCCAGGTGGGGAGCGTGTTGGTGGAGAACCGCTGGTGGAAGATGGCGAAGGGCGCGGCGTAGGCGTCCTCGGCGAGATCGAGGTAGAAGTGCCCGAGCTCGTCGGCCGCGGTGAGGCCCTTGTAGACCACGGTGCGGAACGAGCAGGACGCCACGTAGGTGCCGGGGCTGGTGGCGGCCACACGCCGGCGGGCGCGGTAGGCGGCTCGCTCGTCCTCCTCGCCGCCCGACGAGGTGAAGATCGCCTGGACGATGTTCGGCTTGCTGCGGCGGGCGAGGTCGCCGAGGTGGTCGTCGTCGGTGGGCGGGACGCGCCACTCGACGAGCTTCAGGCCCTCCTCGGCGAGCGCGGCCTCGACGGCGGGGCGGGGGTCGTCGCCCCGCCAGAACAGGGTCATCACGCCGTTGCCGTCGCCGAAGATCGCGCGGGGGATCGGCGTGAGGAGTCCGGATCCATCGCCCGAGCGGGCGTCGGCGGCGACGGCGCCACGGTGCTTGACGTTCGCCAAGCCGTCGAGTGCCGCCGCGACGATGGAGCGGGACGTGCGGCCGTGGGCGTCGGCGACGAAGCCGATACCGCAGGCGTCGAGTTCACGGGAGGACGCGTGCATCGGTACCTCGCGGGGGGTTGGGGCCGGCGCGAGGAGCGCCGACTGGCGGATTTGTCGGGATCGGGAGACCGACCCCGGCACGTCGATGTGCCAGAGCGCAGATCGTCGGACCGACTTCGTCGTCGGACGGGGGGACTCGACCGACGGTGGTCGAGCCGCCCGGTGAGCGCCATTGCCCAGACCCGATCGGGGTTGGGCCACTGTAGCGGCCGACGAACCGGCGCGTGAAACCACGGTCGGACTCGGGACCGGTGCTAGCGTCGTCCCCTGTATTTGTCGAGACCTCAGCCCCTGGAGGGTCGGTAGTGAGTGAGCAAACCGGATCGTGGCAACCCGACCCGTTCGGGCGACATCAGTACCGCTACTGGGACGGCGCCGAGTGGACCGACCAGGTGGCCGACGACGGCGTGACCTCGGTCGACCCGCCCGTTGCCGATCCCGCCGGCGCAGTCACCGGCGAGGGTGAGTCGGCGGCCGGCGAGGGTGCCGCCCCCGAGGCCGCGGCACCGGCCGAACCCCCTCCGCCCGCCGAGGCCGCGGCTCCGGTCGCGCCCGCCGCGGCGGTGCCGCCGAGCGATCCCCAGCCCTCGACCCCGCCCGCCGAGCCCCAGGGTTGGGGCGCGCCCGACGCCACCACGGCGATGGCCGCCACCCCGCCGCCCGCCGCTCCCGGCGCAGGTGCTGGTGCACCAGGTGGGCCGAGCGAGCCCGCTCCGCCCGCAGCCAGCGGAGGCGGAGGCGGGTCGAACCTCCCCGGCATCATCGTGGGGGTCGTCATCCTCCTCGCCCTCATCGGTGCCGCCGTTTGGTTCTTCGTGCTCCGCGACGACGACTCCGACGCGCACGCCACGGTCGTCTCCTTCCTCGAAGAGGACCTCGACCTCACCTCCTCGCAGGCGAACTGCGTCGCCGACGAGCTCGGCGAGCGGGTCGACCTCGGCGAGGTGGCGAGCGCCATGAAGGCCGACCGTGAGCCCACCGACGCCCAGGCCGCCGCATTGGTCCAGGCGTTGCTCGAGTGCAACGCGGGCTTCGGCGACATCGACGACGGTGTCGACGACGGTGACGACGCCGACTCGGACGACACCACCACCACGACCGAGGACGACACGACCGACACCACCGAGGACGCCTCGGGCCCCGGCTCGTCGATCCCGAGCTCCCTGCTCGACGCGGTCGCCCAGGGCATCATGCAGGAGAGCGATCTCTCCCAGGAGCAGGCCCGCTGCTTCGCCGAGGAGCTGTTCTCGATGGACGGCTTCGACTTCAACCAGGCGATGACCGATCCCGAGGCGTTCGCCGATCAGATGGCCCAGCCCGACTCCGAGACGATCATGGCGTTCTTCGAGGTGTTCGACCGCTGCGGCATCGATCCGCTCGAGATGGGCGGCGGCCTCCCCGGCGGGGGCGGCGGCACGAGCGGCGGTCTGCTCGAGGGCCAGTCCTACGGCGACAACCCCGTGCTCGACGCGCTGTGGGACCGCTGCGAGGACGGCGACGGCGAGGCCTGTGACGAGCTGTACTTCAGCTCGCAGGTCGACTCGGCCTACGAGGAGTTCGGCGACACCTGCGGAGGCCGGGTCGAGGCCGGCACCGTCCTCTGCGCCTTCGAAGACCTCAACTGAGGTCGGGCCACCGCCGCCGGGTGCGCCGGCGCTTGGGATCTCGCTCGCCGAGCGCCCAGGCCCGGCGCCACCCTGCGGCGTCGGGGCCCGCGAGGCTCGGGGTCTCACCGACAGCCGCCCGCCGGCGGGCCTGCCACCAGTCGGTGGTGGCCTCGTCGGCCAGCTCGGCGACGCGGCGCTCGAGCGCCGCGGCCAGGCGTCGGGTGTCGTCGGCATCGGTGGGCACGATCGGTGCACCGAAGGTCACCGTGGTGTGGGCCCGGGTGGGGGTCGTGTCGCCCTTGGCGAGCACCCGGCCGGTGCCCGCGAGGTGCACGGGCACGATCGGCACGCCGCAGCGCAGTGCGAGGTACGCGGCGCCGCCGCGGAACTCCTGACCCCAGCCGTCGGGGCTCCGTCCGCCCTCGGGGAAGATCACCAGGCTCCAGCCGTCGTCGATGAGCTCGGCCGCGCGGTCGGCGCTGTCGCGGCTGATCCTGGTCCGCTCGATCGGCACGGCGTTCAGGGCGAGCGCCGAGAGCGTGCCCGTCACCCGGTTGCCGAAGAAGTAGTCGGCCGCCGCCCCGACGAAGGTGCGGTGACGCCACGGCTCGGGGATCGAGGTGAGCATCAGCGGCGTGTCGATGTGGCTGTGGTGGTTGGCCGCGAAGATGACCGGTCCTTCGAGCCCGTCGAGGCGGTCGAGGCCGCGGCGCTCGGGCGGCGCGATGCCGGCCACCATCGGACGCATGACCGCCTCGAGCAGGACGAGACGGGTGAGGCGGGCGGGGTAGCGGCGCGCCCACTCGGTGGGGAAGTCCGAGCCGGTGCGGCGACGCACCGGCGGGGGTTCGACCCCGCGGGGCACGGTGGGTGCCCGGTACGGGAACGGCACCCGACGGACGATGCGCGACAGTGACGCGGTGCTCACCTCGTGCACCTCACGTGACGTCGGCCATCAGGATCGGCGGGTTGTGGAAATGGGTGATCGTGGGCTGGGGGCCCACGACGTCGGTGGCCATCTCGAGGGCGTCCTGGAGCGTGGAGGCCGGGCTGAAGCCGAGGCGGCGCACCGCACGCGGGTTGCCGCCCACGACGATGACCCGGCCGAGGTGCTCGAGGGCGTGGCTGCCCCAGTACCACATGTAGAAGGGGTGAACCCCGTGGTAGGCGTAGCTCGTGCGGTAGAGGTGGCGGTACCACTCGTCCTCGGCGTACTGCTTCTCGTACTTGGCCTCGATCTCCACCGGATCGGTGGTGTCGGCGAGCACCTGCTCGAAGAAGTCGATGTAGCTCGGGTGGTGCACGGGGTGGAACTCCCAGGGCGTCGGGTGGCTCATGATGAGCACCCCGCCCTCGCGCACGAGTGGCTTCCCGCGGTAGAGGTTGAAGAAGTACCCGAGCCCCATGCACATGACGAGGATCGGGTTCATGATCGAGTCGACGTTGTAGGGCCCGATGTAGGGCAGGCCCATCGTGAGGATGTCGGTCTGGCCCTCCACCGGCACGAGGTGTTGCCGGTAGACGTTGGCGGTGGTGACCTCGTGGACCGCCTCGACCTCGCCGGCCTGCACCGAGGTGAGCTCATAGGGCGCACGCCACGAGTGGAAGATCTGGCGGCGTCGCCGGACCGGGAGCGCCGACAGACCAGTCTGCATGGCGAGGAACGTCGCCCGGTCGCGGGCGGTCCACTCCCATTCGCGCTTCTGGAGCATCGCGAGCGGCCCCGTGCGGCCGAACGTGTTGTTGTTGATCGTCGTCTCGATCTGGAAGATCTTCACGCCGGCGTTGCGGATGACCTCGCCCTGGCGCCAGTTGCTCTTGTGGAGCTCGGAGTTCTCCTGGTCCATGAACGACTTCGACCGGGTCATCGTCCGGGGGTTGTGGTGGGGGCGGACCCCTGCGTAGCCGGCGAGCCCGGTCGCGGTGCTCTTGTGGCCACCGTCCATCGAGACGATGTTGATGTTCACGTAGACGATGAGGTCGCTCTCGGCGGCCCGCCGGTTCATCTGGACGTCCTCGCCGTGGCGGGTCTGTCCGAGGATGACCATGCCGTCGGGATCCTCGGCGTCGTGGTTGTAGAGCAGTCCACGCGGGGCGAAGGCGTCGAACACCCGGTCGCCGACGGCGTGGCGCAGCTCGTCGTCGGTCATGCGCCGGTGCAGGGCGAGGGCGGCGATGATGTGGACGTCGTCGACGCCCGCCTCCGCGGCCATGTCGAGCACCTGCTCGATGATCCGCTGGCGGATGTCGGGGCGCTGCATGGGCGGCAGGGGCAGCGAGACGTCGTCGAAGGCGATCGTCAGCTTCATGCCCGGCCGGAGGAGGGCGGGGAGCGGATCGCAGTCGCCGAGTGGGTTCAACAGGGCGTGGCGGATCGCGCCCTCGGGGTCGTCGAGGCCGCGGAGCGGCTCGGCGGGGTAGATCACCCGCGAGCGCCCCGGTGGCAGCTTCTCGAGCCGGAAGCCCTCGCCGTGGTGGAAGACGATGGGCGGCGTCGAGCGGTCGACGTCGAGGACGAACCCCGGGCGGGGGCTGCGGCGGGTCATAGGCGGGTGCGCTCCTTCTCGTCGCGAAGGTCGAAGGCGACCTTCACGGCACCGCGGGGGCCGGCGTTGGCGGCGTGCTCGATGGCATCGCGGTAGCGGGCGAGGGGGTAGGTGGCCGAGACGAGGCGGCCGAGATCGGCGTGTCGGACGAGCTCGAACGCGAGGTCGAACGTGCGGCGAGGGCCGTCGGCGGTGAGCTCGGTGCCGTAGGCGTAGGCGCCGACGAGCTCGATCTCGCGGTGCCAGAGTCCGGTGAGGTCGACGGTGACGCTGCCGGGCATGCCGACGAGGACGACCCGGCCCCGCGGCCGGACGACCGCCAGGCTCTCGGTGAGGCTCCCGCTGTTGCCGACGCAGTCGAACACCGCGTGCGCCCCGCCCGTCAGGCGGTCGATGGTGCCGTCGCCGACGGCGTGGCTGCCGGTGACCCGGCGCACGGCTCGACGCCACTCGTCGGGGCTGACGACGACGTCGGCGCCGAGGAGGCGGGCGAGGTTCTGCTGTTCGGGGTAGCGGGCGGCGACGAGGATCGTGCCGGCGTCGGTGTAGCGACGGAGAGCGGCGACGGTGAGCAGGCCGAGCGTGCCGGCCCCGAGCACTGCGACGGTGTCCCCGGGGGCGACGGCGCCGCGGAGGGCGGCGTGCACCGCGCACGCCGTCGGCTCGACCATGACCGCGGCCTCGTCGGAGAGGTCGTCGGGCACGGTGTGGAGCTGGCTCGGATGGGCGACCATCAGGGTCGACCAGCCGCCGCCGGTGTCGGTGCAGAAGCCGGACTGGAGGCCGGGCTCGAGATGGCCGTGGCTGATGCGCTCGCAGTTGCCGAGATCGCCCCGGGCGCACGGGTCGCAGGGCGGCTCGATGCCACGGGTGGCGCAGCCGAGCACCGGCTCGACGACCACCCGCGTGCCGTCGTCGAGATCGCCGACCACCTCGTGGCCGGGGACGAACGGGAACGACACGATGGGCTCGAAGTAGCGGGAGCTCCGGCCGTCGACGGTGGCGAGGTCCGAGCCGCAGATGCCGGCGAGTCGGGGCCGCACCCGCACCCAGTCGGGGCCGGGGAGCTCGGGCGGGTCGATGTCGACGAGCGAGAGGGGGCCCGGGCCGGCGCCGCGCCCTGCGACGAAGGTGCCCGCGAGGCGTGCCGCGGCGTAGCGGGGGAGGTTCCGGGAGAACTCGAGCGCCTTCATCGTGTCGATCCTGCCCGGGTGGGGGCCAGCGGCAAGAGGGGAGTGGTGACCGCGGCCTTCGGGAAGTTCTCGACCAGCCAGCCGCGCTTGCGGGCGAGGGAGGCGAGGCGGGTCTCGGGGTTCACCGCGACCGGGAAGCCGACCGCTTCGAGCATCGGCAGGTCCGAGGCCGAGTCCGCGTAGGCGACCGACTGCGCGAGGTCGAGTCCGTTGGCGGCGGCGTAGTCGGCCATGGCCTGGGCGCGGGCCTCGCCCGTGGGCGGCACGCGGACCAGCTCGCCCGTGTACCGTCCGTCGCGCACGGTCATCTCCGCGGCGACGATGTCGTCGAACAGCGGCCGCAGCGGCTCGACGACGAAGTCGAGGGCGCCGGTGATGAGCACGGTGCGGTGCCCGAGCGCCCGGTGCTCTCGCACCCGGCGGATGGCCGCGGGGAACGACTTCGCGAGGATCATCGCGCTGAGCAGCTCGGTGGAGTCCTCGGCGAGCTGGTCGACCGGTGCGCCCTTGTAGCGACGGTAGAAGTAGCGCAGGAAGTCGGTGCGGTCGGTGCGGTCGAGGGCGAGCAGGCGCGGCGCCTCGCGCACGAGCTGGGTCGCGAGGCGGACCTTGTCCTCCTTCGGTAGACGCCGCGAGGCGAGCCACGCGTAGGACGTGACGACGTTCGAGGCGATGAGGGTGTTCTCGAGATCGAAGGCGGCCAGGTGGCGGTCGGGTGAGAGCACCTGGGCCCGCAGCCGGTCGGTGCGGGTGGGGCCGGTCTTCGCGCCGGGGGTCGTCTTCACCCGGGCGTGCTCGACCACCGACGGCAGGTGGATCGTCGTCGCGTAGCGGTCCCAGTCGACGACCCGCGGGTCGAAGCAGAACGTCTCCCGGTCGGCGTCGTCGAGCGCCTCCCACATGGCGAGCAGGTTGTCGACGGTGTAGACGGCCTCGCACTCGGCGTAGGCGCCGTACAGCTCGACGTAGGTGAGCGCCCGCTCGACCTCCTCCTTGCGGGTCTCGAGCTTCGCGGAGATCTCCGCCTGCCGCCCGCGCAGCGGGAGCGACTCGAGCGCCCGTTCGGCCTTGGAGATGGCGAGCTTGGCCCGGGCGAGCTGGGACTCGACCTTGCCGCGCACCGGGAACTTCCACTCGGGGACGGCGATGGGCTGGCCGGTGTTGTCGTAGATGGGGTGCTCGGTGAAGTACCCCTCGATGAGGTCGATGAGGCGGCGGTAGCGCAGCGGGTTCTGGGAACCCGACGCGACCTGGACGATGGGCGGCGTGGCCTCGGGCGGCTGACCGGCGCAGGCGATGATGGCCGCGACGACGAGGTCGACGGGGATGACGTCGACGATCCCCTCGGGCACACCCGGGAACTGGGTGAGCAGGCCACGGGCGTAGGAGATGATGACGGGCTCGGCCATGCGGAAACCCCGGATCCACCCCGGCCGCGGCTCGGCGAGCGACGACTCGATGATGGAGGGCCGCACGACGGTGACCGGCACCTCGCCCTTCGACTCCGCCAACGCTCGTTCGCCGAGGGCCTTGGTGTAGGAGTAGACGTCGGGGAAGCCGAGCGCCCGGGCCCTCGAACGGCCTGCCTCCACCATCTGGTCGGTGACCCAGCGGGTGCGCAGCTGCTCGGCCTTGGTCGCGAGCAGCGGGATGCCGGCGGCTCCCAGCTCGCCACGGGCCTCGGCGTGGAAGCGGGCGAGCATCTCGGGCCGGCGGCTCTCGGCCTCGAGGTCGGCGCGGGCCCGACGGGCGGAGCTGACCTCGTCGCGCCAGGGGATGTCGACGAAGAAGGGCGATTCGTCGACGGGCACCTCGTGGGCCTCGCCCCGGTGATTGCCCGCGACGTAGCAGGTGGAGACGGCGACGAGGTGGGGGGTCACACCCAGCTCGTTGAGGGTGTCGGCGATGCGGGTGGGGCCGAGCAGGTTCACCTCGACCGCGCTGTCGAGCGGCGAGTCGAACGACACCGTGGCGGCGGAGTGGATGACGACGTCGCAGCTCGCGAGCGTGGCCCGCCCGTGCTCGTCGAGCCCGAGGCCGTCGGTGCCGATGTCGCCCTGGATGACCGTGACCCGCGCGTCGACCATCGCGTCGAAGCCCTCGGCGCCGAGCTCGGCGCGGAGGCGGTCGAAGGCGTCGTTCTTGAACAGCTCGCGGCGCGCCCGCTGCTCGACGGTGCGCATGCGCCCCGGGCGGAGGAGCAGGACGAGCTCGCAGCCCGGCGCGGCCCGCAGCAGACGCTCGACGAGCGCGGTGCCGAGGAAGCCGGTGCTACCGGTGATGGCGAGGCGGCGCCCGGAGAGCTGATCGGCGATCACGCCCCCCATGTCTACCAGATGGTAGAGAGCGCACTAGCGTGGCCCGGCGTGGGCACTGCGGACCGGGTCCTCGACGCCGCGACCGAGTCGTTCGGCACCCGAGGCTATGACAGCACGTCGCTCGACGCGCTCGCGGCCGAGCTCGGCATCCGCAAGCAGACGATCCTCTACTGGTTCCCGTCGAAAGAGGCGCTCCTCGAGGCGGTGATCGACCGCTCCGCCGCCGAGCTCTCCGACGCGCTCGAGGAGGCCCTCGCCCGGGCGGGACCGGGATGGGCGAGGGTCGAGGCGGTGGTGCGGGCCGTGTTCCGCATGGCGTTGCGCCGCCCGGCGCTGCTCGGCGTGCTGCGCGAGGTGAGCCGCCTCGGGCCGCCCTGGTCGGTGCGGCTCACCGACGCCCTCGACCCGCTCGTCCAGCGCGCCCGCGAGTTCCTCGAGGCCGAGATGGCGGCCGGCACGATGCGCACCACCGATCCCCGGCTCGTACTGCTCAGCGCGTACTCGACGGTCATCGGCGTGGCGACCGAGGTCGAGGTGCAGCGGGCCCTCGGCGTCGAGCCCACCCTGCGCTCGATGGTGGTCCGTCGCCGTGAACTCCTCGCCTTCCTCCGCTCCGCCCTCGTCACCCCACCGCCGCTCAGAGGCTGATGGGCGCGATGTGCGTCACCCCCCGACGCAGATCGCGCCCATCGGTGGTCTTGGGTGGGGGGGAGGGGGAGGCGGGCCTGGGGCGGGCGGGGCCAGGTCCTGGGCGGGGGAGGGGCGTCGTAGCCTGACGGCATCGCTGGGAGGACTCACTACGAGGTGCTGGGTGTCGACCCCGGGGCGGGGATCGACGAGATCCGTGCCGCGTATCGCGCCCGGGCGCGGGACCTGCATCCCGACCGGCGCCAGGCGGGTGACACGGCGACCGGCGCGGAGATGGCGGCGGTCAACGCGGCCTGGGCGGCGCTGCGTGACCCCGCGAGTCGAGCCGCGTACGACTGTCATCTCGCGGGTGGCACTCGTGCCGACACCACCGGGACCGCCCCACCACCGGGCCCGGCCCCACGTGCGACACACCCGCCCGCGCTCCACGAGGCTGCACCCGGGTGTCTGACGTCGCTCGCCGGGGTGGGCCCGTGGATCGCGGTGCTCGTCGTCCTCGCCGTCATCTTCGTCTTCACCGCCTACGCGGCGAACGACGACGACGATCCCGGCGGCGACCGCCCCGCCACCGAGACGTCGATGCGCAGGGTGCGCGACCTGCGCGGCTCGTGCATCGGCCTCGCGAACGGGGCCACGATCGTCGTCGACTGCTTCACCGTTCCCCACGAAGGGGTGATCGTGGCCCAGGCGTCGGTGGGTGCCGCGTGCCCCGAGGGAACCCGCGAATGGCTGATCCGCCAGCAGGACGTGCTCGCGTGCACCGAACCCGGCTCGGAGGTCCGCGAGCCCTAACCTGCGGCCATGGACTTCCGTCGAACCTCAGTGTCGGAGCTCGCGACCCAGGTCCAGTCGGGCCGCCTCGCGGCCCGAGAGCTCGTCGAGCACGCCCTCCGCCGCATCGAGGAGCTCGACGGTTCGGTCAACGCGTTCTGCGCGGTCGACGGCGATCGGGCCATGGCCGACGCCGCTGCGCTCGACGAGCGGATCACCGCCGGTCAGAAGGTCGGTCCGCTCGCGGGCATCCCGCTCGGGGTGAAGGACCTCGAGGACGCGGCGGGATTCGTCACTACCTACGGCTCGGGGCTCCATGTCGACGATCCCCCCGCCACCGCCGACTCCGCGCACGTCGCCCGCCTGCGCGCCGCGGGCTGCATCGTCGTCGGCAAGACGAACACGCCCGAGCACGGGCACAAGGGGGTCACCGACAACCCCACCTTCGGGGCCACCCGGAACCCCTGGAGCCTCGACCACAGCCCGGGCGGCTCGTCGGGCGGCTCGGCCGCGGCGATCGCGGCGGGCATGGTCCCGCTCGCCACCGGCACCGACGGCGGCGGCTCGATCCGCATCCCGTCGGCCCTGTGCGGCCTGAGTGGGTTGAAGCCGTCACAGGGGCGGGTGCCGAACGGCGGTGAGCGTGCGCCCGGCTCGCTCACCCTCAGCACGAGGGGCCCGATGGCTCGGCGCATCCGCGACGTCGCGCTGGCGCTCGACGCGTGCGTCGGCCCCGAACCCACCGACATCTTCTCGTTCCCCGGCCTGCACGACCCGTGGCACCCACAGCTCGCCGAGGTCACCCCGCCCGAGCGCGTCGCGTACTCGCCCACGATGGGTCACTATCCCGTCGATGCGGAGGTGGCCGCGGCCGTGCGGGCTGCCGTCGAGACCCTCGCCGAGGCCGGCACGGAGGTCATCGAGGTCGAGACGGCGTTCGACCAGGAGCCCACGCTCGCGTGGTTCAAGGTGTGGTGCGCCTCGCGTGCCCGCACCCAGGGTCGTTACGTCGATACGCCGGAATGGGAGTTGATCGACCCCGGGCTTCGGGGGCTCGTCGAGTACGGCCTCGGGCTCAGCGCCGTCGAGCTCGTCGAGGCCCTCGACGTGTGCCACCAGACGAACCTGTCGCTCGAGGCCAACGTCTTCTCGAAGGCCCCGATCCTGCTCACGCCCACCCTCGCCGGCCAGGCACCCCGCATCGGCTCCGACGGCACCATCGACGGGGAGGAGAGCCCGTCGTGGGTGGGGTTCACGCCATTCGCGAACCTCACGCGCAGCCCGGCCGGGTCGGTGCCGTGCGGGCTCACCTCCGAAGGGCTGCCCATCGGGCTCCAGGTGGTGGGCGCCCAGCGTGCCGACCTCGACGTGCTCTGCACGATCGCCGCGCTCGAGGACATCGTCGGGTTCGACGAGGTGCCCGCCCTCTGAGCTGACGAGCGGTCGTCGGCGGTCGCGAGACGAGGTCGACGCCGCTAGCGTGCCCGGAGATCGCCGTAAGAGGGGGGACGAACATGGAGACGCGACGCATCGGCCGGCTCGAGGTGTCGGTCGTGGGACTCGGCTGCAACAACTTCGGGATGCGCATCGGCGAGGAGGAGACCGTCGCCGTGGTGTCGGCGGCGCTCGACGCCGGCATCAACTACTTCGACACCGCCGACGTCTACGGGCAGACCCGGTCGGAGCAGTTCCTCGGCGCCGCGCTGCGCGGGCGGCGCGACGAGGCGGTCATCGCCACGAAGTTCGGGTCGATGGGGAGCCCCGACGGCACCTTGAGCGGTGGGCACCCCGACTGGGTGCGCCAGGCGGTCGACGATTCGCTCGGCCGCCTCGGGGTCGACCACATCGACCACTACCAGTACCACCGGCCCGACCCGTCGATCCCCCTCGAGGAGACGATGGGCGTGCTCGACGAGCTCGTGCAGGCGGGAAAGGTGCTCGAGATCGGTTGCTCGAACTTCGACGCCTCCCAGCTCGACCGCACCGCCGCTGCGGCCGCGGAGCGGGGTTGGGTGCCGTTCGCCTCGGTGCAGAACCGCTACAGCGTGCTGCACCGCGAGCCGGAGCACGGGGTGCTCGACGCGTGCCGACGCCACGGCATCGCGTTCGTGCCGTACTTCCCCCTCGAGTCCGGCCTGCTCACCGGCAAGGTGTCGGCGAGCGGTGATGCCCCCGAGGGGAGCCGACTCTCCCTGATGCCCGAGGAGCGCCGACAGCAGTTCCTCGCCGACGATCGCCTCGCTGCGGTCGAGCGGCTCCGCGGGTACGCCGCGGACCACCAGCGCTCGTTGCTCGAGCTCGCCTTCGGCTGGCTGCTGTCCGAACCGGTCGTCGCGTCGGTCATCGCGGGAGCGACGCGGCCCGACCAGATCACGTCGAACGTCGCCGCCGCCGAGTGGCGCCTCACGCCCGAGGAGCGTGCCGAGGTGGCCGCCCTCGCCGGGTAGGCGACCCGATCCGGGTTCGGAGGCCGCCACGCGGCGCGCTAGAGTTCTGCGTCGCGAGGGCGATTAGCTCAGTGGGAGAGCGCTGCCTTCACACGGCAGAGGCCACTGGTTCGAAACCAGTATCGCCCACCACCTTCGTCGCCGAGGGGGCACCGTACCGGGTGCCCCCTCGGCGCGTTCAGGGCCTCCTAGCATGGCGAGCCTGTGAGCCCCTCCGACCGTCGCCCTCCACCCCCGCCCCCGGGGCGCCCCGACGGATCGACCCCGAGCGGCTGGGACGCGCCGGCGCCCGCTCCGCCTTCGTCGGGGCCCTCCCAGGCCGACCTCCCGAGGGCGCCGCGGCAGTACTACGTGCCGGCCGACGCGGGCACGGCGCCCCCGGCCACCGACGCCGGACCGGCACCCGCCGATCCACAGCCGGTCCCCGCCGGACCAGGGAGCGGCCGACGCCGTCGCCGCCGGCGTCGGGTCAGCCCGGCGAAGGTCGCGGCCATCGCCGTCCTCGTCCTGGTGGTGCTGGTGGCCGGCTTCGCCCTCTACGGGGTCTGGCAGTGGCGCCGGGTCGAGCGCATCCCCGTCGCGTCGGTCCTCTCGCCCCACAGCGGCAGCGGCACCAACTACCTCATCGTCGGCTCCGACAGCCGCGAGGGCTTCGACACGAGCGACCCCAATGCGGGAGCGGTGCTCGGCGACGGCACCGCGGGCGACACCAGCCAGCGCAGCGACACGATGCTCGTCCTCCGGGTCGCCGAGGACGGCGCACGGATGCTCTCGATCCCACGGGACCTCTGGGTCACCCGCGCCGACGGCAGCGAGGGTCGCATCAACGCCGCGTACCAGCGGGGCCCCGAGGTGCTCATCCAGACGATCCAGGGACTCGGTGTCCCGGTCCACCATTACGTCGAGGTCGACTTCGTCACCTTCGCCGGGCTCGTCGACGCGGTGGGCGGTGTCACCATCGAGATCGAGCACCCGGCGCGCGACGACCGGTCCGGGCTGAACCTGCCCGAAGCCGGAGCCGTGCGCCTCGACGGCGTGCAGGCGCTCGCCTACGTGCGTTCGCGGCACTACACCGAGCTGATCGACGGCTCGTGGCGCACCGACCCCACCGGCGACCTCGGACGGGTGCTCCGCCAGCAACAGTTCCTGCGCGCGGTGATGGGAGAGGCCGGCTCGACGCGGAACCCCATCGAGATCATGCGGATCTCGAGCGCCCTGTCCGGTGGCTTGCGCATCGACGACCGCATGGGGCTCTTCGACGCGCTCGGGTTGGCCCGTCGCCTCCGGGGCCTCGAACCCGACTCGGTCGAGCTGCCGGTGTACGGCTTCCGCACCAGCGGCGGCGCCGCGGTGCTCGGACTCGTCCAGCCGCAGGCCGACGCGGTGCTCGCCAGCTTCCGATGAGCGGCGAGCTGATCGACGTCTTCGACGAGCTCGGCCGCCACCAGGGCGTGCGCGATCGTGCGACGGTCCACGCCGAAGGTTGGTGGCACCAGGTCTTCCACCTGCTGATCGTCACAGAGCGCAACGGTGGTTCGGTCGTCCTCCAACGCCGCGCCGACACCAAGGTGGCCTTCCCCGGTCTGCTCGACCTCAGCGCCACCGGGCACCTCGCGGCGGGGGAGCAGCCGGTCGAGGGACTCCGTGAGCTCCGCGAGGAGCTGGGCGTCGAGGTGGCGACCACCGCGCTGCACCCCCTGGGCGTCCGACGCCTCGTCGACCACACACCCGAGGGCGTCAACCGAGAGCTGTCCCACGTGTTCCTCGTCCGTGACGACCGCCCGCTCACCGACTACCGCCCCGACCCGTCCGAGGTGTCGGCGGTGGTCGAGCTCGGCATCGACGAGGGGCTCGACCTGTTCACCCGACACCGCCCGGACATCGAGGCGATCGAGGTGGCCGTCGGCGGCGCGGCGGCACCGGTCCGGGTCGACCTCGGTGCCTTCGTCCCCGAGCCGCCGCTCTTCGACGTGGCGACCGGGGCCGCCACTGCACACGGCTACTGGGTCACGTTGCTGGTGATGGCCGGCCGGCTCCTCGCCGGCGACGACCGCCTGGGCATCTGACCCGGCTCAGTGGTCGCGGCTGAAGCCGATGAGGTTCATCGCCTCGGCGCGGGTGGCGCTGTCGTCGCGGAACAGCCCGCGCACCGCCGAGGTGACCGTCAGCGCGCCCGGCTTGCGGACCCCGCGCATCGACATGCAGAGGTGCTCGGCCTCGACGACGACGAGCACGCCCCGCGGGTCGAGACGCTCGACGAGGCAGTCGGCGACCTGTGAGGTGAGCCGCTCCTGGACCTGGGGACGCTTGGCGAAGCCGTCGACGAGGCGAGCGAGCTTCGAGAGCCCCGTGATGCGACCGTCGCGCCCGGGGATGTAGGCGACGTGTGCCCGACCGATGAACGGCACGAGGTGGTGCTCGCACACCGAGGCGAAGGCGATGTCGCGGACCATCACCATCTCGTCGTGGTCGGCCTCGAACATCACCTCGAGGTGGCGACTCGGGTCGTCGTGGATGCCGCAGAGGATCTCGGCGTACATCTCGGCGACCCGCTGGGGTGTGCGCTGAAGGCCGTCGCGGTCGGGGTCCTCGCCGATGGCGAGCAGGATCTCACGGATCGCGGCGGCGATGCGCGGCTGGTCGACTGGGGTCTCGGTCACCCACGGAACCGTACCGTCCGCCTCGCCGGACCTGGGCGCTCCCCGACCCCGAGCTGTACCGTTCGGGCCATGGCCGACACTCCTCACCTCACCCGCGTCGGGGGCGACGATCCCCGCGACTTCCTCGAGATCGACTCGCTGCTCACCGACGAGGAGCGCCAGATCCGCGACACCGTCCGCCAATTCGTCGGGGACCGGATCCTGCCCGAGGTGGGGGCGTGGTACGACCAGGGCACCTTCCCCGGCCGCGAGCTCGGTCCGGTCATGGGAGAGCTCGGCCTGCTCGGCATGCACCTCGACGGCTACGGATGTGCGGGCACCAACGCCGTGTCCTACGGCCTGGCCTGCCTCGAGCTCGAGGCGGGCGACAGCGGGTTGCGCAGCTTCGTCTCGGTCCAGGGTTCGTTGGCGATGTTCCCCATCTGGGCCTACGGATCCGACGAGCAGAAGGAGACCTGGCTGCCCCGCATGGCGGCGGGGGAGGCGATCGGGTGTTTCGGGCTGACCGAGCCGGACTCGGGCAGCGACCCCGCGAGCATGCGGACCCACGCGAAGCAGGACGCGGGCGGCGACTGGGTGCTGAACGGCACGAAGATGTGGATCACCAACGGCAGCATCGCCGACGTCGCGGTGGTGTGGGCCCGCACCGACGACGGGGTGCGTGGGTTCGTCGTGCCCACCGACACGCCCGGGTTCAGCGCGAACGACATCCACCTCAAGGCCTCCCTGCGTGCGTCGGTCACCTCCGAGCTGGTGCTCGACGACGTGCGCCTGCCGGCCGATGCCGTCCTGCCCGGCGTCGCGGGCATGCGGGGTCCCCTGTCGTGTCTCAACGAGGCCCGCTTCGGGATCCTCTTCGGTGCCATCGGTGCCGGCCGTGCCTGCTACGAGGCGGCGCTCGACTACGCGAAGGAGCGCGTCCAGTTCGGCCGGCCCATCGCGTCGTTCCAGCTCACCCAGCGCAAGCTCGTCGAGATGATGGTCGCGGTGCAGCGCGGCACCCTCCTCGCGGTGCACCTCGGACGGCTCAAGGACGAGGGGCGTCTCACCTCGGCCCAGGTCAGCTTCGGCAAGCTCGACAACGTCCGCCAGGCCCTCGAGATCGCCCGCGAGGCCCGCAGCGTGCTCGGCGCCAACGGCATCACCCTCGAGTACCCCGTCATCCGGCACATGAACAACCTCGAGTCGGTCTACACCTACGAGGGCACCAACGAGATCCACACCCTCGTGCTCGGCCAGGCCATCACCGGGCACGGCGCCTTCAGCTGAAGCTGCCGTCGGGCGCCGCAGTCGATAGGGTGGCGGCACCACGGGAGCCCGAGGCGTCGGGCTGAGAGGGAGGCCGGTGCCTCCGACCGTCTGAACCTGATCCGGATCATGCCGGCGCAGGGAGGCATCTCAGTTCACGTTCCGGCGTCCCCGTCGCCACTGCCATGGATGCCCGGACCACACCCCTCGACCTCGACGGACGCCACGAGGGCGCGCGCGCCCTCGTCGTGTTGGGCGGCGAGCCGCTCGACACGGCCGTCGCCGGGGGGTTGCCGTCGCACACGGTCGTCATCGCGGCCGACTCGGGCATCGACCAGGCCCACCGGATCGGACTCGACGTCGACGTCGCCATCGGCGACTTCGACTCGGTGAGCGCTCCTGGGCTCGAGCGGGCACGGCGACGGGGTGCACGGATCGACCAGCACCCAGCGGCGAAGGACGCCACCGACTTCGAGCTCGCGCTCGAGGCCGCGCTCGCCATGGGTGTCGCTGCCGCGACGGTCGTCGGAGGCGAGGGCGGTCGACTCGACCACCTCCTCGCGAACGCGCTGGTGATGGCGTCCCCTCGCTTCGGGGCGCTCGAGCTGAGCGCGCTCGGAGCCGACGGATCGAGGCTCCACGTGGTCCGCCGGTTCCGCCGCATCGTCGGCGAACCGGGCGAGCTGGTCACGCTGCTCGCGGTGCACGGCATCGCCACCGGTGTCACCACCACGGGTCTGCGCTTCCCGCTCACCGGCGACGCATTGCGTCCCGGGTCGAGCCGCGGCGTCAGCAACCAGCTCGTCGACACCGAGGCCACCGTCACGGTCGAGGCCGGCGTGCTGCTCGCGGCGCTGCCCGGCCCCCACCATCGGGTGGCCGAACCCGCTCCGACACCACCTCCGAGGACCTGACCATGAACGTCCGACCACATCCCCCCTCTCGACACTCGCCCCCGACCCGACGGTGGCGCCTCCTCGCCCTCGTCGTCGCGCTGACGACGCTCGCGGTGGCATGCGGCGACGACGACGGATCGGCCGACGGTGACGCACCGGGTGAGGTGGTCCTGCTCACCCACGGCTCGTTCGCGATCAGCGACGAGCTCGTCGACCGGTTCGAGACCGACACCGGCCTCACCCTGCGAGTCCTCAGCACCGGCGACGCGGTCGCTGCGCTGAACCAGGCCATCCTCACCGTCGACAACCCGCAGGGCGACGTGTTCTTCGGCGTCGACGACGTCACGCTCTCGCGGGCCTTCGACGCCGAGCTCTTCGAGCCCTACGAGGCGGACGGGCTCGATCGGGTGCCGTCCGAACTGCTCCTCGACCCCGAGCACCGGGTCACCCCGATCGATCACGGCGCCGTGTGCGTGAACTACGACGCCGAGTGGTTCGCGACCCGTGACCTGCCCGTGCCCACCTCGCTCGACGACCTCGCCGACCCCGCCTACAGCGGGCTCCTCGTCGTCCAGAACCCCGCCGAGTCGACCCCCGGGCTCAGCTTCATGATCGCCACCATCGCCGAGTTCGGCGAGGACGGGTGGCTCGACTACTGGCGCCGGCTGCGCGACAACGACGTGGTGGTCACCTCGGGATGGGACGAGGCCTATCACAGCTGGTTCTCGGGGCCGTCGAGCGAGGGCGACCGTCCGCTCGTCGTCAGCTACGGCACGAGCCCACCATTCGAGGTCGACGACAGCGGCCCGCTCCCCGAGGAGGCGCCCACCGGCGTCGTGGAGTCGACCTGCATCCGCCAGATCGAGTTCGCCGGCGTGCTCTCGAACGCCCCGAACCCCGACGGCGCCCGCCAGCTCGTCGACTTCTTGTTGAGCGACGCGTTCCAGTCCGAGATCGCCGACTCGATGTACGTGTTCCCCGTCGTCGACACCGTCGAGCTGCCCGAGCTGTTCGCCCGCTACGCGGTGGTGCCCACCGAGACCTACCAGCTCGACAGCGCCACCATCGACGCCGAGCGCGACCGCTGGATCCGCGAGTGGACCGACGCCGTCCTGCGCTGAGAGGCGGCACCCGGTGAGCCCACCCCGCGGTGCGGCACCACGGCTGGGGATCGCGACGAGCCTCGCGCTCGCCGCGATCCCCGCCGCGTTCCTCGCGGTGTTCTTCGTCGTGCCCGTCGGGTCGATCATCGACCTCGGCCTCCGTCCCGGCGGGCGATGGGATCTCTCCGAGTTCGGCGAGGTGCTCGGCGATCCCGCGCTGCGGGGGGTCGTGTGGTTCACCATCTGGCAGGCGGCGGTGTCCACCCTGCTCACTCTCGTCGTGGGGCTCCCGATCGCCTACGCGCTCGCCCGCTTCGAGTTCCGGGGGCGGCGGCTGCTCCAGGCGGCGGTCATGGTGCCTTTCGTGTTGCCCACCGTCGTGGTGGCCGCGGCGTTCCTCGCCCTGCTCGGCCCGATGGGGCCACTCAGCGGGCCGCTCGGCCGCCTCGTCGGCGACGCACCCCTCGACCTGCGCCAGTCCCTCACCGCCATCTTCGTCGCCCACGTGTTCTTCAACGTGTCGGTGGTGGTCCGCGTCGTGGGTGGCCTGCTCGAACAGCTCGACCCCCGCCTCGAGGAGGCCGCGGCGAGCCTCGGTGCAGGGCGGCTCCGCACCGCACAGCAGGTGCTCTGGCCGCTCGCCCGGCCTGCGGTGCTGTCGGCCGCGGGCATCGTCTTCCTCTTCACGTTCACCTCCTTCGGTGTCGTGCTCCTGCTCGGCGGACCGCGGCGCGCCACCCTCGAGGTCGAGATCTATCGACAGACCGCGCACCTGCTCGACCTCCCGGTGGCCGCGGTGCTCGCCCTCCTCCAGCTGGTGTTGGTGGCCGCGCTGCTCGCGCTCGGTGCGCGTCGCCAGCGGGCGACCGCGGTCGAGCAGCCCCTCACCGCTGCGGTCGGCGCGGCGCGGCGACCCGAACGACCCGCCGAGCGGGCCTTCCTCGTGTCGTCGCTCCTCGTGCTCGCGCTGCTCGTCGGCGCGCCGCTCTCCACCCTCGCCGCGCGTTCGCTGCGCACGCCCGACGGATGGGGGACACGCTGGTACACGATGCTGGTCGACTCCGACGCCTCCTCACTCGGCGTGGCAGGCGTCGAGGCGGTGCGCAACTCGCTCCTCTACGCCGCGGTCGCCACGGTGGTCGCCGTGGTGGTCGGCGGCTTCGCGTCGATCGTCGTCTCGCGAGGTCGGGGGTTGGTCTCGCGAGGGTTCGACGTGCTGCTCGTCCTGCCCCTCGGTGTCTCGGCGGTCACGGTGGGGTTCGGCTTCCTCATCTCCCTCGACACCCCGCCCCTCGATCTCCGCAACTCGCCGGTGCTCGTCCCGATGGCCCAGGCCCTCGTGGCCGTGCCCTTCGTCGTGCGCATCCTGTTGCCGGTGCTCTGGTCGATCGACCAACGCCTGCGCGAGGCCGCGGCAGCGCTCGGGGCGTCGCCCGCGCGGGTGTGGAGGGAGGTCGACCTGCCCCTCGTCGGACGGGCGCTCGGGGTCGCCGCGGGGTTCGCGTTCGCCGTCTCCCTCGGCGAGTTCGGTGCCACGACGTTCATCGCCCGTCCCGACACCCCGACGGTGCCCGTCGCCATCGTGCGGCTGCTCGGCCGGCCAGGTGCCGCGAACGTCGGCCAGGCGATGGCGCTCGCCACGATCCTCATGCTGCTCACCACGGCGTCGATGCTCGCCATCTCCCGCATCCGTGCCGCGGAGGTCCGGCCATGAGCGTGCGCGTCGAGGGGGTGTCGGTCGTCATCGACGACCGGCCGATCCTCGCCGACATCGACCTCGAGGTCGGCGACCGCGAGGTGGTCTCGGTGCTCGGCCCGAGCGGCAGCGGCAAGACGACCCTCCTGCGGGTGATCGCGGGTCTCCAGGCACCCGTGGAGGGTGGGCGGGTCCTGATCGGCGGGCGCGACGTGACCGACGTGCCGACCCACCGGCGCGGCGTCGGCCTGATGTTCCAGGACCACGCCCTGTTCCCGCACCGCGACGTGGCGGGCAACGTCGCGTTCGGTCTGCGCATGGCCCGCCGGCCGAGGCGGGAGATCGCCGCGCGTGTCGACGAGGTGCTCGAGCTGGTGGGCCTCGCCGGGTTCGGGCGACGCCGCATCGACGGGCTCTCGGGCGGCGAGCGCCAGCGGGTCGCCCTCGCCAGGGCACTCGCTCCGGGTCCGGCGGTGCTCCTGCTCGACGAGCCGCTCGGTTCGCTCGACCGCGCGTTGCGCGACCGCCTGCTCGAAGAGCTCGGCGAGGTGCTCCACGCGAGCGGCGCGGCCGTCGTCCACGTGACCCACGACCAGGGGGAGGCGTTCGCCACCGGCGACCGCATCGCAGTGATGCGCGAGGGGCGCCTCGCCCAGGTCGGCACACCGACGGAGGTCTGGCGCGCACCGGTCGACGCGGGGGTGGCGCGTATCGTCGGTCCGGTGAGCCTGGTGCCGGTGCGGCGTGAAGGTCGCCGGCTCGTCGCCCCGTGGGGCCCGCTCGACCCCTCGACGGTCTGCCACGGCGTTCCGGCCGACGACGGTGCCCCCGGCCTGCTCGTCGTGCGCCCCGACGCCGTGGTGGTCGTCGATGACGACCGACCGGGCGAGGCCGTCATCGCGGCGCGGGTGGTCGGCCGGAGCTTCAGGGGCGATCACGTGAGGGCGCGGGTCGCGGTCGACCCCACCGAGCCCGGCCACGGGCCCGTCGAGCTCGAGCTCAGCGATCGGGTCGGGTTGGTCCCCGAGGTCGGTGAACCGGTCCGCCTGCGGCTCGTCGGGGCGCCCGTCGTCGTGCCCGACGAGGCCGGCCGGGCGGCGCGGCCCGGCTGACGCCCGGGCCCGGCCGGTCGGTGCGCCAACATGGGGGCGTGCTCCCCGTCGACCACGCCGCCATCGACGCGGCTGCCGAACGCCTCGCCCCCCACGTGCGTCGCACCCCCGTCATCGACGTCGAGGCCGAGGCGTTCGGGTTCCCCGTCAGCCTGAAGCTCGAGCTCCTCCAGCACACCGGGTCGTTCAAACCCCGCGGTGCGTTCAACCGGGTGCTGGCCTCGGAGGTGCCCGAGGTCGGGCTCATCGCGGCCTCGGGCGGCAACCACGGGCTCGCGGTCGCCCACGTGGCGACCCGGCTCGGGCATCGGGCCGAGATCTTCGTCCCCGAGGCCTCGCCCGCCATCAAGGTCGACCGGCTCCGCTCGTTCGGATCGCAGGTCACGGTGACGGTCGGCGGCGCGCTCTACGCCGACGCCCAGGAGGCGAGCAACCGGCGGGCCGCCGAGACCGGTGCGCTCGTCGTCCATCCCTACGACCAGATCGAGGTCATCGCCGGACAGGCGACGATGAGCCGCGAGCTCGACGAACAGCGACCCGGGCTCGACACCGTGCTCGTCGCGGTCGGCGGGGGCGGGCTGATCGCCGGCGCGGCGTGCTGGTTCGCCGGGCGGGTGAAGGTGGTGGCGGTGGAGCCCGAGCGGTCGCGGGCCCTGCACGCCGCGCTCGAGGCCGGCGCGCCCGTCGACGTCGACGTCTCGGGGCTCGCCGCGGACTCGCTCGGCGCCCGCCGGGTGGGCGACCTGGCCTTCGCCGCGGCACGTGAGGCGGTCGACCACGTCGCGCTCGTCACCGACGACGCCATCTCCGAGGCCCAGCGCACGCTCTGGCGCGAGCTGCGCCTCGTCGCCGAGCCGGGCGGGGCCGCCGCGCTCGCCGCGGTGCGCTCCGGGGCTTACCGCCCCGACGCGGGCGAGCGGGTGGCGGTCGTGGTGTGCGGCAGCAACACCGATCCCGCGAACGTCACCGGCTGACCCGATCGCGCGATCCCGCGGCACACTGGACGCCACGACGACCGGAGGGGGTTCGATGGACGGTGCACAGGCACTGATGCGCACGGCGGCCGACGCGGGGGTCACCGCGTGTTTCGCCAACCCGGGTACGACCGAGATGCAGCTCGTCGCGGCGCTCGACTCCGAGCCGAGGATCCGGCCGGTGCTCGGGCTCTTCGAAGGGGTGGTCACCGGAGCGGCCGACGGCTTCGCGCGGATGGCCGGCGTGCCGGCGCTCACGATCCTCCACCTCGGCCCCGGCTTCGCGAACGGCCTCGCCAACCTCCACAACGCGCGCCGGGCCCGGACGCCGGTCGTCAACCTCGTCGGCGACCACGCCACCTGGCACCGCGACGCCGATGCACCGCTCACGAGCGACATCGAGTCGCTCGCCCGCCCGATGTCGGGCTGGGTGCGCACCAGCCACCACGCCGACCATCTCGCCGCCGACATGGCCGACGCGCTCGCCGCGGCGCTCGACCCGCCCGGCCAGGTGGCGACCCTGATCGTGCCCCAGGACCTCGCCTGGTCCGAGGTCGACCTCGACGCCCTGCCGACGGTGAAGCAGCCGAGCCGTCCGCTCGTGTCGCCGAGCCAGGTCGAGGCCGTGTCCGAGGTGTTGCGCCGATCGGGAGGGCGGGCCGTGCTCCTCGTCGGCGACACCGGCACACGCCGCGACGGCCTCCTCGCCGCCACCCGAATCCGCGAGGCCACCGGCTGTCGGGTGCTCACCGAGGCGAACCCGACCCGCATGGAGCGCGGCGCGGGCATTCCCGCGTTCGGGCGTGTGCCGTACTTCCCCGAACAGGCGCGCCAGGCGTTCGAAGAGGTCGACGTGTTGGTGCTCGCCGGCGCCACCGACCCGGTCAACTTCTTCGGCTACCCGGGCCAGGACAGCCACCCGCGCCCCGAGTCGTGCGAGCTCGTGGGGCTCGCCCAGCCCGGCGACGACGTCGTCCACGTGCTCGAGGCGCTCGCCGACGCCCTCGACGCACCCGCGGCGGTGGTACCACTCGCCGAGCGGCCCGAACCGCCGACAGGTGCCGCCCTCGGCCCCGCCGAGCTCGGTGCTGCGCTGGCGGCCCTCCAGCCCGAGGGAACCATCGTGGTCGACGAGTCGATCACCTCCGGCGGTCCCTACGCCGGGGCGGCGCGTGGCGCGCCGCCCCACGACGTGCTCGCCCTCACCGGCGGCGCCATCGGCTACGGGCTCCCCGCCGCGGTGGGCGCAGCGGTCGCGTGCCCCGAGCGCCAGGTCGTGGCGCTCCAGGCCGACGGGAGCGGCATGTACACGGTCCAGGCGCTGTGGACGATGGCCCGCGAGTCGCTCGACGTCACCGTGTTGGTGTGCGCGAACCGCTCGTACCGGATCCTCGAGATCGAGCTCGCCCGCGCCGGGGTCGCCGAACCGGGTGACGCGGCGCGGTCGCTCACCGGTCTCGGCGGGCCGGAGCTCGATTGGGTCTCGCTCGCCCGGGGTATGGGGCTCCACGCCGCACGGGCGACCTCGGCCGACTCGCTCGTCGAACACCTGCGCCAGGCGTTCGACACCCCCGGACCCGCGCTCATCGAGGTGCCGTTCTAGGGGCATCGCGGGGTTTGATCCGGCGGGGTCAGGGGTAAACTGGATTCAGTCCAAACAGCCACTAGTCGGAGGTACCCCCCATGTCCACGCCCACCGCCGTCACCACCCCGGTTCGCACCACCCTCGCCCCGGCCGCCCAGGACCGGGTCGGCAGCGTGCTCCAGCCGGTGCTCGTCGACCTCATCGACCTCTCGCACCTCGCGAAGCAGGCGCACTGGACCGTCGTCGGTCCCGAGTTCCGCTCCGTGCACCTCCAGCTCGACGACGTGGTCGCCACCGCGCGCACCGCGAGCGACGACATCGCCGAGCGCATCGCCATCGTGGGACTCGTCCCCGACGGCCGCAGCTCCACCGTCGCCTCGAACACCGAGGTCCCCGCGATCGACCACGACTGGCTCTCCACCAAGGCCGCGGTGAGCGCCGTCGCCGACGCGGTCCAACACGTCGCCCGCCGCACCCGTCAGGCGATCGCCGACCTCGACGGTGCCGATCCGGTCACCGAGGACCTCCTCATCTCGATCACGACCCAGCTCGAGGAGCACCTGTGGATGCTCAACGCCCAGGAGCGGTGAGCGCCCCGAACGACCTCGACCGACGCCTGCGTGAGGCGGGCCTTCGTTCCACCCGACCCCGGGTCACCGTGCTCGGCGTCCTCGACGCCCAGGACGGCCACCTGAGCGCCGACGAGCTGGTCGTCGAGCTCGGGCGGCGTGGCACGTCGTTGCCGCGCTCGACGGTGTTCAACGTGCTCGACGACCTCGTCGAGGCCGGCCTGGCGTTCCGGGCCGATCTGGGCTCGGGCGCCAGCCGGTACGAGAGCGCGGCCACGCGCTCCCCGCACCACCACTTCGTGTGCCGTCGGTGCGGGGAGATCCACGACGTCCCGTTGGCGGTGGCGCTCGACGATCTCGGCGACGTGGCTCACCCACACCGGGTCGACGCGGTCGACGTCGTGCTCCGCGGACTGTGCGAGCGCTGCGCAGCCGGGCAAGATTGAGCCGTGGAGTTCACCGCAGATCTCGACGCCCCCTGCTCGCCCGACGAGCTGTTCGCGTGGGTCGACGATCTCGACCGCTACCCGAGCTGGCTGGGCATCGTCCGGCGCACCGAGCGACTCACCGACCGTCCCGACACCTGGAGCGTCGACCTCCGGGCGCGGGTCGGCCCGCTCGCCCGGGCGAAGCGCCTCACGATGCGGCGAACGGTCCACGAGACCCCCCGCCGAGTGGTGTTCGAACGCGACGAGGGCGACGGCCGCGACCACGGGGTGTGGGTGCTCCAGGCCGAGGTGGTCCCGTCCGGTGCGGGCAGCCGGCTCGCCATGAACCTCCGCTACGACGGCCGTTGGTGGGCCGCGCCGCTCCAGGCCGTGCTCGCCGAGGAGATCGAGCGCTCCCGCGCCCGACTCCTCGACCTCGTCACCGCCGCGTCGCACGACCCGGGCGGCGTCGCGACGCCGCTCGGGCCCGACCAGGACAACTAGGAACCGGAGCGCATGTCCGACTCCCGAGCCGCCCTCAGGCTCTACCTCACCCGCTTCCGTCAGCTCACCGCCCGGCGGCCCGACGACCTGCCGCCCCCGTGCGCGCCACCGCTGCCACCCGGCCGGGTCGTCAGCCTGCCGGGTCGGGGCGACGTGTTCGTGCGCGAGCTCGCCGGCCCCGACGACCTCCCGCCGGTGCTGCTGCTCCACGGCTGGACGGCGAGCGCCGACCTGAACTGGTACGGGAACTTCGACTGCTTCGAGGGCGAGCGTCGGGTGATCGCCATCGACCACCGGGGCCACGGGCGCGGCATGCGCAGCCACGAGCCGTTCCGCCTCGCCGACTGCGCCGACGACGCGGCGGCCCTCCTCGAGGTCCTCGGCATCCCGCGAGCGGTCGCCGTCGGATACTCCATGGGCGGACCGATCGCACTGCTGCTCGCCCGCCGCCACCCCGAGCGGGTGGCCGGCCTCGTGCTCGCCGGCACGGCCCTGCACTTCTCGGGCAATCGGTGGGAGCGGCTCCGCTGGAAGGGCCTCGCGCTCCTCGAGCTCGGCGTGCGCATCGGGTGGGGCGAGCGCCTCGTCGCCAACCTCGCCCAGGACCTCGCCCGTGTCGACGATGCGTTCGCCCCGTATGCGACCTGGCTCGCCGGCGAGTTCTCCCGCACCCACCCGCGGGCGCTGCGCCAGGCGGGGAGCGAGCTCGGACGCTTCGACGCCACCCCGTGGGCAGGTCGGCTCGATGTCCCGGCCGCGGTCGTGGTCACCGCGAAGGACTCGCTCGTGCCGCCGCACCGCCAGCGGGCGCTCGCCGCCCTGCTCGACGCCGAGATCCACGAGCTGGCCGAGGCCGATCACGACGTGCCGATCACCGACCTCGCCGCCTTCTCCACCGCCGTCCGGGCAGGCGTCGAGTCCGTCGACGAGCCCACCGAGGTGCGCACCACCGCGTGAGCTGGCAGTCAGGCGGTGCGAGCGGCGCGCGCCCACCACCGGCCCCCCGAGCGTTCGAGGGTGAGTGGCGCGTCGAAGGCCGCCGAGAGGGTGGAGGCGTCGAGGGTCTCGTCGATCGGTCCTGCGGCGACGAAGCGGCCCTCCCGCATCAGCGCGACGTGGGTGAACCCCTCGGGGATCTCCTCGACGTGGTGGGTGACGAGCACCATCGGAGGGGTGGTGGGATCGGTGGCGAGCGAGTGGAGGTCGGCGAGGAGCGTCTCGCGGCCGACGAGGTCGAGGCCAGAGGCGGGTTCGTCGAGGACGAGCAGCTCGGGATCGGTGACGAGGGCTCGGGCGAGCAGGACCCGCTGGCGCTCGCCGCTCGACAGCGTGCCGAGCTCGTGATCGGCGAGGTCGTCGATGCCCATGCGGGCGAGCGCCGCCCGCGCGGCCCGGTCGTCGTCGGTCGTGTACTCGTGCCACCACGGTTCGAGCGCGCCGCGCAGGGCGGTCATCACCGCATCGCGGGCGATGAGGGTGGGGCGGAGCGACGCCGCGACCGCTGCACTGACCACACCGATGCGGTTGCGGTGCGGTCGCAGGTCGGTCCGCCCGAGGGTGACGTCGAGGACCCGGACCGACCCCTTCGAGGGGTGCAGCATGAAGCCGAGCACGCGCAGCAGCGTCGTCTTCCCGCACCCGTTCGGTCCGAGCAGCACCCATCGGTGGCCCGGGTGGATCGTCCAGTCGAGCGGCCCGACGATCCGTCGGCGGTCGATGATCACCTCGATGTCGCGCAACTCGACGACGGACTCCGACGACCGGGAGCCGCCCTCGGCCGGGTTCGCCGTCACTGTTCGTTGAGCTTGGCTTCGCGCTCGGTGTTCATCGCGGCGTGCCACTCGGCGAGGCCGGCATAGGCGCGGGCCCGACGCTCGTCGTCGGGGATGGAGCGGGCGAGCTCGGCGAGGCGGGTCTCGACGACCTCGTCGGCCCGGGCGAGCGCGAGGAGCCCGGCGTCGGTGACGCCGTGGGCGACGCGCCGACGGTCGACCGGATCGGCGCTGCGCTCGACCCACCCCCTCGCGACCATGCCGTCGACGAGCGCGGTGACGCTCGGCCGGCTGACCCCGAGCTTGCCGGCCAGGGCCGACGCCGCGGCGGGGCCGCCTTCGGCGAGGAAGACGAGCATGCGGTACTGGGGGAGCGAGATGTCGACGGTGGCGAGCGCGTTCTCGACCACCCGGCCGAGGCGAGCGGCCGCACGACCCGGGTGTTCGGTCGGGTCGGTTGGGGGCAGTGCGGGTGACTGACTCGCGGTGTCGGTCCCGCCGTCGACGGCGCTCACGCCGGCCAGTCTTGCTGAGCACCGGGTCGGGCGACAAGGACACCCGGGTCCACGGGCTCGTCCGTCACGCGATCGCAATGTGCGATGCAGCCCGAGTAGCCTTGCGCCCCGTGCGTCTCGTCCTCGGCCTGTGCTGCGCGTTCGCGCTGGTCGCCGGTGGTGTCCACACCGTGGGTGCCCAGGTCGACATCTCCGATCTCGGGCCCTCCCGTGCGCCCCAGATCGCCGAGGCGCAGCGGCGCGCCGACGAGGCAACGGCCCGGTTCTCCGAGGCCCAGGCCGAGCTCGGTCGGCTGGAGGCCGAGATCGACCGCACGGTGAACCGGAACGCCGAGACGAAGGCCCGGCTCGACCGGCTCCGTGAGCGCCTCCGGGAGAGCGCCGTGCAGGCCTACGTGCGGGCGGGCACGTCGACCCCGTCGGTCTTCGACGACGACATCAACCGTCAGGTCCGTGCCAACGCCATGGCCGAGATCGTCACCCAGACCGAGACCGACTCCCTCGACGACTATCGGGCCGCGCTCGAGGACTTCGAGGTGGCCGAGGCCGAGCTCGCACGACTGCGGGAGCGCCAACACGCGCTCGTCGCCGAGCTCGAGGGCACTCGCGACGCGATGTACGCCGAGCTCGACCGCCTGCGCGAGCTCGAGGCGGCCCGCCAGGCCGAGATCCGCCGCCGCGAGGAGGCCGAGCGCCAGCGCCAGGCCGAGCTGCGGCGCCAGCAAGAGGCCGCGGCGGCCCGCAACCGAGGGTCGTCGGGCTCCGGGTCGGGTCCGCGCGCGGGGACGCCCTCGGGTCCGATCGCCACGGGGTCGTGGGTCTGCCCGGTCCAGGGGCCGCACAGCTTCGTCGACTCGTGGGGCGCGCCGCGCTCGGGCGGGCGTCGCCACAAGGGGGTCGACATGATGGCTGCCCGGGGCACGCCGGTCGTCGCGCCGGTGTCGGGCACGGTGTCCCACCGCAGCAACCGGGTGGGCGGCATGTCGTTCCACCTCAACGGCGACGACGGCAACTACTACTACGGCACCCACCTCTCGGCGTACGGGCAGAGCGGCCGGGTGCAGGCGGGCACGGTCATCGGCTATGTCGGCGACACCGGGAACGCGCGCGGCAACCCGCACCTGCACTTCGAGATCCATCCGGGTGGGGGCAGCGCGGTGAACCCCACGCCGACGGTCCGGGCCCACTGCCCCTGACCGATCGCGGCCCCACGTCGGTGGTTACCGGCGGGTCGCCGGTTGGCGTCGGGCCACCCGCCAGCGCCTATGGTGACGCCGTGCAGATCGGAGTATTGGGAGCAACCGGTCCCGCCGGCAGTGGCCTCGCGGCCCGACTTGCCGCCGAGGGATACGAAGTCGTCGTCGGTTCACGAAAGCTCGAGCGTGCCGTCGAGGTGCGCGACGCCATCGTCGACCGATGGCCCGAGCACACGCTCCGCATCGACGCCGCCGACAACGCCGGAGCGGCCGAGGCCGATCTCATCGTCGTGGCCACGCCGTGGGACGGTGCCGCGCCGACGGTGGCGGCGGTCCGTGACCAGCTGCGCGGCAAGGTCGTCATCTCGATGGCGAACGCCCTCGTCCGCATCGGCCACGAGTTCCAGCCGCTCGTCCCGCCCCGCGGTTCGGTGGCGGCCAGCGTGCAGGCGGTGATCCCCGACAGCTTCGTCGCCGCCGCGCTGCACCACGTCCCGGCCAAGGAGCTCGGCGACATCGACCATCCCATCGAGATGGACGTGCTCGTGTGCTCCGACCACCCGTCGGCCACCGCGGCCACCATCGAGCTGATCAACGTCGTGCCCGGCATGCGGGCCCTCGACGCCGGCGAGCTGTCCAACGCGGCGCCCATCGAGGCGTTCACCGCGGTGCTCCTCCAGCTCAACGTCCGCTATCGGACCCGAGCGGCGGTGCAGTTCACCGGCATCACGCTGTGAGCGGCGAGGCGCCCGGCCCCACACCGCCGATGCGCCTGTACGACACCTCGCGCCAGGACATCGTCCCCTTCGAGGTGGACGAGGTCGTCACGATGTACACGTGCGGCATCACGCCGTACGACGCGACCCACATCGGCCACGCCGCGGTCTATGTCACCTACGACGTGCTCCAGCGGCGTCTCCGCGATCGCGGCCACGAGACACGGTGTGTGCGGAACATCACCGACGTCGACGACTCGATCCTCGCCAAGGCGGCCGAGCTCGGGGTGCACTACCTCGATCTGGCGGCCGGCGAGATCGCCCGGTTCCAGTCGGACATGGAGGCGCTCGGCATGCTCCCCGCGTGGAGCGAGCCGCGGGCCACGTCGGCGATCGCCGACATCCGTGGCTTCATCGGGATGGTGCTCGACCAGGGGCACGCCTACGAGGCGGGTGGCGCGGTCTACTTCGACATCTCGACCTTCGAGCGGTTCGGGCAGGTGAGCCACCTGCCGCGGGAGACGATGCTCGAGTACGCGGCGGAGCGTGGCGGCAACATCGACGATCCGAACAAGCGTGATCCGCTCGACTTCGTGCTGTGGCAGCCCTCGACGGAGGGCGAGCCGGCGTGGGAATCGTTGTGGGGGCCGGGTCGGCCGGGTTGGCACATCGAGTGCTCGGCGCTCGCGCTGCGCGAGCTCGGCACGACGATCGACCTGCACGGCGGGGGAGCGGACCTGATCTTCCCGCACCACGAGTGCGAGGCGGCCCAGTCCGAGGCGGCCACCGGTGAGCCGTTCGTGCGTCACTGGATGCACCAGGCGATGGTCCGCAAGGACGGGGAGAAGATGTCGAAGTCGCTCGGCAACCTCGTCTTCGTCAGCGACCTGCGTCAGCAGTACGACCCGCGGGCGATCCGTCTCGGGCTCGCGGCGAACCACTACCGCGACTCCTGGGAGTGGGACGACGCGTTGATGCCCACCGCACAGGCCCGGCTCGAGCGGTGGCTCGAGGCCGGTCCTGGCGACGGTGCCCTCGACGAGGTGCGGGCGGCGCTCGACGACGACCTCGACACGCCGACCGCGGTGGCGGCCATCGACGATGCCGCGGCATCGGGCAAGGGCGTGTCGGCAGCGGCGATGCTGCTCGGCGTCGACCTCCTCGACCCGCCCCACCCGCACCTGCGCTGACGGTCACCCGGCCGGGAGGACGAGCGCCCGCGCACCCCCGAGCGCGGCTCGGTCCGGTAGGGCAGACTTGGGGCGCATGGCTGTCGACACCCGCACCGGCGAGATCGATC
>CAZAVX010000013.1:0-44701 GCA_964488835.1 uncultured Iamiaceae bacterium | reverse complement strand
GTCATGCGCGCTCGCCCGCGGGCCGGTAGAGGAGGTCCTGGTAGTCGCGGACCATCCGGGAGGCACCGACCTGTGGGCCGAGCGAGGCCCAGGTGTGGCGCACCCGGTCGAGCCACCGGTGCGACAGCGGCACGCCGTCGGCGTAGAACAGCGGCAGGATCTCGCTCTCGAGCACGTCGTAGAGCACGCCCACCTCGGCGGCGTCACGCAGGGACCGGTCGGAGAACTCCTCGAACGACGGGATGGCCCAGCCGTTGCCGCCGTCGTAGAGCTCGGCCCACCACCCGTCGAGCACCGAGAAGTTAAGGGCGCCGTTCAGCGCCGCCTTCTCGCCCGAGGTGCCGCAGGCCTCCTGGGGCCTCACGGGGTTGTTCAGCCACACGTCGCTGCCGTGGTACAGCGCCCGGGCGACGCCGATGTCGTAGTCGTCGAGGAACACGAACCGGCCGCCGAACGCCGGGTCGAGCGACGCGTCGAGCACCTGGCGGAGCAGCGCCTTGCCGGGCTCGTCGGCGGGATGGGCCTTGCCGGCGAAGACGAACTGCACCGGCCGGTCGGTGTCGGCGAGGAGCCGCTCGAGCCGTTCGCGGTCGGAGAGCAGCAGGGTGGCCCGCTTGTAGGTGGCGAAGCGCCGGGCGAAGCCGATGGTGAGGGCGTCGGGGTCGAGCGCCTGGGCGGCATGAGCCTGCCCCCGGGCCTCGAGCCGCTCGCGCACATAGCCGACGAGGCGGGCACGGGCGCGGTTGCGGGCGTCGCGGATCTCCTCGTCGTCGAGGGACGACACCGCGGCCCACTGCTCGGCCGGCGCCTCGCTCCAGTCGACGCCGATGACCCGGTCGAAGATCGCCTGGATCTCCGGGGAGGTCCAGGTGCGGGCGTGGACGCCGTTGGTGACCGAGGTGATCGGCACCTCGCGGGGATGACGCTCGGGCCAGATCGGCTGGAACATCGAGCGGCTGACCTCGCCGTGGAGGCGGGACACGCCGTTCGCCAGCGACGACACCCGGAGACAGAACGCCGCCATGTTGAACAGGTCGGGGCCGTCGGTGGGGAACCACCCGAGCCCCATCAGCTCGTCCATGCTCACCCCGAGCCCCGCGGCCCAGCCACCGAGATAGGTCTCGATGAGCTCGCGGGGGAACCGGTCGATGCCGGCCGGAACAGGGGTGTGGGTGGTGAAGACGAGGCCCTGGCGGACCGACTCGACCGCGCTGGCGAGGTCGACCCCGGTGGAGACCATGTGAGCGCGGATGCGCTCGAGCGCGAGGAATCCGGCGTGGCCCTCGTTGAGGTGGTACACCCGCGGCGCGAGGCCCATGGCACGCAGCACCCGCACCCCCCCGATGCCGAGGACCATCTCCTGACGGACCCGGTGCTCCTGGTCGCCGCCGTAGAGGCGGTCGGTGATGTGGCGCGCCCGCTCGGAGTTGCCCTCGACGTGGGTGTCGAGCAGGAAGAGCGGCACCCGTCCGACGTCGGCGCGCCAGACCCGCACCGCGACGTTCTCGTCGCCGACGATCAGGCTCGCCGCCGCGCCGGGCACGAGCTGGAGGCCGACCGACTCGGCGGTGAGGTCGTGGTAGCGCTCGACCTGGCCCGAGCCGGGGACCAGCTCCTGGCGGAAGAAACCCTGGCGGTAGAAGAGGCCGACCCCCACGAGCGGCAGGTCGAGGTCGCTCGCCGCCTTCAGGTGGTCGCCGGCGAGGACGCCGAGTCCGCCCGAATACTGCGGGAGGCTCTCGGCGATGCCGTACTCGGGCGAGAAGTACGCGACCTGCGGCGCCCGGTAGGGGCGCCCGGACTTCACGTACGCGAGCAGGTCCTCGTGCACCTGGTCGGCGTCGCGCACGAAGGTCGGGTCGGCGGTGAGGTCGTTCCACGCGTCGTCGTCGAGTGCGGCGAGCAGTTGGAGCGGGGCCCGGTGCCCGACCTCCCACCCGTCGTCGGCGATGCGGGCGAAGAGGCGCTGGGTCGGGACGTCCCACACCCACCGGAAGTTCGTGGCGAGCGTCTCGAGCTGACGCCGCAGGCGCGCGCGGGGATCGTCGGGGAGGGGGGCGTCGTGGATCACCCCGGCGAGGCTATCGAGCGGTTCCCCCGGCCGAAAGGGACGGTGACGAACCTGACACCGAGCTGACGCCGCCCGCCGGCCCGGGGATCGGCCGCGTCGGGTCGGCGGCTCACGGCCCGAACTTCGCCGTTAGCGTAGGAGCAGACCCCATCCCGCTCCTCCGGAGGACCGATGACCGTCATCGACGCCGTGTCCGGCCAGCCGCTCGCCGACGCCGACCTCGAGGCCCGCGAGGTGTCGTGGGACCTCGACTCCCTCGTCGACGGGGCGGGCGTCGAGGGGGTCGAGCGCCTGCTCGACCAGGCCGACGCGATCGCCGACGAGCTCACCGCGGCCCGGGGGAAGGTCGCCGACTTCGACGCCGCCGAGCTCGACGCCCACATGCGCCGCCTCGCCGAGCTCCACGAGCTGTTGGGGCGCGCCGGGTCGTACGCGTCGCTGCGCTTCGCCGTCGACACCGCCGACGCCTCGATCGGCGCGCTGATGCAGCGGGTGCAGGAGCGCTCGACGGCGATCGGCACCCGGCTCCTCTTCTTCGACCTCGAGTGGGCGGCCCTCGACGACGCCCGCGTCGAGGCGCTGCTCGCCGACCCCCGCCTCGACTGGTGCGCGCACCACCTCCGCTCCGAACGGCGCTACCGCGACCACCTGCTCTCCGAGCCCGAGGAGCGCATCCTCACCGAGAAGGCCGTCACCGGGCGCAACGCCTGGTCACGCCTGTTCAGCGAGCTCACGTCGGCCATCACCGTCGAGCTGCCCGACCCAGAGGCGGAGGGCGGCGTTCGCACCACCAAGCTCGAGGGCGCGCTCTCGATGCTCGCCGACCCCGACCGCGAGGTGCGTCGCACCGCCGCCGAGGCGGTCACCGCCGCGCTCGAGCCGGGATTGCGCACCCGGGCGTTCGTCTTCAACACGCTCCTCAACGACAAGGCCATCGACGACCGGCTCCGCTCCTACCCCACCTGGCTGACGAGCCGGAACCTCGCGAACGAGGCCACCGACGAGTCGGTGCAGGCCCTCGTCGACTCGGTGAAGGCCCGCTACGACATCCCCCAGCGCTGGTACCGCCTGAAGGCCCAGATCCTCGGGCTCGACCGCCTCGCCGACTACGACCGCATGGCCTCGGTCGCCGAGTCCGAGGCCCGCATCGGGTGGACCTCGGCCCGCGAGCTGGTGCTCGACTCCTACGCCTCGTTCTCGCCACAGATGGCCGACATCGCCAGCCGGTTCTTCGACGAGCGGTGGATCGACGCCCCGGTGCGGCCCGCGAAGCGGCCCGGTGCGTTCTGCGCCTACACGGTCCCCTCCCACCATCCCTACGTGATGCTGAACTGGACCGGCCGCCGCCGCGACGTGCTCACCCTCGCCCACGAGCTCGGCCACGGCCTCCACGCCTACCTCGCCCGCGAACAGGGGGTGTTCCACCAGGGCACACCGCTGACCCTCGCCGAGACCGCGTCGGTGTTCGGCGAGACCGTCACCTTCGGCCGCCTGCTCGACGCCACCGACGATCCCGGCGAGCGGCTCGCTCTGCTCGCCGAGAGCATCGAGGGCGCGATCGCCACCGTGTTCCGACAGACCGCGATGAACCAGTTCGAGGCGGCGGTCCACACCGCCCGCCGCACCGAGGGCGAGCTCGCGGTCGAGCGATTCGGCGAGCTGTGGGCCCAGACCCAGGAGGAGATGCTCGGGGAGGCGGTCGAGGTCACCGACGGCTACCGCAGCTGGTGGTCCTACGTGCCCCACTTCATCGGCACCCCCGGCTACGTCTACGCGTACGCGTACGGGCAGCTCCTCGCGCTGTCGGTCTACGCCCAGTTCGAGGCCCAGGGCGGCGACTTCGTGCCCCGCTACCTCCATCTGCTCTCGGCCGGCGGGTCGATGCCGCCCGAGGAGCTCGGGCGCATCGTCGGGTGCGATCTCGCCGATCCGGGGTTCTGGGAGGCGGGGCTCGAGATCGTCGACGGCCAGCTCCAGGCCGCCGAGGCCGCGGCGCACGAGGCCGGACGCCTCACCACCTGAGGGAGACCACGATGACCGCTACGCCAGCCGACGCCGTCAAGGCCCTCCGCACCGCCTTCGAGGAGGGCATCACGAGACCTGTGCGGTGGCGGCGCGAGCAACTCGTGGGGCTCCAGGCGATGCTGCGCGAGGAGGAGGGCCGCATCACCGACGCGCTCGGCGCCGACCTCGGCAAGTCGGCCACCGAGACCTACCTCACCGAGCTCGGCGTCACCGCGAGCGGCATCGACCACACGCTCCGCCACCTCGACGCGTGGGTCGAGCCCGAGCGGGTGAAGGTACCGGTCACCCAGAAGCCGGGCCGGGCCGAGGTCGTCCACGAACCGCTCGGCGTCGTCACCGTCATCTCGCCGTGGAACTACCCGCTCCACCTCTGCCTCGCCCCGCTCGCCGCGGCCCTCTCGGCCGGCAACGCCGTGCTCCTGAAGCCCTCGGAGCTCGCGCCGGCCACCTCGGCGATGCTCGCCGAGCTCGTCCCCCAGTTCGTCGACCCCGCCGGTGTCGCGGTGCTCGAGGGCGGGCCGGAGGTCGCCACCGCGGTGCTCGACCAGCGCGTCGACCACATCTTCTTCACCGGATCGCCACGGGTGGGTCGCATCGTGATGGAGGCGGCCGCCCGCAACCTCACGCCGGTCACCCTCGAACTCGGTGGCAAGAGCCCGGCCATCGTGCACCGCTCGGCGAACCTCGCGGTCGCCGCCCGGCGCATCGCGTTCGGCCGGTTCCTCAACGCCGGCCAGACCTGCATCGCCCCCGACTACGTGCTCGTCGACCAGGCGGTCGAGGACGAGCTCGTCGAGCGTCTCGTCGACGCCGTCGGCGACTTCTACGGCAAGGACCCGATGGCGAGCGACGACTTCGGGCGCATCGTCCACGAGCGCCACGTCCAGCGATTGCGGGGCCTCGTCGAGGGCGGCGGCTACGAGGCGATCGCCACGGGCGGGGAGGTCGACGTCACCGCTCGCTACGTCGCCCCGACGGTGCTCCGCGGCGTGTCGCCCGACGCGCCGGTGATGGGAGAGGAGATCTTCGGCCCGATCCTGCCGGTGCTCTCGATGCCGTCGATCGACGAGTCGATCCGGTTCGTGACGAGCCGCCCCAAGCCCCTCGCCCTCTACGTGTTCGCCGACGACGACGAGGCCGCCGAGCAGGTGGTGCGCGAGACGAGCTCGGGCGGGGTGTGTGTCAACCACACGCTCATGCACTACGCCGTCCCCGACCTCCCCTTCGGTGGGGTCGGCGAGAGCGGCTTCGGCAGCTACCACGGTCGGTACGGCTTCGACACCTTCAGCCACCGCAAGAGCGTGCTCCGCAAGCCGGCGAAGCCCGATCCGTCGGTGCTCTACCCGCCCTACGGTCGGGTGAAGTCGAAGATGCTCCGGACCGCGCTGTGAGGCCCGTGCGGTGAGGCCCGAGCTGTGGGGACGGTGATGACGACGGTGGGGGCACGGTGAGACCGACACCGAGGGGTCGCCTGCTCGACGCCTCCGAGGCGCCCGCAACCGGCGAGCGGTTCGAGCTGCTCGTCGACCAGGTCGGCGTCATCGTCGAGCAGATCCTCAGCGCGGCCTCCACCGAGTCGGCGAGCTTCCTCCAGCCCCACGACGAGTGGGTGCTCGTGATGTCGGGCGCGGCGACCCTCGACGTCGGCGGCGAGCGCCACGAGCTCGGCCCCGGCGACTGGGTGCTGATCCCCGGCGGCGTCCCCCACACCGTCGAGCGCACGGCCGCCGGCACCACCTGGCTCGCCGTCCACCTTCCGCCGCCCGAGCCTGCGGCTCAGAGCTGATCGAGCCTGCCCGTCCGTACGTCGCCCACGGGGTACCGGGCCCGGCAGGACCTCGCGCGGTAGCGTGGCACCGATGCGTACTCCGGAGGTCCCCGACTCCGCACGCACCGCGTCGCACCGGGCGCTGCTCCACGACGGGCCCGACGAGCTGGCGCAGCGGGTCGCCCCCGAGCTCGCCGCCGCGCTCGACCGCGGCGACGCCGTCTACGCGTCCCTCACCGCGGAGGAGTGGGAGGCCCTCGACGCCGCCATCGGCCCGTCGGCGGGCGCCGTCACCCAGCTTCCAGCGCCCGACCGCTACAGCAACCCCGGTGTGGCGATGGCCGCGCTCTACGGGTTCATCCAACAGTCGCTCGGTCTCGGGGCTCGGGAGGTGTGGTCGGTCGGTTCGATCCAGCTCGAGGGCGACCCGGCACTCGACGCCAGGTGGGCGCGCTATGAGACCGCCGCCGACCACGTGCTCGCCGGCCTCCCCTTCCACGGCATCTGTGCCTACGACCGCACCCGCGCCCCGGAGCCGATCATCGAGATGCTGCGCCGGTGCCACCGTCACGCCGACCTCCCGCGTCGCGGCGTGCAGCCCTGTGTCGACCACCAGCCCTACGAGCACGCGGCCGCGCCCTGGCCCCACCGTGTGGTCACTCCACGACTCGAGCTGCGCGACGTCGCTCCGGTCTCCCTGCGCGCGACCCTGACGGAGCTGTGCGCGTCGGTGCTGCCCGACGACCGTCTCGGCGACCTCCACCTCGTCGCCACCGAGCTGGTCACCAACGGCATGCGCCACGGCGAGCCGCCGGTCGACGTCCGGGTGTGGGTCGGCGACGAGGGTGTGGTGATCGAGGTGTGGGACTCTGGCCCCGGCATCGACCATCCCTTCGCCGATCTGAGGCCGCACCGCGGCGGCGTCGCCGGCGGCCACGGCCTGTGGCTGGTGGGCCAGCTCAGCGATCAGGTGTCGATCGGTCGCGAGGACGACCGCACGGTGGTCGTCGCCTCGTTGCGATCGAGTCGCTGACCGAGGTCGGCGAGCAGGGCGCGGCACGAGCGCTCGACCATGTCGAACACCTCGACGAAGCCCTCGTCGCCGCCGTAGTAGGGGTCGGGCACCTCGAGGTCGCCCGCGGCCTCGGGATCCCACTCGCGCAGGAGGCGCACCTTCGCCGCGGCCTCGGCGTCGGGGGCGATCCGGCGGAGGTCGGCGAGGTTGGCCCGGTCCATCGCGATGACGAGATCGAAGCGGTCGAAGTCGTCGGGACCGAACTGCTGGCCGCGGTGGTCGACGGGCACGCCCCGGCGGGCCAGCTCGGCGAGGGCCCGGCGGTCGGGACGGGCGCCGATGTGGTAGTCGGCGGTACCGGCGCTGTCGACGTGGATGCGGTCGGCGAGGCCGGCCTCCTCGACGAGGTGGCGCATCACCGCCTCCGCGGTCGGGGACCGACAGATGTTGCCGAGGCACACGAAGGAGATGCGGAAGGGAGCGGACATGGCGGCCAGTGTGGCCCGCCGGCTCGAGGACGCCCACCCGGTGGGCGGGATGGCTATCTCGCGAGGACCGTGCGGTACAGCTCGGCGGTGCGCGCGGCGATCTCGGGCCAGGCGAAGTGGGCGAGCACCCGCTCGCGCCCGGCTCTACCCATGCGGCGAGCCCGATCGGGGTCGGCGAGCAGCTCGTCGACCTTCGACGCGAGGTCGGCCGCGAGGCGGTCGGGATCGGCGGGTGTGCCGTACGCGTCGCCGCTCGGCTCGAAGGACACGAGGGAGCCGGTCTCGCCGTCGACGACGATCTCGGGGATCCCCCCGACTGCCGTGGCGACCACCGGCGTGGCACACGCCATGGCCTCGACGTTGATGAGCCCGAACGGCTCGTAGACCGACGGGCAGACGAACACCGCCGCCTGCGACATCAGCTGGACGACGTGGGATCGCGGGAGCATCTCCTCGATCCACACGACGTCGAGTCCCTGCGCCCGGAGCTCGTCGACCCGGGACCGCACCTCGGCGCCGATCTCGACGGTGTCGGGCTGGCCGGCACAGATGACGAGCTGAGCGGGTTCGGTGAGGAGGCGGGCGGCGTCGAGCAGGTGCGTGAGCCCCTTCTGGCGGGTGACGCGGCCGACGAAGAGCACGAAGGGGCGCTGCGGGTCCACGCCGTGGGCCACGAGGTGCTCGACGCCGTCGTCGGGCCGGTACTCCGAGGCGTCGATGCCGTTGTGGATGACGTGCACCCGACCCGGATCGAGGTCGGGGTAGGCGGTGAGGATGTCGGCCCGCATGTCGACCGACACGGCGATGACCGCGTCGGCGCCGCACAGGCCCTGCTGCTCGCACCACGACGACACGGCGTAGCCGCCGCCGAGCTGCTCGGCCTTCCAGGGACGGAGCGGCTCGAGGCTGTGGGCGGTGGCGACGTGGGGGATGCCGTGGAGCAGCTTCGCGAGGTGCCCGCCGAGGTTCGCGTACCAGGTGTGTGAGTGGACGAGGTCGACAGCCGCGACGCCGCCGGCCATGGCCAGGTCGACCGAGATCGTCTCGAGCGCAGCCGCCCAGGGCTCGTCGGAGCGGAGTCGCTCCCACGGCTGGTACGCCGCGGCGACGAGAGGCGAGGGACGTGGGCTGCCGAACGCGTGGACCTCGACGTCGACCCCCGGCACCTCCGCGAGGTTCGCCGAGAGGTACTCCACGTGGACGCCCGCGCCCCCGTAGACCTCGGGTGGGAACTCCCTGGTGAGGAGGGCGACGCGCACGATCGGCTCCGGGTCCGGCTCAGGCGTGGGGCACCGGCTGGTGCTTCCCGATGACGATGACGCCGGAGGGCGACACGGTGAAGCGCTCGGCGTCGAGCTCGGGGTCGACGCCGATGTGGGCGCCGGGCGGGACGACGACCCCCTTGTCGATGATGGCCCGCTGCACCACGGCACCGGCCCCGATGCGGACGTCGTGCATGATGACCGAGTCCTCGACGAGGGCGCCCGCGTCGACGTAGACGCTCGGCGAGATGACCGACCGGCGGACGGTGCCGCCCGAGACGATGGCGCCGGCGCAGACCATCGAGTTGATGGCGACGCCCGTGCGTCCCTCGTCGTCGAGGACGAACTTCGCCGGTGGCAGGGGCCCGACCGAGGTGAGGATCGGCCACTCGCGGTTGTAGAGGTTGAAGACCGGGTGGACGCCGACGAGGTCCATGTGCGAGTCGTAGAACGAGTCGAGCGTCCCCACGTCGCGCCAGTAGCCACGGTCGCGGTCGGTGGCGCCGGGCACCTCGTTCGTCGTGAAGTCGTAGGCGTGGGCGACACCGGCGTCGACGAGCAGTGGGATGATGCTGCCCCCCACATCGTGGGCCGAGGTCGTGTCGAGCGCGTCGGCGTTCAGCACGTCGAGCAGGGTCTCGGTGGAGAACACGTAGTTGCCCATCGACCCCAGGACCACCGACGGGTCGCTGGCCAGACCGTCGACGTCGGAGGGCTTCTCCCGGAACCGGGCGATCGCCGTCCCTTCGCCCATCTCGAGCACGCCGAACTGGTCGGCCTGCTCGACCGGCACCCGGAGCGCAGCGACGGTGACCCCCGCCCCGGTCTCGACGTGCTGGCGGACCATCTGGCGGGGGTCCATCCGGTAGATGTGGTCGGCGCCGAACACGAGGATGTAGTCGGGCTGCTCGTCGTTGATGATGTTGACGTTCTGGAAGATCGCGTCGGCCGATCCCGCGAACCAGAACGGGCCTCGACGCATCTGGGCGGGCACCGAGGTGACGTAGTTGCCGAGCAGGGTGGACAGCGGCCAGGTACGGGCGATGTGGACGTCGAGGCTGTGGCTCTTGTACTGGGTGAGCACGACGATGCGGCGATAGCCCGCGTTCACCAGGTTCGACAGCACGAAGTCGATGAGGCGGTAGTGCCCGCCGTAGGGAACCGCCGGCTTCGCGCGGTCGGCGGTGAGCGGGGCCAACCGCTTCCCCTCGCCACCGGCGAGCACCATGCACAAGACGCGAGAGGGATCGATCACGCCCGCTCACCCTACCCCTGGGTGCTCGCGCTCAACCGACCACGATCCCGGCCCGACCCTGTTGCTTCCCGCGGTACATCGCGGCATCCGCACGGTCGAGCAGGGCGTGCCAGGTGCACTCGTCGGGACGGGCCGCGAGGACGCCGATGGTGGCGGTGATCCGGCGCTCGACTCCGCCGATGAGGAATGGGGCCTCCATCGCGTCGCGCACCCGCTCGGCGGCGACCTCGGCGTCGTGGCGGGCCGCGCACTCGGTCACCAGCACGACGAACTCGTCGCCGCCGAGCCGGCACACGGTGTCGTGGGCGCGCACGACGCTGCGGAGACGATCGGCGACCTCACAGATCACCTGGTCGCCCGCGGCATGGCCGAACTCGTCGTTGACCGACTTGAAGTGATCGAGGTCGACGAAGAGGAGCCCGACCTCGTGGCCGGTGCGCGCCGCCTGGGCCATCGCCAACTCGGCCCGCTCGGCGAGCAGCGACCGGTTCGCGAGGCCGCTCAGCGCGTCGTGGCGCGCCTGGCGCTGGAGGTCGGCGAGGAGGGCGACGACGTCGAACGCGAGCGCGGCCTGATCCGCGATGCCCTCCAGGCGCTCGCGATCGCTCTCGCAGGGCCCGCCCGAGGACGGCCAACCGACTGCGACACAGCCGAGCCGCTCCCCGCGGACCACGAGGGGGACGACCGAGGCACGGGCGACGCCGGGCTCGTCGAGCTTCACGCGGGCGAGGGTGTCGTGGTCGGTGACGGTGACCGTCGCGGTACCGATGTCGAGCGGGGTGCGCGGGGCGAGGTTGCCGGCTTCCGCCGCGGCGGCGCCCACCTGGTGGAACGACCGGTCGTCGGGGTCGTGGAGCCAGACGCGCACCGCCGTTGCGCTCGTCGAGTCGAGCACCGCCGACTCCACGAGGTCGGCGACCTCGTCGACCTCGGTCGCGCCCGCGAGCTGGTGGGCGAAGGCGACGAGCGCCCGGGCAGTGTCCCGGTCACGCTGGGCCGACTCGAGCAGCAGCGCGGCCTCGACAGCGGAGGCGATGTGGTGGGCGAAGGCCTGGAGCGGCCGCTCGACCGCGGCGTCGACGGTGGAGCGAGGGGGCAGCACCGAGGCGATCCAGCCGTAGTCCGCGGTGTTCGTGGTCAGGCGGGCGGTGCAGAGCATCGGGCCGTCGGGATCGACCCCGAACTCGCCCCGCTCGATCCGCTCGATCGTCGTGTCGAGGCTGTCGAGGTCGTCGAAGCCGTGGTGGCCGACGGCGCGGCGGCCGCGCCCGTCGAGGTCGGCGACGACGAGGAACCGCCGGCCGATGTTCACCCCGGTGGCGAGCTCGGCCGACCGTTCGACGACCGACTCGGGATCCGGCGCGGTGGCGAGCTTCGCCGCGATGGCCTGGAGCTTCTCGACGTGGGCGACCGCATCGTGGCTCGGACCGGTGCGGCGGCGCTCACCCTCGGCCCAGCGCACGACGTACTCGCACCGGTCGTCGCCCCGACCGAGGCACCTGGGGTGGACCGCCGAGCCCCGCAACCCGAACACGCTCGGGACGAGCGCGTAGTAGCCGAGACCGGTGCCGCACCAGAACACCGGAGAGGCACCGATCGGCGAGCGGGACTCGACGACGACGTGGTCGTCGGCGCGGTGGGTGACCTCGAGGGTCCAGCCCCCGGCGAGGCGGCTGCCCGAGGAGGCGAACATCTCGATCGCCTCGGCCGGCCCACCCGCGGCGCGCATGACCTGGTCGTGCCCGGCGCGCAACCCGAGGGTGAACAGCTCCTCGCCGATCACCCGCCCGAAGTCGGCGAGCCCGGTGACCTCCACCGCGGCGTCGACGATCCGGGTCATTCGGTCGAAGGTGAGCCAGTCGCCGTCCCACGGCAGCGCGTCGGGGTCCTCGCCGACACGGCGGCAGAGGTCCCTGAACGCCGCGTCGCCGCAGGCGCGCCGGACATAGGACGCCACCGCCGCGACGTAGACGCCGCTGACCTCGGGGGAATCGGAGCGATCCTCCACCGGGGAGGTATCGGCGTCTCGGTCCTGACGCTGAGCACTCGGCGGAACATGATGCGTTCCGCCCAGCTGCGGGAGACCAACTAGCGTGGCCCGAGTGGGCGACACCGACCGTCCGGTGGTGCGATGGAGCCTCGCTGCCGACACCGCGAACGTCGCAGTGGCTCGTCACCGCACCGCCGAGCTCCTCACCGACTGGGGATACGACGAGCTCGTCGCGGACGCGGAGCTGGTGGTCACCGAGCTGGTCACCAACGCCATCATCCACGCCGAGACCGGGTGCCAGGTGACGGTCGAGCGCACGCGGAACGGGGTGAGGATCTCGGTCGCCGACGGCGACGGCACCTCCCGTCCCCGCCCCCAGCCCTTCGACCTCGAGCGCGAGGGCGGTCGCGGCCTGCTCATCGTCTCGACCCTGGCCTCCGACTGGGGGATCTCCCCCGGTGACGAGGGCAAGACGGTCTGGGCCGACCTCGTCGCCTGAACGTCCTGCGACAGGGGTCGCGGCCCCGCCACCGGGGCGTCGTAGACTCGGCGCCGTGCACACCTGGCCCGGACGGCCCGCCCCGCTCGGCGCGACCTTCGACGGGGCCGGCACGAACTTCTCGCTGTTCTCCGACGTCGCCGACTTCGTCGAGGTGTGCCTGTTCGACGACGACGGCACCGAGACCCGCGTCCGGCTCGAGGAGGTCACGGCGTTCTGCCACCACGGCTACCTCCCCGGCGTCATGCCCGGGCAGCGCTACGGCTTCCGGGTCCACGGGCCGTGGGATCCCGCCGCCGGACACCGCTGCAACCCCGCGAAGCTCCTGCTCGACCCCTACGCCACCGCGGTCGAGGGCGAGGTCCAGTGGGACGAGGCGGTGTTCGGTCACCGCTTCGGCGGCCCGACCACCGAGCGCGACGATCGCGACTCCGCGCCGTTCGTCCCGAAGTCGGTCGTGACCCTCCCCTGGTTCGACTGGGAGGACGATCGCCCGCCGCGGGTACCGAACGACGAGGCGGTCGTCTACGAGCTGCACGTCAAGGGGTTCACCCACCTCCATCCCGACGTGCCCGAGCACCTGCGGGGCACCTACCTCGGGTTGGCCGAGCCCGCGGTCATCGACCATCTCGTGTCGCTCGGCGTCACCACCGTCGAGCTGATGCCGGTGCACCAGTTCGTCCACGACCACGCGCTCCACCAGCGCGGCCTCCGCAACTACTGGGGCTACAACTCCATCGCCTACCTCGCGCCGCACAACGGCTATGCGAGCTCGGGACAGCGCGGCGAGCAGGTGCTCGACTTCAAGAACATGGTGAAGGCGCTGCACGCCGCGGGCATCGAAGTGATCCTCGACGTGGTCTACAACCACACCGCCGAGGGCGGCGCCACCGGCCCCACCCTCTCGATGCGGGGCATCGACAACGCCGCCTACTACCGGCTGCGACCCGACGACCGCGCCGAGTACGTCGACTACACGGGCACCGGCAACACGATGAACATGCAGCACCCCCACGTGCTGCAGCTCATCATGGACAGCCTCCGGTACTGGATCACCGAGATGCACGTCGACGGGTTCCGCTTCGACCTCGCGGCGACCCTCGCCCGCGAGCTGCACGACGTCGACCGGCTGTCGGCGTTCTTCGACATCATCCAGCAGGACCCGGTCATCAGTCGGGTGAAGCTGATCGCCGAGCCGTGGGACCTCGGCGAGGGCGGCTACCAGGTGGGGAACTTCCCGCCGCTCTGGGCCGAGTGGAACGGCCGCTACCGCGACACGGTTCGCGACTACTGGCGGGGCGCGGAGGCCACCCTCGCGGAGTTCGCCTCCCGCTTCACCGGCAGCGCCGACCTCTACCAGGTGTCGGGGCGTCGCCCCCACGCGTCGATCAACTTCGTCACCGCCCACGACGGGTTCACCCTCACCGACCTCGTCTCCTACAACGAGAAGCACAACGAGGCGAACGGCGAGGACAACCGCGACGGCGAGAGCCACAACCGGTCGTGGAACTGCGGGGTCGAGGGACCGACCGACGACGAGGCGGTGAACGACCTGCGCCAGCGCCAGAAGCGCAACTTCCTCGTCACGCTGTTCCTCTCCCAGGGCGTGCCGATGCTGCTCGCCGGCGACGAGCTCGGCCGCACCCAGCGGGGCAACAACAACGCGTACTGCCAGGACAACGAGGTCTCGTGGGTCGACTGGGAGACCAAGGACGACGAACTGCTGCGCTACACGCGCGCGCTCATCCGGCTGCGGGCCGCCCACCCGGTGTTCCGCCGCGCCACCCACTTCGCCGGCACGCCGGTTCCGGGCAGCGACGCCCCCGACGTCGCGTGGTTCACCCCCGAGGGTCGACCGATGACCGACGACGACTGGCACCAGGGGTTCGCCCGGTCGCTCACCGTGTTCCTCAACGGTGAGGGCATCACCGACCGCGGTCCGCGCGGCGAGCGCATCGTCGACGAGAGCTTCTTCGTCCTCTTCAACGCCGACCGCAACCCCATCGCCTTCACGCTCCCGGCGGGCCCGTGGCCCGAGGCGTGGGAGGTGCTCGTCGACACCGCCGACTCCATCCCGCCCGACGAGTCCGAGTACGGCGGCCTGGTGTTCCACCACGACTCGACGATCCACCTGAGCGGCCGCTCGGTGGTCCTCCTCCGAGAGATCGCCCACCGGTGAGCGGCGAGGTCGTCCGCCGCATGGCCCCGTTCGGCGAGACGATCTTCGCCCGCATGTCGGCCCTCGCCGTGCGCACCGGCGCGATCAACCTCGGCCAGGGGTTCCCCGACACCGACGGTCCGTCGCCGGTGGCCGACGCCGCGATCGCGGCGATCCGCGCCGGGCACAACCAGTACGCCCCGGGCCGCGGCATCGCCGAGCTGCGCCGCGCGATCGCCGACCACCAGTGGCGTTTCTACGGCATCGACCTCGACCCCGACACCGAAGTGCTCGTCACCGCGGGCGCGACCGAGGCGATCACCGCGGCGATCTGCGCCCTCTGCGAGCCCGGCCACGAGGTGCTCACCTTCGAGCCGTTCTACGACTCCTATGCCGCGGCGACGGCGCTCGCGGGTGCCACCCTCCGCACGGTCACGCTCCGGCCACCGCGCTTCGACTACGAGCCGGCCGATCTCGAGGCGGCCATCGGGCCGCGCACGAGGCTGCTCGTCCTCAACACGCCGCACAATCCCACCGGCGCGGTCTTCGGGCCCGGCGAACTCGCCCACATCGCCCGCCTCGCGGTCGAGCACGACCTGCTGGTGCTCACCGACGAGGTGTACGAGCACATGGTGTTCGACGGTCGCCACGTCCCCATCGAGTCGCTGCCGGGCATGGCCGGGCGCACGCTCACGGTGTCCTCGGCCGGCAAGACGTTCTCCTTCACCGGCTGGAAGATCGGCTGGGTGTGCGGGCCCGAAGCGCTCGTCGACGCGGTCCGCACGGTGAAGCAGTACCTCACGTACGTGAACGGCACCCCGTTCCAGCACGCGGTGGCGGCAGGGCTCGGACTCGACGACGAGTACTTCGACGGCCTCGTCGACGACCTCCGAGCCAAGCGCGACCTGCTCTGCGAGGGGCTCGACGCAGCCGGCTTCGAGGTCCACCGGCCGGCGGGCACCTACTTCGTCACCGCCGACGCGTCGCCGCTCGGCGGCGACGACGCCATGGCGTTCTGCCTCGACCTGCCCGAACGGTGCGGGGTGGCCGCCATCCCGAACTCGGTGTTCTATCAGCACCCCGAGCGGGGGCGCGGGCTCGTGCGCTTCACCTTCACCAAGCGCCGTGAGGTGCTCGAAGAGGCCGTCGAGCGCCTCCGGCGCCTGGCATCGGGCTGACCGCCGCCCCGACGATCAGGCCTGCTCGGCGAGGGTGCGGGCCAGCTCGTCGCGGGTCATGTCGGAGCGACCCTCGATGCCGGCCTCCTTGGCCTGGCGGTACATCTGGTCCTTGGTGAGGTCGATCATCCCCTCGAGCTTCTCGGGGTCGAGGCCGGCGATGCGGTCGGCGGCCTTCTCGCGCAGCTCGGGGAACATCTCGCCCTCCTCGTCCTCGACGTGGTGGGTGATGCCCGCCTTGACCATGTCGAGGGCGGCGGCGAAGCCCGGCTTGTCGCGCAGCTCGTGGAGCTTCTCGAGCCCCTCGCGGGCGAGCTGGTGCTCGATGTTGCCCTCGAAGGCGTCCTCCTTGCCGAGCTCGTCCCGCACGATCGGGTAGAGGAACTGCTCCTCGACCTCCATGTGCTGGTGCAGCGCCTGGGTGAGCTCGTCGACGAGCCGGTTGCGCTCCTGGCCCGGGTCGGTCTCGGCGAGTTGCTCGACGAGCGCCTCCGCCTCGCGGTGCTCCTGGGTGAGGTGGTCGAGCAGGTCCATCGTGGCCTCCGTGTGGGGGATGGGGTCGGTGTGCGCCTCCCCTACCCCCAGGCCCGGGACTCGACACCCTCAGCCGAGCGAGGCCAGCACCGCGGGCAGCTCGGTGAGCGACGTGATGGCGAACCCCGACACGGCCCGCACCTCCTCGTCGAGCTCCCTCTCGCCGCGATCGAGCAGGACCGACACGGCCCGCACCCCGTTGGCACCGACGACGTCGCTGGCACTGTCGCCCACGTGGAGCAGGTCGGTGGTCGCGACGCCCATGCCCTCGGCCGCGAGTTCGAACATCCGCGGGTGCGGCTTCTCGATCCCGTGGTCCGGACCGAGGACGACAGCGTCGAAGAAGCCCGGCAGCCCGCATCGCTCCGGATCGGTATTGCCGTTGGTGACGAGTGCCAGGCGATAGCGCCCCCGCAGCCAGTCGAGCAGCGGCGGGACGTCGTCGTAGAGCTCGATCTCCTCGAACCGCATGCGCATGTAGGCATCGGCCAGGCCCGCGGCGGCGATGGCGGCCTCGCGGGGATCGACGCCTCGGCCCTCGAGGGCAACGCGGAACGACTCCTCGCGGACCTCTTCGAGGGAGTGCCGCCGCCCGCGAGCCCCCACTGCCACCGCATCGCGGGCCTCCTGGAGCTCCGCCGGGGTGATGTCCACACCGGGGAAGAGGGTGGCGATCGATTCGGCGGTGCGCTCGAGGGCTCGTGCCATGACCGCTCGGAAGTCCCAGAGCGTTTGGTCGGCGTCGAAGGAGATCGCCCGGATCATCGGGCACCGAACCTACCCGTGCCCACCGGAGGGAGCGCGTCGAATCGACGTCGAATCGACGCCGACGGGCGGCTCAGCTGGCGGGCGGGGTCCAGGCTTCGGGGCGTGGGGCGCGGTCGAGGTCGTCGCGGAGGGCGTCTTCGACCTCGCGGCGGATGTGCGGCGGGAGGTCGGTGGTGACGAGGTGGCCCTCGTAGCGGCTCAGCTCGCGGATCAGCGTGGGGCGGTCGTGGATGCTGCCGAGCAGCAGCAGCGCCGAGCCGCCCGGCTCGAGCCACTCGGCCATCTCCTTGATCCACCCGTCGTCGAGTCCCCGGTCGACGAGCTTCCCGTAGATGGCGCCGGCCGCGGCGCCGCCGGCGATGGCGAGTGGCCCGAGGAAGAGGCCGGCGAAGAGGCCGAGCCAGCCGCCGAGCAGCGCGCCCTTCGCCGGGGTGACGTCGACGGTCTGCACGACGTGCCCCTTCCCGTCTTCGCCCTTGGTGACGATGACGGCGTCGGAGAGGGCGACGACCCCCTCCTGGGCGAGGTTCATGAGGTTGACGAGCACCTCCGCCGCCCGACCGGGCTTGTCGAAGACGATCGCGGCGAGATACTCGCCCTCGGCCCCGTCTCCCGCGGCGTCCGGCGCCCCGTCGACCACGTCCCTCGGTTCCTCGCCCAGCGTCATGGCTCTGTTCTAGCCCCCTTCTGCCCGGAGGAACAGCGCGCCGAGCGGAGGCAGGGTGAGGACGAGCGAGTGGTAGTGGCCGTGGCTCGGGACGGGCACCGAGTCGACCCCGCCGAAGTTGCCGACACCACTCCCCCCGTAGATCTCGGCGTCGGTGTTCAACAGCTCGACCCATCGCCCGGGCGTGGGCACCCCGAGCCGGTAGTTGTGACGCACGGCGGGCGTGAGGTTGAACACGGCGAGCACGGGCCCCGAGTCGTCGTCCGCACGACGCATGAACGCGAGCACCGAGTTCGCGGAGTCGGAGGCTTCGACCCACTCGAAACCCCGCCCCTCGCAGTCGAGCTGGTGCAGCGCGGGCTCGCCCCGGTACAGGGCGTTGAGGTCGGCGACACAGCGCGCCACCCCGGCATGGGCGGGATCGTCGAGCCGGAACCACTCGAGGTGCGCGTCGTGGTTCCACTCGGCCTCCTGGGCGAGCTCGCCGCCCATGAACAGCAGCTTCTTGCCGGGCTGGGCCCACTGGTAGGCGTAGAGGAGCCGGAGGTTCGCGAGCTGCTGCCAGCGGTCGCCCGGCATCTTGGTGAGCAGCGATCCCTTGCCGTGCACGACCTCGTCGTGGGAGAGCGGCAGCGTGTAGTTCTCGGTCGCGTAGTACACGCCGCGGAAGGTCAGCTCGTGGTAGTGGAACTGGCGGTGGATCGGGTCGCGTGAGAAGTGCTGGAGCGTGTCGTGCATCCAGCCCATGTCCCACTTGAACCCGAAGCCGAGCCCCCCGACATAGGTGGGGCGCGACACCATCGGCCAGGCGGTGGACTCCTCGGCGAAGGTGGTGGTGCCGGGGAACTCGCCGAACACCGCCGTGTTGAGCTCCCGCAGCAGGGAGATCGCCTCGAGGTTCTCGCGGCCGCCGAACTCGTTCGGGATCCACTCGCCGTCCTTGCGCGAGTAGTCGCGGTAGAGCATCGATGCGACCGCATCGACCCGCAGCCCGTCGACGTGGTAGCGGTCGAGCCAGGAGATCGCCGAGGAGATGAGGAACGCCCGCACCTCGTGGCGCCCGTAGTTGAAGATGAGGCTGTCCCAGTCGGGGTGGTGTCCGAGGCGGCGGTCCGCGTGCTCGTAGAGGTTCGTGCCGTCGAAGTAGCCGAGGCCGTGGGCGTCGGCCGGGAAGTGCGACGGCACCCAGTCGAGGATCACGCCGATGCCCCGCTGGTGGAGGTGGTCGACGAGGTACATGAGGTCCTGGGGGGTGCCGTAGCGACTCGACGGGGCGAAGTACCCGGTGCACTGATAGCCCCACGACCCGTAGAACGGGTGCTCCATCACCGGCAGCAGCTCGACGTGGGTGAAGCCGTGCGCCTCCGCGTGGTCGGCGAGGGGGCCGGCGAGCTCACGGTAGGTGGGGAACCGCCCGCTCGACGCCTCGGCCCTCCCCCACGAGCCGAGGTGGACCTCATAGATCGAGATCGGCGCGTCGAGGGCGTGGCGCGCCGCCCGAGTCGCCATCCACTCGTCGTCGCCCCACTCGTACCCGAGCTGCCAGACGACCGAGGCGGTGTTCGGGGGCACTTCCGCCATCGCCGCGAGCGGGTCGGCCTTCTCGAAGGTGCGCCCCGACGGCCCGACGATGTGGAACTTGTAGACCGTTCCTGCACCGATGCCGGGGATCCAGCCCTCCCAGATGCCCGACGAGCCCCGGGGGCGCAGCGGGTCGGCTGCCGGCTCCCACTGGTTGAAGTCGCCGATCACCGAGACGCCCTCCGCGTTCGGGGCCCACACCCCGAACCAGGTGCCGGACCGGCCCTCGTGCTCGAGGGGGTGCGCGCCGAGGTGCCGGTGGAGGTAGCGGTGGGTGCCCTCGTTGAACAGGTGGAGGTCGTGGTCGCCGAGGAGGCTCGGCAGGCCGTCGACCAGCTGGTGGTGGGGCCGGCTCGGCTCGTCCTGGCGCTCGGGGCGGTGGTCGAACGTCGAGTCGGTCACGGACCCTCCTCGGTGTGGTGGGGTGGGGACGACGCGGCGAGCGCCCGGGCACGGTCGAGTCGGTCGAGCACGGCGACGATCTGCGGGTCGTCGAACGCCTCGTCGAGCGTGCGGGCGAAGCGACGGCGCCAGTTCGGGCGCTCGCGGTGGGTACCGGGCACGTTCTGGGGTCGCTCCTCGAGCCAGAGGTCGTCGAGGCTCGCGAGGACGACCTGGGCCGGCGTGCGGCCGAGCCACTCGAGCGCGGCAGCCATCGCCGCGTCGGGTTCGGCGGGCACCTCGGCACCGAGCAGGCGGCCGAGGACCCGGGCGAGGGCCGCCGCCTGGGCGCGCCGCTCGTCGAGCGCGCCCGGCGCATCGGCGGGGGCGACCAGGCCGAGGTCGACCGAGTCGACGATGTCGTGACCAGCCCACCAGCCGGCGAAGGTCGGCATGTCGTGGGTGTTGAGCCCCGCGACGGTGAGCGGGCCAGGTGTCGCCACGTCGTCGTGTTGGAGGGCCCGCCATCCCTCGAACTGCAGCTCGTACATCCCGAGCATGCCCCAGTGCTCCATCGTCTGGTTGATCTCGTCGGTGACCGTGCCGAGGTTCTCGCCGAGCACCACCGCGCCCGCCCGCGTCGCCTCGATGGCGATGACCGCGGCGAGCTCGTTGGTGGGATAGCGGACATAGACCCCGTCGGTCGCCCCGTACCCGCGTGGGATCCACCACAACCGTTCGAGCGACATGAGATGGTCGATGCGCAGCAGGCCGGTGTGGCGGACGTGGTGGCGCACCGCGAGCTTCAGCTCCTCGTGGGCGCGGGCCCGGCTCCCGATCGGGTGCAGCGGAGGGAACCCCCAGTCCTGGCCGCCGCCGAAGAGCTCGTCGGGCGGCGCACCCGTGGCCATCCCCCGTGCGAAGTCGCCGGGGTTCGCCCACACGTCGAACCCGTCGGGGTGGGCGCCGAGGGGGAGGTCGAGGGCGAGGAACTGGCCCCGACCGGCGCACGCGGCGGCGAGGTCGGCCACCTGGAGATCGGCTGCGTACTGGAGGTAGCGGTGCCGGGCGACCGCCTGCGGGTCGAGCGACACGGTGTCGGCCTCGCCGCCGGGGCTCACCACGCCGTGGCGTTCGACATGGGCGCGGAACCCGGCGTAGGTGTCGAGCTCGGGGCGCTCGGCGGCGAAGCGTGCGACGGCGCGGGCCGTGGCTCCGTCGGAGGGCAGCTCGGCGACGATCGCGTCGACCACCTCCCGCACGAGACGGGCGGCCTCGCGATGGTCGACCAGCGGTCGTGCGGCGAGGTCGGCGGCGGCGCGCTCGACCCGCCGGGAGCCGAGCAGCTCACGGGCCGCCGGGCACTCGTCGAGGCCTGGCAGGCGACCGGGATCGAGGTGCAGCTCGCTCCACCACCGGCGGCTCACCGGCGAGTAGGGGCTGGGCTCGAAGGGTTCGTCGAGGAAGGTGGCGAGGAGCGGGAGCGTCGAGACGACCTTCGCCCCGTGGCGCCCGGCCCGGTCGGCGAGGGCGCGGAGGTGGCCGAGGTGACCGATGCCGAGGTGGTCGAACCCGGGCGTGCCCGTCGGGACGAACGAGTAGGTGGGCGCGAACAGCCCCCAGATCGGCGGACCGTCGAGCGGGGGCATCGTCGTCGGCGGCACGATCACCGCCGCCTCGTGGGCCGCCCCACCGACTTCCACCACCGCCCGGTGGTACCCGACGGGGAGGTGGAGCTGGGTGACGAGCCACCGCACCGCGTAGCTCCCACCGTCGTGGTCGAGGTGCCGGTAGGGCTCGCGCGCGACGAGCGGCACCTCGCCCCGTACCTCGTCCCCCTCCTCGGTGGTGACGGTGACCCGCACCGTGCCGTCGAGACGGCTCGGGAGGCGCAGCTCGAACGCGAGCGGCTCGCCGACGGTCACGCACATGACCGGCTCGACGGGCCGACCGGCGAGGAGGGCCTCGTGGGCCCGCACCGCGTCGGCGGCCTCGTCGGGCGACGCGACCGGCGCCCCGAGCTCGCCGAGCACCGCGAGGAGCGGCTCGACCCCGGCGTCGTGCCAGGTGCCGCTCACGTCCCAGTAGCCGGTCTGCACGCCCCACCGCCGGGCGAGCTCGGCGAGGTGGGCGTCGATCACCGGTCCGCGGCCTCGGCCACCGCGAGGATGAACCCGAGGGGGATCCCCACCCACTCGGGCCGGTACTGGAGTTCGTAGCGCAGCTCGTAGAAGGCCTTCTCCATCACGTACGCGTCGAGCAGGAGCCGCTGGTCCTCGGGGGCCGGGGGCACGAGCGGAGAGCCGTCGAGCACGGTGAGGTACCGGCGGACGAAGAGGGCCTCGATCCACGCGCGCCACCAGTCGCCCCACGCCGCGACCTCGCTCGCGCTGCGGTCGACGCCGATGAAGCCCCGTTCGGCCTGCTCGAACAACGCGACGCTCGCGGCGTAGTGCAGCGAGCGGACGATGCCGGCGACATCGACGAGCGGTGACTTCTTGATGCGACGCTCGCCGATCGACCGGGACGGCTCGCCCTCGAAGTCGATGATGACCATGTCGCGGCCGGTCCACAGCACCTGCCCGAGGTGGAAGTCGCCGTGCACCCGCGCGCGGCTGGTGTCGATGCGATGGTCGCGGACCCCGCTGAACACGTCGAGCAGCCGCTGTTCGAGCTCGACGAGCCGCTCGAGCTCGACGATCGTCTCCTCGGCGTAGGGGGGTCGGCTGCGCAGCGCCCGTCGGACCGCGGCGAGCGTGGAACGCGTCTGGCCCCGGAAGCTCTGGTAGAGCGAGCGCTGGTAGAGCGTGGAGAACGGCTCGGGGGCGAACGCCTCGTCGGTGACCTCGGCCAGGGTGAGGTGCAGCTCGCCGGTGCGCTCGGCGAGGCGGTCGATCGGCTCGACCATCGGGCCGATCAGCGTCATGACCTCGTCGGGCACGTCGATCTGGTCGACCGCGAACGGATCGGGCGCGACGGGCAGGTCGCCCGGTTGGGCCGGCCCGGTGCGGGTCTCCTCGTGGAAGCGGTCGAGGAAGTCGACGGTGAGGGACCAGGCGTCGCCCTCGTTGGGGACGAACCGCTGGGCGACGGCGACGGTCATCCGCTTCGACCCCGTCCCGTACTCGAGCCCGCCGAGCACGTCGGCGATGGCCTCGAATCCGGCGTCGGTGAGGGCGCTGCCCACCTCGAGCTCGGGGTTCACGCCCGGTTCGAGCCGACGGATGAGCTTGACGAGCACCTCGTCGCCGAACGACACGGAGGTGTTGCTCTGCTCGACGCCGAGCAGCTTGGGTTCGAGCGGGCCGTCGGCCACGACGCGGCGCAGCTCGGGTCGGCTGCTGCCGTGGACCGCCGCCCGGCCCGACGTGCCCTTCAGCTCGCGGCGCTTGGCGATGGCATCGAGGATGTCGCAGCAGAACTGGGCGTCGGCGAGCGCGTCGATCAACAGCCCGGCGTCGCCACCGCTCGCCCGTTCGAGGCGGGCGACCACCGCTTCGGGCCGGTAGGTGAGCAGGTCGGCGGCCCGCTCGTCCTGGGCATCGGTGAGCGCGAGGAGATAGGTCTCGGGGTCGGCGCCGACGAAGCGCACCTCGACGACGAGCAGGTACGCACCGGGCTTCCGGCGCGTACCGCCGACGGGCACCGTGTCGAGGAAGCGCAGCTCGCGCACCTTCTTGTCCTTGCCCGCGAACCAGCGGCGCACGGCGAGGTAGCCGGGCAGCACCTCGGCGAGCGCGGTGCGCCGGCCGTCGGCGACCAGGTCGTGCCAGTCGCGCTCGACGGTGAGCACCGGCGGCTCCCAGTCCTGGTCGAACGGGCCGTCGACGCTCTGCACCGGTTCGAGGCTGAACCAGAAGAACTGGTAGGGCGCGAGGGTGAGGTAGTACGGCAGCTCGCCGATCGGGGCGAAGCGGTTGTGGCCGAACATCTCGACCGGCTGGAGCCCCTGGAACTGGCGGAGGTCGAGCTCGACGGCCTGCGCGTGGCGCGAGAGGTTCGCGACGACGAGCAGGCGGTTCGTGACCCCGTCCTCCTCGAGGGTGCGGGTGAAGGCGAGCACCTTGGAGTTGTCGGGCTCGACGAACTGGAGGTCGCCCCTCCCGAACACCCGGTGACGACGCCGCAGGGCGATCAGCCGGCGCATCCACCACAGGAGGGAGTTGGGATTGTGGAGCTGGTGCTCGACGTTGACCGTCTCGTAGTGGTACTCGGGGTCGATGACCGGCGGGAGGAACAGCTGCTGGGGGTTGGCCCGCGAGAACCCGGCGTTGCGGTCGGGGCTCCACTGCATCGGGGTGCGCACCGAGTCGCGGTCGCCGAGGTACACGTTGTCGCCCATGCCGATCTCGTCGCCGTAGTAGACGACGGGGGTGCCCGGCAGGGAGAACAGCAGGCCGTTCATCAGCTCGATGCGGCGCCGGTCGTTCTGGAGCAGCGGGGCGAGCCGGCGTCGGATGCCGAGGTTGATCCGCATCTGCGGGTCGTCGGCGTAGGCGCGCACCATGTAGTCGCGCTCCTCGTCGGTGACCATCTCGAGGGTGAGCTCGTCGTGGTTCCGGAGGAAGGTGGCCCACTGGCAGCCGGGCGGCAGCTCGGGGGTCTGCTCGAGGATGTCGACGATGGGGAGGCGGTCCTCTCGCCGTACCGCCATGTAGAGGCGGGGCATCACCGGGAAGTGGAAGTTCATGTGGCACTCGTCGCCGTCGCCGAAGTAGGCGGCCGCGTCCTCGGGCCACTGGTTCGCCTCGGCGAGGAACATGCGGTTCTTCCACTTCGAGTCGACGTGGGCGCGCAGGTCCTTCAGGAACTGGTGGGTCTCCGGGAGGTTCTCGCAGTTCGTACCGTCGCGCTCGAACAGGTAGGGCACGGCGTCGAGGCGCATCCCGTCGACACCCATGGCGAACCACCGGTCGAGCGTCTCGAACATCGCGGCGCGCACCGCCGGGTTGTCGAAGTTGAGGTCGGGCTGGTGGGAGTAGAACCGGTGCCAGTAGTACTGGCCGGCCACCGGGTCCCACGCCCAGTTCGAGGTCTCGAAGTCCTGGAAGATGATGCGGGCCTCCGACCAGCGATCGGGGTCGTCGGACCACACGTAGAAGTCGCGCCACTTCGACCCGCGGGGCGCGCGGCGGGCCCGCTGGAACCACTCGTGCTGGTCGCTCGTGTGGTTCATCACCAGCTCGGTGATGACCCGGATGCCCCGGTCGTGGGCGGCGTCGAGGAACCGCTTGAAGTCGCGGAGCGTGCCGTAGCTCGGGTTCACCCCGTTGTAGTCGGCGATGTCGTAGCCGTCGTCTCGCAACGGCGACGGGTAGAACGGCATCACCCAGATCGCGGTGACGCCGAGGTCGGCGAGGTAGTCGAGCCGGGTGGTGGCCCCGGCGAAGTCACCGATGCCGTCGTCGTTGCTGTCGACGAAGCTGCGAACGTGCAGCTGGTAGATGACGGCGTCGAGGTACCACTCGGGATCGTCGGGAAGGGTCATGGGTGGCGGCGGATCCTGGTCGTCGAAGGGTCGGGCGTCGAAGGGTCAGGCGAACGGTTCGAAGTCGCGCTCGGAGCGGGCCGGCGACCCGACGGAGAAGACGTGGGCCGGCAGCACGTGGGGGTCGAGCTCGACGTAGTTGCGCGGGCCCGACCAGCTGTAGGTCGCGCCGCCGAGGAGATCGTGCACCTCGTAGCGCTGGTCGGAGGGTAGGCCGAGCGCCTCGAGATCGAGGTGGACGAAGCCGGCCTGGGTGTGGTGCGAGTCGACGTTGACGACGACGAGCACGACGTCGGCACCGTCGCGGGAGCGCTTCGAGTAGCAGAGCAGCTGCTCGTTGTCGACGTCGTGGAAGCGCAGCGTGCGGTCTTGCTGCAACGCCGGGTGGTCGTGGCGGATGCGGTTCACCCGGGCGATGAGGTCGCGCAGGCTGTGGGGCGCGTCGAGGTCCCAGGTGCGCTGCTGGTACTTCTCCGAGTCGAGGTACTCCTCGCTGCCGGGCCGCACCGCGGTGTGCTCGACGAGCTCGAACGCGGGCCCGTAGATGCCGTAGTTCGCCGCGAGGGTGGCGGCGAGCACGAGGCGCTGCACGAACACCGGGCGGCCGCCGTGCTGGAGCTGCTCGGTGAGGATGTCGGGCGTGTTCGGCCAGGCGTTGGGTCGGAAGAAGTCGACGACCGGGGGCGTCGTGAGCTCGGTGAAGTACTCACGCAGCTCCCACGCGGTCTGACGCCACGCGAAGTACGTGTAGCTCTGGCTGAACCCGAGCTTCGCGAGCTGGTACATGACCTTCGGCCGGGTGAACGCCTCGGACAGGAAGACGACGTCTGGGTGGTCGGCCTGGATGCTCGCGATGAGCCATTCCCAGAACCGGAACGGCTTGGTGTGGGGGTTGTCGACCCGGAAGATGCGCACACCCCGCTCGATCCAGAACCGCACGACGTCGGCGAGGGCGTCCCACAGCGCCTCCCAGTCGGAGGTCTCGAAGTCGATCGGGTAGATGTCCTGGTACTTCTTCGGCGGGTTCTCGGCGTACTGGATCGTGCCGTCGGGACGGTGCCGGAACCACTGGGGGTGCTCGGAGACCCAAGGGTGGTCGGGCGAGCACTGGAAGGCGAGGTCGAGCGCGACCTCGAGGCCGAGCTCGTCGGCGCGGCGGCAGAGGTGGGCGAAGTCGTCGAAGTCGCCGAGGTCGGGGTGGATCGCGGTGTGGCCGCCCTCGGAGGCGCCGATGCCCCACGGGCTGCCGAGGTCGCCGGGCGCGGCCTCGACGCTGTTGTTGGGGCCCTTGCGGAAGCTCCGGCCGATCGGGTGGATCGGCGGCAGGTACACGACGTCGAATCCCATGGCGGCGACGTAGTCGAGCCGGTCGGCGGCGTCGCGCAGGGTGCCGTGGCGGTCGGGGTCGGGCGAGGCGGAGCGGGGGAAGAACTCGTACCAGGCGCCGCACGCCGCCCGTTCGCGCTCGACGATCACCTCGAGCGTGCGGGCGTGGCGCACGAGGGGCTCGCGGTCGGCCCAACGGCGCATCGCGGCAGCCACCGCATCGTCGGTCAGCGGGTCGACCGACCCCTCGTCGAACACCGCCGCGGCATCGGCGAGCAGGGTGGCGTCGGCGCCTCGCGCGGCGCGGGCCGCGGCGCCCACGAGCTGGGCGCCGATCTGGAGCTCGACGGCGACGTCCTGGTCGGCCTCGACCTTGCGGCGGGTGCTGTCGCGCCAGGTCTCGTAGCGGTCGACCCACCCGACCACCGTGTACGCCCACCGCCCCAACCGGTCGACGACGACCTCGGCCCGGAACCGGTCGTTGACGAGCGGCTCCATCGCGACCTCGACGGTGGTGTCCGCGCCGGGGGGACGGATCCACAGGGCGGCCGACACCACGTCGTGGCCGTCGGCGAACACGTCGGCTTCGACCTCGAGCACCTCCCCGACGGCCCGCTTCGCCGCGAAGCGACCGCCGTCGACCTGGGGCGTCACCCCCTCGACGACGACACGGGTGGGGTCGCGGGGGATCACACGGGCGTCGCCGTCACCGGTGGGTGGCATGTCCCGACGCTACCCAACCGGCGTCGCTCGTGAAACGGCCCGACGTTTGGGCCGGAGGGCCGTCGACCCACTAGAAATGGTGCCCATGTCGCCGCTCCGCTCCTCACGCGTCATCGCCCTCGTCGCCGCGCTGCTGATGCTCACCGCCGCCTGCGGCTCGTCGGAGACCCCGCCGCTCATCGCCTCGGGCAACAACCCGGCCACCGCGCCTCGCGACCTCGTCGCCACCCTCGAGGCCGAGGAGCTCACCTCGCTCCTCGCGGCGATCGAGGCCGCCGACCTCGTCGAGACCCTCCAGGGCGAGGGCCCCTTCACCGTCTTCGCCCCGAGCGAGGCGGCGTTCGAGGCGCTGCCCGACGGGCTGCTCCCGCTGCTGCTCGAGCCGGCGAACAAGGGCCTGCTCACCGACATCGTCGAATACCACGTCGCCGAGGGGCTGCACCTCTCCGCCGACCTCGTCGAGGCCCGTCGAATCAGCACCCTCGAGGGCAGCTCGCTCACCGTCGAGTCGGTCGAGGAGCCCGGCGCCGACGGTGCCGAGCCCACCACCCGTGTCGAGATCGGCGGTTCCGCCACCCTCGGCAGCGCCGACCAGTTCGCCACCAACGGTGTCATCCACGAGATCGACACCGTCCTCGTCCCAGCCGACCGCGCCGACGATCTCGAGGCGCTCGTCGAGTCGATCCCCGAGATCGTCGACGTCGTCAGCACCCTCGAAGCCACCTCGAACGTGTCCACCTTCGTCGAGCTCCTCGACGCGGCCGGGCTCACCTCCGAGATCGAGGGCGACGGGCCGTTCACCGTGTTCGCGCCGTCGAACGCCGCCTTCTCCCGGCTCTCCGCCGAGCAGCGTCAGGTGCTCGACGAGAACCCCGACCTCCTCGAGGCCGTGCTGCGCTTCCACCTGGTGCGCCACGACCTGCCCACCACGGCGATCAGCACCCAGCGCTACGTCACCACCCTCGAGGGTCAGGGCGCCCGGTTCGTCAACGTCGGCCGTGGGTCGTCGTTCACCTTCGGCGGCGCCACGCTCAGCACCCCCGACCTCGTGGCCACCAACGGTGTCGTCCACGTCATCGACCAGGTGCTGATCCCCGACTCGGTCACCGGCCCCGGCGGCCTCTGATCCACCCCCTCTGATCCACCCCCTCGGGGTGCGCGCCCGAGACCGGTCTGTCCTCGTGACTCCCGGAGTCACACCAACAGACCGAAACCTGCCGCCGAATCGGCGTCGAATCGGCGATCAGGTGGTTGAGGCGCGGGCGCCGGGCTTCGGGCCCATGTCGCGGAGGTGGCCCTCGGCGCGCGCCCAGCGGATCATCAGCACGAACATCGTCGTCCACACGATGGGCACGCCTCCCACCTTCATCAGCGCGCCGGCGAGCGCCTGGTCGTGGCCGGCGGAGAACCCGCCGATGCGCGGGGCCAGCTCGTAGGTGGCATAGAGCGGGAACTGGGAGAACGTGAGGAACCCGCCGGGGATCATCGGCACGACCTGGCCGGCGAGGAACAGGTAGATCATCCGCACCGGGTACGACTCGGGCCGCAGCTCGGGCATCGGCGAGATGAGCGGCATCCAGAAGAGCAGCCCGGCGAGGAGCCAGAGCAGGTCGAGGGCGAAGGACCCGAACTGGTTCGACCGGAGCGCGTCGACGGTCATCGGGGCGTGGGTGACGAGCAGCACCGCGTTGAACACCAGCCCGGCGACGAGCGGGCGGGCGAGGACCCGCACCGTCCGGTAGATGCGCAACCGCTCGACGATGCGTCGGGCCATCCACTCGGGGATGCCGAGGAGGATCAGCGGGGCGGCACCGAGCGAGTAGAGCAGGTACTGCACCATGTGGGCGCTCGCGAGGTAGCCCGCGCCGAGCGTGCCGAGCGGCCAGTCGGTGGCGATCCAGTAGACGGCGACGCCCGCGAGGAAGAACGCGGTGCGACGGCGACGCTCGGGGTTGGCACCGGTGCGGCGGGCCATCGCGACGAGGTAGGGCACGACCATCGCGACCACCGAGAGCCAGATGCCGGGGTAGGCCCGGAACGTCCAGCTCCAGGTCTCGGTGATGGACACGCACCACCACGTCACAGCGCACCTCCGATGGTCGCCGGGGGCGGGATCTCAACCACCGGTGACATCCCGAAGATACGCCACGACGTCGTCGAGCTCCGCATCGGTGAGCGACAGCCGGGGCATGATCGGCATGAAGCCGTCGACGACCTGGGCGTCGGGTTCGCGGATCGACCGGCGGAGGTAGGCCTCGTCGACGACGGCGGTGGTGCCGTCCTCGAAGGTGCGCTCGCTCCCCCAGATGCCGCCGAGCCCCGGGCCGAGGCCGTCGGAGGTGCCGGTGGAGTGACAGGAGAGGCACCCCACGTCCTGGGCGATGTCACGTCCCCGGGCCACGGCCGGGTCGCCGCCGTCGTCGCCACACGAGGCGAGCACGGCGGCGGCCGCGAGCGCTGCCGCGACCGCGCCGACGCTGAGCCGGATCGGCCGCCGCTCGGCCGTCGGTCGCCGGCGGGTCACCCGAGCAGCTCCGCGTGGGTGCGCACGGTGGCCTCGACGGTGAGGGCGGGGCCGTGCTCGAAGACGAGCTCGACGGTGGTCGTGTCGCCCGCCACGAGCTCGGTCATCTCGAAGAGCATCACGTGCAGGCCACCGGGCTCGAGGTGCACGGTCGAGCCGGCGGGCAGGTCGACGGCCTCGACCTCGTGCATGCGCATGAGCCCGTCGTCGTCGGCACGTGTCTCGTGCAGCTCGGTGCGTGCCGCGTCGTCGCTGCGGACCTCGACGAGGCGATCGGCGTCGGGCCCCTCGTTCCGCAGGGTGAGGTACACCGCGGAGTTCGCCCCGGCCGGCTCGACGATGGTGACGTCCTCGACGACGATCTCCCGGTCGGGCCCGTAGCCCGCGCCGTCGGACCCGTCGTCGCCGCACGCGGCGAGGACCCCGAGCAGGACGGCCAGGACGACGAGCGCCCTACGGCTGGTCATCGAGGGTGCGGAGCCGGTCGAGCACCTGGAGGTCGTGGGCGAACTGGCTCTGGCGGGTGCCGAAGGGGAAGGTGACATAGCCGAGCCCGTTCGGGGCATAGGCGCGCATCTCGCCGGAGTGGCCGACGAGGTAGTCGCCGTCCTCGTCGGGCTCGTCGACGATGGCCGGCGGGACGCCGGTGTCGATCTGGGCCTGGCGGATGACCTCGGGATCGCCGGTGAGGCCGATGAACGAACGGTCGAAGCTGTCGAGGAAGTCGCGGAGCACCTCGGGGGTGTCACGCTCGGGGTCGACGGTGACGAACACGACCTTCACGTTGGTGAGCGCCCCTGGCTGGTCGAGCACCTGGGCGATCTGGGCGAGGTGCGGCGGGCAGATGTCGGGGCAGTTCGTGTACCCGAAGAACAGGAGGGTGATGACGCCCTCGGTCTCGGCCCGGAAGTCGAAGGGGTTCCCGTCGGTGTCGGTGAGCACGAAGTCGGGCTTCTCGGTGGGCTCGGCGAGCGCCACGGCCTGGAAGGGTCCCGACGTGGCGCCGTCGGTGGCATCGGTGTCGGAGTTCGCCGACGAGTCGCTGGTGCACGCTGCCGCGAGCAGCGCCAGGACGAGGACAGCCAGAACGGAACGCAGTCGGGTCACGACACTCCTCGGATCGGTCCCTCCCATCATGGCGCGGCCCGCCCCGGTTCCGGCAGTCGGGGTGACCCCGGTCACCGGTCGGCCGGGCCGGGTGGAGTCCCGGTCAGAACTCGATGTCGCCGATGTTGATCGGCGGGTCGGGCAACCGGCCCTCGATGAGGTCGGGGAGGTGCTCTCGGAGGTTCACCGGCAGGGTGGCGACATCGCTCGCGAGCAGCTCCTCGAGGCTCCACCACTTCGCCCCGCTGAAGGCGAGGGCTTCGAGGGGCTCGAGGTGCGCGGGCTCGATCGTCTCCTCGATGCCGCACCAGGCCACGTGCACCCGCTCACGCTGGTCGAACCAGTACGGCCCGAACTGGAACTGGGCGTGGGCGACCCACACGCACGGGCCGATCTCGGCGCCGGTGATGCCGGTCTCCTCGTAGAGCTCGCGGGCCGCTGCGGCCTCACTCGTCTCACCCGGGTCCTGGCCGCCCCCGGGGATCTCCCACCACGTGCCCTTCGAGGGGTCGGAGGGGTCCGAGGCGCGCAGGAGCAGCACCCGCTTCGCGGAGTCGATGAGGACGACCCTGGCGGCCCGGCGGCCGCGCCAGCCGTCGTCGGGCATCCCGGGAGGAACGGAGCGAGGCATGGCCGCTCAGGCTATCGCCGCCGTCCCTCGCCGGGGCTCTCCATCCGGCGCGCCAGCCGGGCGCGCCCGCACGATGCCGAGGGCCACGAACACGAGCATGAGGAGCGACGAGCCACCGAAGAGCCACGCCGCGCCGACCGCCTGGTAGATCGGCGCGGCGCCGACCGCGGCGATCGCCGCCATGAGGAATCCGACCGCCTCGAGCAGGCCCTGAGCCGACGCGGCGTGCTGTTCGGGGGCTGCCCGGGTCACCGCCAGCTGGGTGCCGGGGGTGACCGTGCCGTCGGAGAACGCGTGCACGGCGATGAGCACCGAGAGGCCGAGGAGCGAGGTGAGATGCCCGTAGAGCGCCATGACCGGCACGGTGAGCACCATGGCGGTCGACGCGACGCGGAACCCGCCCAGACGGTCGGCGATCCTCCCGCCGATCGGGGCGAACAGGGCCATGACGACGCCGAATCCGAGGAGGGTGAGCCCGATGGCCATGGTGCCGGCACCGAGATCGGTCAGCAGGCGTGCCCACACCGCCTCGAACACACCGATCGACAGGTAGAACGCGGCGCCGACGAGCAGCGCCGCCTGGAACTCCGGGATCGCCACCAGCTGCCGGACCACCCGCCGCTCGGCCGGTCGCGCCACCTCGACGACCTCGGTGCGGAGCACCGGCGGGAGGCACGCGAGCGCGACGCCGGCGACCACGAGGAACGGCGCGCGCGGGCCGGCGACCGCCGAGACGGCGGCGGCGAGCGGTGGACCGAGTACGAAGCCGCCGACCGAGCAGGACGCGAGGCGCCCGAGCATCTGGCCGGCACGGAGCGGGTCGGCGGAGATCACCACCCGGCGGGCGGCCGGGACGAACATCCCGAATCCGATCCCCGTGAGGGCGCGCGCCGCGACGAAGGCGACGAGGTGTGAGCCGAGCCCCATGCCGAGGCTGCCGAGGGCAGCGAGGACCAGGCCCCCGGTGAGCAGCCGTCGCGCGCCTCCGCGGTCGGCGTAGCGGGCGAGCCCGACGTGGGCGCAGAACCCCGCGGCGAACGCGGCGCCCGCGATGAGGCCGAGCCCCCACGTCGCGAACCCGAAGCGGTCCTGGAGCTCGGCGAGCAGGGCGAACACCGCGCCGTTGCCGACCGACAGCGCGCCCGCGACGACGAAGAGCGTGATCGGCGGACCCGTCGACGGGGTGGGCGTGACCGGGGGCTCGGCCCCGGTTCGGCTCACCGAGTGGAGCTCGTGGCCGACCGCCCCGACAGCACTCCGCCGAACGCCTCGACGACGACCGGGACGTCGTCGGCCCGCACGTCGAGGTGGGTGACGAGGCGCATGGTGCCCCGGACATCGGGAGAGAGCACCCGCACGCCCCGCGCCGCGAGATCGGCGACGATCGTCCGCCGCACGGACTCGGGCACCTGCACCATCACCATGTTCGTGTGGACGTCGGCGCCGAGGCCGAGGCCCCGGAGCCCCTCGCCGAGGGCGGCGGCGTGCGCGTGGTCGTCGGCGAGGCGGTCGACGTGCTCGGTGAGCGCGACGATGCCGGCCGCGGCGAGCACGCCCGCCTGCCGCATGCCGCCACCGACCACCTTCCGCCAACGGTGGGCCGCGGCGACGAAGTCGGCGGGGCCGGCGAGCACCGAGCCCACCGGCGCGCCGAGCCCCTTCGAGAGACAGAGCGAGACGGTGTCGACGTGACGGGTGATGGCGGTGGGGTCGACCCCGTGGTGCACCGCGGCGTTCATCAGGCGAGCACCGTCGAGGTGCAGGGCGAGGCCGAGCTCGTCGACGAGGGCCCGGACCTCGGGCAGGTACGACATCGGGAGGGCCTTGCCGCCGATGGTGTTCTCGATGGCGACGAGCCGCGTGCGCGCGAAGTGGGGGTCGAGCGGCTTGACGAAGGCCCGGATGCGGTCGAGGGCGAGGGTGCCGTCGGGCTCGACCTCGATGGGCTGAGGCTGGATGCCGCCGAGCACCGCGGCGCCACCGCCCTCGTACTTGTAGGTGTGGGCCTGCTGCCCGACGATGTACTCGTCACCGCGGCCGCAGTGGCTGAGCAGGGCGACGAGGTTGCTCTGGGTGCCGCTCGGCACGAACAGCGCGGCCTCCTTGCCCAACCGCTCGGCCGCCAGGTCCTGGAGGCGGTTGACCGTGGGGTCGTCACCGAACACGTCGTCGCCGACCTCGGCCTCGGCCATCGCGGTGCGCATCGGGGACGTGGGCCGGGTGACGGTGTCGGAGCGGAGGTCGATCATCGCCCACCCCACTGGCTCGGGCCCTGGAGCCACGGCGGCACGACCGTGGCGTTCGGGCCGGGGATTCGCAGTTCGGTGCCGGCCTCGAGCCGGTTCGGATCGTCGATGCGGTTCGCGGTCATCAGCGCCTCCTGCGTGACGCCGAAGCGGGTGGCGATGCTGCTGAGCGAGTCGCCCGGCTGGACGGTGTAGCGCGCCCGCCGGGGCTCGCCCCGGGTGCCGCCTCCGGGGACCGTGGTGGTCTGCAGGTCGGGGTCGACCGGTTCGGTGGTGGTGGACGCACGGGTCCACTCCACCGGTTGCAGCTCGCCACACCCGACGACGAGGAGCACCGCGGCGGCCACGAGCGCGACGAGGCCGGCGCGTGCCGCCGGGCGGAGGCCCGGGCGAGTTCGCCGCAGCGTGGTGGAGGGCATCGGCACCAGCGTAGGGTGAGCAGCGTGGCCGTCCCGTTCACACGTGACTTCGAGGTCGAGTACGGCCGGGTCGAGCAGGTGTCGCCCCTCATCCGGCGGGTGGTGGCCCAGAACCCGGGGCGCTTCACGTTCACCGGCACCGGCACCTACATCGTCGGCCACGGCGAGGTCGCGGTCATCGACCCCGGCCCGGCGCTGCCCGCCCACCTGGAGGCCCTGGAGGCGGCGCTCGGCGACGAGACCGTCACCCACATCCTCATCACCCACACCCACGGCGACCACTCCCCCGCGGCGGCGCCGCTCAAGGAGCGCACCGGTGCCCCCACCTACGGCTTCGGGCCCCATCCCCGGATCGACGTCGAGGCCCGCCGCGACGACCGGTCCGAGGTGCCCGTCGAGGAGCGCTCCGACCTCGAGTTCGTCCCCGACGTCGTCACCGCCGACGGCGACGTCATCGAGGGCCGGGGCTGGACCATCGAGGCGCTCCACACCCCGGGCCACATCTCCAACCACCTCTGCTTCGCGCTCGCCGAGGAGAAGGCGCTGTTCACCGGCGACCACGTGATGGGCTGGTCGACGACGGTGATCCCCTCCCCCGACGGCGACCTCGGCGCCTATCTCCACAACCTGCGCCGCCTGCTCCACCGCGACGACGAGATCTACTGGCCCACCCACGGCCCGCCGATCACCGACCCGCACCCGTTCGTCCAGGCCCTCGTCGACCACCGCGAGGAGCGCACCCGCCAGATCCTCGAGCGCCTCGCCGCGGGCGACGAGCGCATCGACGACATGGTGAAGGTGCTCTACGCAGATGTCGACGAGGCCCTCCACCCGGCTGCGGGCCGCTCGGTGCTCGCCCACCTCGTCCACCTCGTCGGCGAGGGTCGGGTCGTGGCCGACGACGGGCCGCTCGGTCTCGAACGGCGGTGGCGCCTCGCCGAGGGCGGAGCCTGAGCCGGTGAGCTCGCCGCTCTCGCCGAACCACCCCGCCGTCGCCGCGTCGCCCCTCAGCCCCGCCCTCGAACCCGAGCTCGCCACGCAGCTGCCCGCCGACGACGCGGTGCACGCGGCGATCGACATCGGGACGAACTCGATCCACCTCCTCGTCGCCCGGTCGACGCCGAGCCAGCGCTTCGAGGTACTCGCCCAGGAGAAGGAGGTCGTGCGCCTCGGTCACGGCACGGGCGACATGACCCTCCTCGCCGACGACGCCATGGAGCGAGGGCTCGCCGCGCTCCGCCGCTTCCGCCAGGTGGCCGACATCTGGGACGCCGACATCACCGCCGTGGCCACGAGCGCCGTCCGCGAGGCCGAGAACCACGACGTCTTCATCCGTCGGGCCCGCGTGGAGGCGGGCATCGAGGTGGAGATCATCTCGGGGGTGGAGGAGGCCCGCCTCATCCATGTCGGGGTCCTCCACGCCCTGCCGGTCTACGACGACCGCCTCCTCGTCGTCGACATCGGCGGCGGCTCCACCGAGCTGCTCGTCGGCCGACGCGCCGAGGTGGTCGACGCCCGCAGCCTCAAGCTCGGAGCGATCCGCCTGACCGAGCGCTTCTTCACCGACGAGGAGCTCGACCCCAAGTCGGTGAAGGCCTGCCGCAAGTACGTCGCCTCGTTCCTCCGCCCCACCGCCCGCGAGCTCGCCGCCCACGGCTTCGACGTCGCCGCCGGCTCGTCGGGCACCATCGAGACCCTCGCCGCGATGGCCGTCGCGGCCCGTGGCGGCGACCCGACCCGGCCGCTCAACAACGTGGCGGTCACGGCCTCCGAGCTCGCCCACGTCGTCCGCCTCCTCCTCGACGCCCCCACCGCCGAGGCCCGCGCCAAGCTCCCGGGCATGGACGCCAAACGGGCCGACATCATCGTCGCCGGGGCGCTCGTGCTCGAACAGGTCGTCGAGGCGATGGGCATCGACGAGCTACGGGTCTCGACCTTCGCCCTGCGCGAGGGGGTGCTGCTCGACCGCATGCGCCACCGCGGCGACGCCTCGCTCCGCCACCTCTCCGACCTGCGTCGGGCGAGCGTCCTCCACCTGGCCGACGCGCTCGACCCCGACCGCGAGCACAGCGACCACCTCACGGCGCTCGCCCTCGACCTGTTCGACCAGACCCAGCCGGTCCACGGGCTCGGCGACGCCCACCGCGAGCTGCTCGAGGCGGCCGGGCTCCTCCACAACGTCGGACTGTTCCTCAACCATTCGGCCCACCACAAGCACTCGTACTACGTGATCCGCAACAGCGAGCACCTGCTCGGGTTCACCGACCACGAGATCGAGCTCGTCGCCGTCGTCGCTCGCTACCACCGCAAGTCCGAGCCGAAGCTCAAGCACCCCGAGTACGCCGCACTCGGCGACGACGACCGGCGCGCGGTCGCCGTGCTCGCCGGGCTCCTGCGGGTGGCCATCGGCCTCGACCGCACCCACTCCTCCCTCGTCCAGGCGGTGCGCACCCACGTCGACCCCGACGCCGAGCGCCTCACCATCGAGGTGGTGGCCCACCCCGACAGCGACCCGTCGCTCGAGCTCTACGCCGCCACCGAGCGCAGCGGCCTGCTCGCCGACGCGCTCGGTCTCGAGGTCGTCATCGAGCTGGCCGCCTCAGTCGCCTGAGGCCACGTGGACGAGCCGCCGGCCGGTGACCGACTCGGCGCGGATCGAGATCACGTGATCCTTCTCGCCCTGGGCCCACGGTCGCAACGGGAGCCGCTCGATCTCGGCGAGCCGCTCCGGATCGGTGACCTCCTCGCACCTCCCCTGGACGAGCACGCTCCACCCGGTGTGGTACATCGCGTCGGCGTGGTCGATCTCGAAGGCCACCTGCTGGCCGCGGGCTGCCGCATCGAGCTTGGTACCTGGCGCGGTGCGGATCAGCACCTCGTCGTCGCCGATCGCGTAGTTCACCGGGAAGATCACCGGACGTCCGCCGTCGAGGACCGCCACCCGCCCCACCCCGTTCACCCCGAGGAGTCGGAAGCACTCCTCACGGTCGAGCACTTCGAGCCCGGTGCGGTTGTCGACGAGGATCATGGCTGCCTCCACGGTCGGATCGAAACGGTTACTCCTCGAGATCGCGGGAACGGACGACGAGGGTCAGGCCGGTGTGGTCGCGCACCACGCGGGCGGCCACGCTGCCGAGCGCCACGCGGGCGAGGCCCGAGCGGCCGTGGGTGGCCATCACGACGAGCCCACCGTTGCGGGCCTCGACGAACTCGGTGATGCCCACAGCGGGATCGGCGTTGTGGAGCACCTCCCAGTCGACCTCGTGGCGTCCGGCCGGCATCGCCGACGCGACGCGGTGCACGTAGGCGTTCTCCTGGAGGTCGCCGCCCTCGGCGCGCACCCGCTCGGCATCGGCGGGATCGACCACGGTGGTGATCCACAGCGGCACCTCGAGCGCGTCGGCCCACTCGGCCGCGAGCGGGAGCACGGCCTCCGAGCGCGGGCTGCCGTCGACCGGCACGATCACACAGGTGCCGACCCCGGTACCGGGCACGTAGGAGGGCCCGACGAGCAGGAACGGCACGTCGACCTGTCGGAGCGCCTCCTCGGCGACCGAGCCGAGCAGCGCGCGGGTGAGGCCCGTGCGCCCGTGGGTGGTCATGCAGACGAGCGAGTTGGGCCGGTCGGCGACGGCCTGGCCGATCGCGCCGACCGGGCCGTTCATCGTGTCGATGATGACGTCGACGTCGGGCGGCTCGTGCTCGGCGACGCGCGCCGCGAGCTCGGCCCGGCCGATGTCGACATCGTCGGGATGGATCGCCCGCAACAGCGCGACCGAAGCGCCGAGGCGGCGGGCGACCTCGATGGCGGGCCGCAGCGCCCGATCGGCGTGCTCGGAGCCGTCCAGCGGAACGATCACCTGGTCGATCATCTCGTCCTCCTCGTCTCCCACCATGCCGGTGGGTCGGTGACCCGGCAAGGGTCGAAGGTCACTGCGAAGGTCGACTCAGGCGTTCCTCGCGCAGCGCGGACCGCCGGACCTTGCCCGCATCGTCGCGCACCGGGGTGTCGACCCGCTCGAAGCTGCGCGGGATCTTGTAGGTGACGAGGCGCTCCGCGAGGAAGGTCCGCAGGTCGTCGTCGCTCACCTCGGCGCCGGGATGGAGGTGGAGCACCGCGTGGACGACGTTGCCCATCTCGTCGTCGGGCAGTCCGATGACCGCGCACGACGACACCGCCGGGTGCTCGTCGATGGCCGCTTCGACCTCGGCGGGATACACGTTGGAGCCACCCGCGAGGATCATGTCGGTCATGCGGTCGGCCAGATAGAGGTAGCCGTCGGCGTCGAAGTGGCCCATGTCGCCGAGGCTCTCCCACCCGTCGCGGTGGCGGGCCTCGGCACCGATGTAGCGGTAGGTGGCCCGCTCCGGCACCTTCATCCAGAGCTCGCCGACCTCGCCCGGCGGCAGCTCCTCGCCGTCGGGCCCGCAGATCTTCATCGTTCCCTCGCGGGGGCGACCCACCGAACCGGGATGGTCGAGCCACTCCTGGCCGCTGATGATCGTGACGCCCTGGGCCTCGGTGCCCGCGTAGAGCTCCCAGATGCGCTCGGGGCCGAGCCACTCGATCCACGCCGCCTTCAGCCACGGCGGGCACGGCGCCCCGAGGTGGAGGATCCCGTTGAGCGAGGAGAGGTCGCGGCCGAACTTCTCGTCGTCGGGGAGACGCCAGATGCGGTGCATCATCGTCGGGACGAGCAGCATCCAGTCGACTCGGTGGCGTTCGACGAGCTCGAGGGTGAGGCTGGCGTCGAACCGGGTGAGCACCACGAGGTGGTTGCCGGTGAGGAGCCCGTTCACCGAGAACATGAACGGGGCGTTGTGGTAGAGCGGGCCGGGCACCAGCTGGGTGCCGTTGAGGCCGGCGCCGAACGCCCGCGGCCCCTCGGGGTCGATCACCCCGGCCTGGCCCGACACGATGATCTTCGGGCGACCGGTGCTGCCCCCGGAGGTGGGGGCCTTCAGCGCGGACGCCGTGCGTTCGGGGAGCGGGCCGTCGTCGAGGGACGGATCGGGCTCGAACCCCGGCGGGAGGCAGATGCGCTCGCCGTGGGTGCCGGGCTCGACGCCGACGACGATGGGCGGGTCGGCGAGCTCGACGATGGCCTCCCGCTCGCGTGCGGGCAGGCGGGCCGACACCGGCTGGGGTGTGGCGCCGAGCTTCCACGCGGCGAGGCACGCCTCGTAGAACTCGATGCCGTTCGGCAGCCCGACGGTGACGAGGTCGTCCTGGCCGACACCGAGCTCCGCGTAGGCGCGGGCAAGCCGGTTCGTGCGGCGGTCGAGCTCGGCCCGGGTGACCGTGCGCCCCTCGTGGGTGATGGCCGGGCGGTCCGGATCCTGCTCGGCCAGCCAGCTCACCGCCGTCCCGATCGGCATCTCTGCCACGTGTGATCCCCCCTGTCGTCGAGCCCCTCCCGGACCTCCGCGACGCTATCGGACTCCGGCAGGCCACACTGAGCCCGTGAGCGACACCGACAGACCCACCGAACCGGACCGGATGCCCGCGCTGACGCCCAACCGACTCTTCGGGCGGGCGCTGCTCCTCAAGTGTCCGGTCTGCGGTGGCGGGGGGCTGTTCCGGCGGTGGTTCTCGCAGGCCGACAACTGTCCCACCTGCGGCTTCCGCTTCAACCGGGTCGAGGGGCACTGGATCGGCTCGCTCGGCATGAACACCATCGTCAGCTTCGGGGCCCTGCTCATCACCGTCGTCGTCGGTTTCGCCGTCACCACCCCCGATCCGCCCGCGGCGGTGCTCATCGCCATCGCGATGGGCGTGGCCGGGGTGGTCCCCATGGTGTTCTTCCCGTGGTCGCGCCTCTTGTGGAGCGCCATCGACCTCTGGATGCGTCCCCTCGAGCCGTCCGACGAGGTCGACCCTCGCTACTGGCCGGCGGCCCGCCAACCGACGGGCCCCACCTCCCGCCCATCGGGTCCCACCCCCGACCGCTCCTGACCGTTCCTGCGGGCGATCGTGGCGCTCGCCACGCGAGCCGCGGGTCAGGCGTCGCGACCGGAGTCGGCGAGCTCGGCGACGAGGACCCGGCGCAGGAGCTTGCCGGTGGTGTTGCGGGGCAGCTCGTCGCGGACGTGCACCTCGCGAGGCACCTTGTAGCGGGCGAGGTGCGACCGCACCCACTCCTTCAGCTCCCCCTCGGTGGGCTCCGCACCCTCGGCGGGGACGACGACCGCGACGAGGCGCTGGCCGAACTCCTCGTCGGGCACGCCGAACACGACGGCGTCGGCCACCGACTCGTGGGCGAGGATGACCTCCTCCACCTCCTGGGGGTACACGTTCTCGCCGCCCGAGACGATCATGTCGTCCTCGCGGCCGTCGACGTAGAGGCGCCCGGCGGCGTCGAGGTGGCCGAGGTCGCCCGTGCTCATGTAGCCGTCGACGATCTCCTTGGTGCCCCCGCCCGTGTAGCCGTCGAAGAGCATCCCGCTGCGGACGAAGATGCGCCCCGTCTCGCCCGGCGCGACCTCGGCGCCGTCGGGGTCGAGGAGCCTCAGCTCGACGCCGGGGACCGGCGGGCCGGCGGTGTCGGGGGCGGCCCGCAGGTCGTCGGGTCCGGCGATGGCCACCGCCGCCACCTCGGTGGAGCCGTAGAGGCTGTGGAGGTTGTCGCCGTACGCGTCCATCCAGCGAGTGGCGAGCCCCCCGGGCAGCGCCGATCCGGAGAGCGCGGTGAGCCGGAGCTGGGGCGCCGGGTAGCGGCGCCGCACGTCGTCGGGCAGCTCGAGGATGCGCTGGAGCATGACCGGGACCGCCACGTAGGCCTGCACCCGCTCGCGGGCGAAGGTCTCGACGACGTCGAGCGGGTCGAACCGCTCGCGCAGCACCATCGGTGAGGCCGTGATCGCGCCGAGCAGGAGGTTGGTGAGGCCCCACGTGTGGAAGAGCGGCGCGGAGATCAGCGTGATGTCGCCCGAGCGCACGGGGATGCGTTCGAGCACCGCGACGTTCGTCGCCATGCCGGCGCGGGCCTTCTCGCGATCGATGCTGCGCGCCGTCCCCTTCGGCGTGCCGGTCGTGCCCGAGCTGAGGATGACGACCGCACTCTGGGTCGCCGGTGCGTCGACGGGCGAGCCGTCGCCGCTCACCGCCAGGTCGTCGAAGGTCGGGGCGTCCCAGCCGCCGTCGGGTTCGGTCCACGTGCGGTAGGTGGGCAGCTCCTCCGCGAGCCCCGACGCGGCCACCTCGCCGGTGAACGCGTCGTCGGCCACGAGGACCGTGACACCCTCGCGGCGCGCCACCTCGCCGAGCTGGGGGCCCGAGAAGCCGGTGTTGAGCAGCACGGCATCGGTGCCGAGCTTGCCGGCGGTGACGAGGGCCTCGACGAAGCCGCGGTGGTTGCGGCAGAGGATGCCCATCACGTCGTCGGCCCCGATGCCGTGGCCGCGCAGGGCTCGGGTGAGGTCGTTCGTGCGGCGGTCGAGGTCGGCGTAGGTGAGGGTGCCCCGGGCGTCGACGACCGCCGCCCGGCGGGGATGGCGGTGCGCGGCCACGGCGAACGCGGTGGCGGCCGAGCTGCCGAACTTCTTCGCCGCCCCGGCCATCCTCACGATCCGGTCGGGGCGGACCGGGCGGAGGATGCCCGCCCTGGCCAACGTCGTCACCGTCCTGACCAGCTGCATCGCCCGTCTCCCCTCACGGCGCCAGGTTCGGACCAAGGTACCGGCCCCCGTCCCCCCTCCCGAACCGGTGGCGCGATCGCGGCGGATCTGCGCGATCGCGCCACCGGAACGGCGCGAACGCGGCGGGTCGGCGCGGCGGCGCTACGCGTCGAGGAAGGTGACGTCGGGGTCGGGTCGCTCGGGGACTTCGACGGTGCCGGACGGCCAGCCGAGGTAGACGAGGGCGACGAGGCGGTCGTCGCGATCGAACCCGCACAGCTCCTTCACCGAATCGGCGCGGAGCGGCGCGCCCGACGCCCAGAACGACGCGAGGCCTGCGGCAGTGGCGCCGAGGAGGAAGTTCTGGACCCCCGCGGCGGTGGCGTGGAGGTTCTCGACGTCGAGCTCGTGGTCGTCGTGGTGCGGGCGGGCGGCGACCATCACGATCGTGGGGGCCCGCAGGTACTTGCCCCGTGCCTTCGCGAGCTTCGCCTCGTCGGTGACGCCCTCCTCGATCAGCTGGCGGGCGGTGAGCTCGCCGAGACGTGCCCGGGCGTCGCCGGTGAGCACGCAGAACCGCCAGGGCCACGTGCGCTTGTGGTTCGGCGCCCAGGTGGCGAGCCGGCAGAGGCGGTGCACGAGCTCGTCGGGGACCGGCCGCTCACGGTCGATGAGCAGGCTCGTGCGGCGCCGGGTGGCCAGGTCGGTGAACGCCGCCAGCTCGGGCAACCCGGCCAGCTCGCCGGACTCGGTGGAGATCGGGGTGGGCTGGTGCAACAGTGCGTCCTCGCGAGGGGGTCCCCGCTACGTTACCGACGATGTCCCCGCCCCCCTACGACGCCGACCTGGTGGTGGTCGGTGCCGGCATCGTCGGCCTGGCCACCGCTCGGGCGGCGGTCGAGGCCCGTCCCGGCATCTCGGTCCTCGTGCTCGACAAGGAGCCGACCGTCGCCGCCCACCAGACCGGTCACAACTCCGGCGTCGTGCACTCGGGCATCTACTACCGGCCCGGTTCGCTGAAGGCGACGACGGTGGAGGCCGGCCGCGCCGCGCTGCTCGCCTACTGCCGGGAGCGGGGCCTCGGCCTCGAGGTGTGCGGCAAGGTGGTGGTCGCCGCCCGCGAGGACGAACGGCCGGCGCTCGACGCGCTCGCCGCGCGCGCCGAGGCCAACGGGGTCGGGGTCGAGCGGCTCGACCGGCAGGAGCTCCGCGAGCTCGAGCCCCATGCAGAGGGGGTCGCCGCCCTCCACGTGCCGAGCGCGGCGATCGTCGACTTCACCGAGGTGGCCGGCGCGCTCGCCGACGACGTGGTCGCCGCGGGCGGGGCGGTCGAGCTCGGCCGGGAGGTGCACGCACTGCGGCGGGGCCACGAACGGGTCGTGGTCGAGACGAGCGGCGGCCGTCTCGCCGCCCGCTGGGCCGTGAACTGCGCCGGCCTCCATTCCGACGTGCTCGCCCGCCGGTCGGGCCGCGAGCACCCCACGCGCATCGTCGCGTTCCGCGGCGAGTACCACGAGCTGCGACCGGAGCGGCGCCACCTCGTCCGCAACCTCGTCTACCCCGTGCCCGACCCGCGGTTCCCGTTCCTCGGCGTGCACCTCACCCGGATGCTCGACGGCTCGGTCCACGTCGGCCCCAACGCCGTGCTCGCGCTCGCCCGCGAGGGCTACCGCTGGCGGACGATCGACGTCCGCGAGCTCGCCTCGCTCGCCCGGTCGCCCGCGCTGCGCCGGCTCGCCCGCGCGCACTGGCGAACGGGCACCGGCGAGGTCGTCCGCTCGGTGAGCACCGCGGCCATGGTGCGAGCCCTTCGCCGGCTGGTCCCGGAGGTGCGGGCCGCCGATCTGGTGCGCGCGGGCAGCGGGGTGCGCGCCCAGGCGGTCGCGCCCGACGGGACGCTGCTCGACGACTTCGTCGTCGACGCCGACGGGCCCATCGTCCACGTCCTCAACGCGCCGTCGCCGGCGGCCACCGCGTCGCTCGCCATCGGGCGCCACGTGGTCGGCGCGCTTCCCGTCGCCGACACCCCCTGATGCCGATCGAGAAATCCCGACCAAAATTGTCGGCTTTCTTCACGAGAGCGCTAACGTCGGACTCCCGGGTGTCCTCCACCACCCGGCAGCTCGACGAGAAAGGGAACTCAGCATGGCGTTGCACCTCGGAGACACTGCTCCCGACTTCACCGCGGAGTCGACGGAGGGAACCATCAACTTCCACGAGTACCTCGGCGACAGCTGGGGCGTGTTGTTCAGCCACCCGGCCGACTTCACCCCCGTGTGCACCACCGAGCTCGGACGGGTGGCGGCCCTCAAGCCCGAGTGGGACAAGCGCAACGTCAAGGTCATCGGCCTGTCGGTCGATCCCCTCGACGACCACAAGGGTTGGAGCGCCGACATCGAGGAGACCCAGGGCACGGCCCTGAACTACCCGCTGATCGCCGATCCCGAGCGCAAGGTTGCCGACCTCTACGGCATGGTCCCGCCGGCCGCCGAGAACAACCTCACCGTCCGGTCGGTGTTCGTGATCGGCCCCGACAAGAAGATCAAGCTCACCATCACCTACCCGGCGAGCACGGGCCGGAACTTCGACGAGATCCTCCGGGTCATCGACTCGCTCCAGCTCACCGCCAACTACCAGGTGGCCACCCCGGTCGACTGGAAGGACGGCGACGACGTCATCATCGTCCCCGCGGTGAGCGACGACGAGGCGAAGGAGAAGTTCCCGAAGGGCTTCACCGCCATCAAGCCCTACCTGCGGGTCACGCCTCAGCCGAACCGCTGAGCGCGCCGGCCCGGACGCGACGACGTCCGGAACGCCTGAACGAACCCCATCTCGAGTCTGGGCTGTTCTCGTGGCTCCCACGGTCACGAGGGCAGCCCGGTCCGCGTTCCGGCGGCGCGGGCTCAGCGGTACGCGCTGGCCTGGATGGTGTAGAGGTCCGCGTACTGCCCGCCCCGGGCCATCAGCTCGGCATGGGTGC